>NZ_JARJLT010000114.1 GCF_029335315.1 Pseudomonas citronellolis
CCGAGGAAAGCGCAAGCAACGCGCGCTGGGTGAGCGACAGCCTGACCACCTACGTGCGCAGCGGCCCCACCGACGGCTACCGCATCGTCGGCACCCTGGTCTCCGGGCAGAAGGTCGAGCTGCTCAATACCCAGGGCGACTACAGCCAGGTGCGCGGCGAGAGCGGCAACAGCGTGTGGATTCCCAGCCGCGACCTGCAGACGGTGCCCGGCCAGGCCGAGCGCCTGCCACAACTGGAAAAGCAGGTGAGCGACCTGACCGCCCAGCTCGACGGCATCAACGGCACCTGGAAGACCCGCGTGCAAGGCATGCAGGAAACCCTCGACGCGCGCAAAAGCCAGATCGACGAACTGCAGGCCGCGCGCAAGTCGCTGGACAGCGAGCTGACCGAAGCCCGCTCGCAACTGCGCACCGTCCAGGCGCAACTGGGCGACGAGAACAAGCAGGTGCTGATGCGCTACATGACCTACGGCGGCAGCATCGCCGGCGCCGGCCTGCTGGTCGGGCTGATCCTGCCGACCCTGCTGCGGGTCAAGCGCAAGCGCAACGACCAGTGGGTGTGACACGAGAAGCGCGGAACCACGGCGCCGCAGCGGGACGCCCTCGGCTGTAGGGCAGCGGAAACGCGCTCAGCTCATGGGCATGGCGGCGCAAGTGAGACCGTCAGCCCGTGCCGAACAGCTCGCGCAGCATGACGGCGCGCTTGCGGTGCATGTCCGCGTGGGTGTGCTCCGCCGCCGTCCTCAGCGCCGACAGCCCCATGCGGCGCAGGCCGCCACGATCCTGGGCGCAGGAAGTCACCGCCCGCACCAGGGCCTCGGGGTTGTTGGTCTCGAACAACACGCCCGTCCCGCCGTCGGTGACCACTTCGCGATTGCCGCAGGTGTCGGTGGCGATCACCGGTACCGCCTGCGCGAATGAGTCATAGAGGATGCGCGCCTGCTCGTCGCCGGTCAGCGGGACGATGGTCGCGTGGTAGTTCCTGAGCAGTTGCAGGAAGGGTTGGCCATAGGGGCGCGGTTCGAGCAGGCGCACCTTCAGCGCATGGGCCTGCTCGGCGAAGTGCTGGATGTCGACGCCCATCTCACCGTCGCCGATGACGTCCACCTCCAGGTGTTCGCCGTTGCGCTCGAGCAGCCGCATGGCCTCCAGGAACAGCGCGACGCCCTTCTGCTGCACCAGTCGCGTGGCCAGCAGGAAGCGCGCCTGGAGCGGCTTGGCGTCCCAGAGCGCCTCGGCCTCGGTAGCGGAGAGAATGTCCCGTTCGGAAATCCAGCTGGCCGGCAGGACCATCGCGGTGCCCTTCGGGCCGACCGGCAGGCTCTGCCTGTAGCCGCGGTGGGTATACACGGCGAAATCGGCGTGGCGCAGCGACCAGCGTGCGAAGCGCTCGCCGAGCCAGGCGCGCAGGCGCGCCTTCCAAGGGGCGGGCGCCCCGGGCTGCAAGCGCCAGAAGGCGCTCTCCACGACAATGATCAGCGGTTTGCGGCGCAGCAAGGCGATGGGGTTGATGATCGCGCCCGGGGGGATCGGCCAGCCGGCGACACCCGAATGGACCAGATCGGCCTGGCCGATGGCGTTCCAGGCCACGCGGATCGCTCGCGGCAGGTGGAGCAGCACTTCCCGCGTGCCGCCTTCCGGGTACAGCCCGACGAACGCCAATCGCAAGCCCGCAGGCGCGACGGCCTCGACCATGCCCGGTTCCGGCGCGTCGATCTCGCGGAAAGGCGCCATCACCGTGAGGTTGGCCAGGTAGTCCAGGTGCGCCAGCAGGTCATGCCACCACAGCTCGTCGAGCCAGACGCGGCCCTGCGGGTCGCGGGCGAACGGCGCCGCGACAACCAGCAGATAACGCTGCCGGAGTCGTTTGTTAGCCGTTGGCGAAGAGGAACGCTTATTCATCTGGCCATGAACTCCCGGAGTATCTCGCGAGTTACCGGAACAGTCTTTTTGTGTCTGACTTGAAACCCTGTGAAACACGCTTCAAACAACAGCGAGAAGCCCGTCCTTCAGCGGTTTCTTATACGTCAGGCTACTGGCCAGCTCCAACAGTCTCATCATCCAAATGAATTAAGCAATCCTATATAGATGGCCCTCTAAGATGCTTTGGAAATTACCGATATGCCATTCCTTGGCTCGCCCGCGGCCCCTCTCATTCACCGCACGACAAGGAGCCGCGCCACGCAGAAAGTCGGGCTGCCACGGCGCCTGATTCGTTACAGTGGCGGCCCCACTTCCCGGAATGCATGGAGCCCGCCGATGGATGGAATTCGCCCCGCAGCCCAGGACGACGTCCCGGCGATCACTCGCCTGGTGCGCGACGCCTACAGCCCCTACATCCCACGCATCGGCCGGGAGCCGGCGCCCATGCTCGACGACTATGCGCAGGTCGTCGCCGAGGCCGACGCCTTCGTGTTCGAGCGCGCGGGCGCGGTGGCTGGCGTGCTGGTGCTGAAACCGCAGGGCACGGCACTGCTGCTGGAAAACATCGCGGTGTCGCCGGCCTGCAAGGGCCTGGGGATCGGCAAGGCGTTGCTGCTGTTCTGCGAGGACTTCGCGCGGCAGCGCGGGTTCGCGGCCATCGAGCTGTACACCAACCAGTTGATGACCGAGAACCTGGCCATCTACGCCAAGCTGGGATACCGGGAAACCCATCGCGCCACCGAGAACGGTTTTGCGCGGGTGTTCATGCGCAAGGCGGTGTAAGGCTCTCAGCCTTTCGTCCTAGTCCTTATCCTTCGCCTGAAATCCACGCCATGCGAAGGAAATATCCGATACTCTCCCGCAGCGCTCATCTGCCCTTGTTGCGCATTCGGCCGGCTCCTAAGCTGCGGCGGTCGCGGCTCATCCGCGACCGGGTTTGACAGCCTGAAGAAACGGCGCGATTGCGCCCTGAGGTGCATGCGAAAGCGGCGAATGCTTTCGCAGGCCCCCTCGCGGCTGCGGTTCAGCACCGCAAGTGTTATGGCAGATCGCGCGGGGAGACCCTCGGGTCTGCCGGCATCCGTTTCCCGGTCTGTCAACCCCGCGCGGTCTGCCTCCATTGGTTGACAGCTTTGGTGGCAGCTCCTGAACCTCAAGAAACGGAGCAACAACAATGCCCAAGCTCGATACATTCATCGATCTCCCCGGTAACGCCTTTCCCTTCGACATCCCACCCGCCGATGGCCAGCCCGGCATCGGGCTGTGCCTGCCGCTACCCGCACAGGCGGCCAGCGACAGCGGCATTCAGCAGGCCGAGCGCTGGCTCGCCAGCGAGCCTTGCGGCTTTCTCTGGACGCAGTTCGTCTATGGCCGTGAAGGGCAGCCGGATGGCTGGCGCAGGACGGCTTTCGAGATTGCCTTTCTGACGCGGCTGCAGCAGCGGATGGGACGGATGCCGGGGGAGCTGGATTGATCGATTGATGTGGGGAGGGGCGAAGTCCGCCCCTCCCTAACCCTCGGCTACGCGCCCCGCCCTGAAGGGAGAGGGGACCGTCCGGCGCGAGCGGTAAATCAAGAGTCATCCTGACGCTCAGTCTCCAGCAGTTCTTCCGAATCATTGCCCGCATCGTTCACGCTCAGCCCGACCCTGTGGCCGACGAAGTTCTCGCGGGCGTGGTGCATCAGGTCGTCCAGCGCTTCCCTGGCCGCCCTCCTCCCTGCGCAGGATCGGCACCAGGCTGGTTGGCGCCACATTGAAGCAGCGGCGCAGCCAGCGGCCCGAATTGCGTGCACCGATATGCCAGTAGCGCTCCATTTCGGCTTCTTCGGAGCTGACGTAACGGCCGCACATGGCTTTGCCGCCGCTGGCCTGGGCTGCGTTGAGGATAGGCGAAGCCAGGAATGACGCGGGGCACAGGCCGGCGAGGCGAGGCGCCGAGCAGGTTGTATCCATTTTTCCTGTCTGATTGGCCAGGTTTTTGCTTTCTACGTACACAGGAATATTTTCCGCTCGGCGGCATTTTCCGACGGATTATTTTTCAAGCCAAATCAGCCATTTCCATGCCGTGATCGGAATTTTGTATACAAGGTGGTAGCCAAACATGGACAACCGTGTCTACAGTGCCCAGCACAACAAAAACAAGCGAGTCCTCCAGCCATGAATGATCGTTCAGCTGCAGCGTCCTCCAGCTCCCGCCCGGAAGACGAGAACCTCGGTATCGGCGCCAACCTGGCGTACGGCCTGCAACACGTTCTGACCATGTACGGCGGCATCGTCGCCGTGCCGCTGATCCTCGGCCAGGCCGCCGGCCTGAGCCCCGCCGAAATCGGCACGCTGATCGCCGCCTCGCTGTTCGCCGGCGGCCTGGCGACCCTGCTGCAGACCCTCGGCCTGCCCTTCTTCGGCAGCCAGCTGCCGCTGGTGCAGGGGGTGTCCTTCGCCGGCGTGGCGACCATGCTCGCCATCCTCACCACCGGCTACGAAGGCGGCGGCATTCCGGCCGTGCTCGGCGCGGTGATGGCGGCCTCGCTCATCGGCCTGCTGATCACGCCGATCTTCTCGCGCATCACCAAGTTCTTCCCGCCGCTGGTCACCGGGGTGGTGATCACCACCATCGGCCTGACCCTGATGCCGGTGGCCGCGCGCTGGGCCATGGGCGGCAACAGCAAGGCGCCGGACTTCGGCAGCACCGCCAACATCGGCCTGGCCGCCGCGACCCTGGCCATCGTCCTGCTGCTGAGCAAGCTGGGCAGCGCCGCCATCTCGCGCCTGTCGATCCTGCTGGCGATGGTGATCGGCACCGGCATCGCCTACGCGCTGGGCATGACCGACTTCTCCAAGGTCGCCACCGGCCCGATGGTGGCCATGCCGGAGATCTTCCATTTCGGCATGCCGACCTTCCACATCGCCGCGATCGTCTCCATGAGCATCGTGATCCTGGTGACCCTGGTGGAAACCTCGGCCGACATCCTCGCCGTGGGCGAGATCATCGGCACCAAGGTGGACTCCAAGCGCCTGGGCAACGGCCTGCGCGCCGACATGCTGTCGAGCATCCTGGCGCCGCTGTTCGGCTCCTTCACCCAGAGCGCCTTCGCCCAGAACGTCGGCCTGGTGGCCGTGACCGGGGTGAAGAGCCGCTACGTGGTGGCCACCGGCGGGCTGATCCTGGTGACCCTCGGGCTGCTGCCGGTGGTCGGGCGCATCGTCGCGGCGGTGCCGCCGGCGGTGCTCGGCGGCGCCGGGCTGGTACTGTTCGGCACGGTGGCCGCCAGCGGCATCCGCACCCTGTCGAAGGTGGACTACCGCAACAACATGAACCTGGTGATCGTCGCCACCGCGCTGGGCTTCGGCATGCTGCCGATCGCCGCGCCGACCTTCTACAACAACTTCCCCGGCTGGGTGGAAACCATCTTCCACTCCGGCATCAGCTCCTCGGCGATCATGGCCATCGCGCTGAACCTGCTGTTCAACCACTTCAAGACCGGCAACTCCGACCAGCAGTCGGTGTTCGTCGCCGCCGAGGAACGCACCCTGCGCTACCGCGACATCGCCGCGCTGAACGAGGGCGACTACTTCCTCAACGGCAAGCTGCACGACAAGGACGGCAACGAGGTGACGGTGCTGGACGAGGAGCATGAACACGCCGAGCACTCCCCACCCAGGGCGGTGAAGGCTGCGGCCCACTGACGAACAAACGGCCCCGCGAGGGGCCG
>NZ_JARJLT010000115.1 GCF_029335315.1 Pseudomonas citronellolis
CCGCCAACTTCTGGCCGGATAGTCCGTATGGGTAGGGCGCGCTGCGAGTCTTTGGCAGAGTATGGGTATTCCCGTCGGCGCGTCCGCGCGCCGGCGCCACCCCGACATACGCCAGGCGGCCCCGATGAAACCCGAACGCATTCCGCTCGACTATCCCTGCGGCCCGGCCCCGGAACCGGGCGCCAGCCGCGAGATCGCGCCAGGCGTGCACTGGCTGCGCATGCCGCTGCCGCTGAGCCTGGACCACATCAACCTGTGGGCGGTGGAGGATGGCGACGGCTGGGCGCTGTTCGACACCGGCATGCGCACCCAGGCCACCCTCGACGCCTGGCGCGCGTTGCTGGCTCCCGGCGGCGCCCTGGGCGGGCGGCGGCCGACGCGGCTGTTCGTCACCCATATGCACCCGGACCACGTCGGCCTGGCCGGCTGGCTGGCCCGCGAGCACGGCGCCGAGCTCTGGATGACCTTCGGCGAGTACATGAACTGCCGCGTGCTGGTCGCCGACAGCGATCGCGAGGCACCGCCCGAAGGCGTCGACTTCTATCGCCGCGCCGGCTGGGACGAGGCGGCCATTGCCCAGTACCGCGCGCGCTTCGGCGGCTTCGGCAAGTACATCGCGCCGTTGCCGGAGAGCTACCGGCGCCTGCGTGACGGCGAGCGCATCCGCATCGGCGGGCATGACTGGCGGGTGGTGGTGGGCGCCGGGCATTCGCCGGAGCACGCCAGCTTCCACTGCGCCGAGCTGGGCCTGCTGGTCGCCGGCGACCAGGTGTTGCCGCGCATCTCGCCGAACGTCTCGGTGTTCCCCACGGAGCCTGCGGCGGACCCGTTGGGCCAGTGGCTGGAAGCCCTGGCCAAGGTGCGCCGCGAGGTGCCCGACGACGTGCTGGTGCTGCCGGCCCACAACGAACCCTTCCAGCCGCTGCACGCGCGCCTGGAGCATCTGGAGCGCGGCCACCTGCGCGCCCTGGAGCGCCTGCAGGAGCTGCTGGCGGAAGGCTCGAAGCGCGCCATCGACCTGTTCGGCGCGCTCTTCGCCCGGCGCATCGACGCCGACCTGCTGCCGCTGGCCACCGGCGAATGCCTGGCCAACCTCAACTACCTGGTGCAGCGCGGCCAGGTGCTGGCCGAGGAAGACGGGCAGGGGGTGGCCTGGTATCGCCTGGCCGGGGCGGGCGCCTGAGGCGGCCTCGGCGGGCCGACCAGGGGGCCGCATGAGCAGGACTATCAGGCAAAAAAAACACAGGATCAGGCAAGTCGAAAATTCCCCGGCGGCAGGATACTGAGCGGCACTCCAGCCCCTGGTGCAAAGGGCTGGAGCCCGGCCCGGCAACGTGGCCGGGGGCATCGCCCGACGGCCTTCAACCCCGTCGGCCGGCGCCGATCCGGCAAGGATCGCCGCCTTGCAAGCGCGGTTGCGGACAAGCGTCCGTAGCGTCATTCCTGCCAAGGTTCCGTGTCGATGAAAGCCTAGGCGGCGTTCCGCCTGTATTACTGGATTCTCACCATGCTCGGTCTGGTTCGGATTGCCCTGGCACGCCCCTACACCTTCGTCGTGCTCGCCCTGCTGATTCTGCTGATCGGCCCGCTGGCCGCGCTGCGCACGCCGACGGACATCTTCCCGGAAATCCGCATCCCGGTGATCAGCGTGGTCTGGCAATACACCGGGCTGCCGGCCGACCAGATGTCCGGGCGCATCACCTCGACCTACGAGCGGGTGCTGACCACCACGGTCAACGACGTCGAGCACATCGAGGCGGAATCCATCGCCGGCTTCGGCCTGGTGAAGATCTTCTTCCAGCCCTCGGTGAACATCTCCACGGCCAACGCCCAGGTCACCGCGGTCTCGCAGACCCTGCTCAAGCAGCTGCCGCCGGGCATCACGCCGCCGCTGATCCTCAACTACAACGCCTCCACCGTGCCGATCCTGCAACTGGCGCTGTCCGGCAAGGGCCTCAGCGAGCAGAACCTCGGCGACCTCGGCCTGAACACCATCCGCCCGTCGCTGACCTCGGTGGCCGGCGCCTCGATCCCGTTCCCGTTCGGCGGCAAGACCCGCCAGGTGATGATCGACATCGATCCCGACGCCCTCCAGGCCCACGACCTCTCCGCCCAGGACGTGGCCAACGCGCTGGCCGAGCAGAACCTGATCGTCCCGGTGGGCACGCAGAAGATCGGCAGCTACGAGTACACCCTGCAGCTGAACAACGCACCGACGGACATCCAGGCCCTGGGTGACCTGCCGGTGAAGAGCGTCAACGGCACCACCCTGTACATCCGCGACCTGGCCAGCGTGCGCGACGGCAACCCGCCGCAGAGCAACATCGTCCACGTCAACGGCAACCGCTCGGTGCTGATGACGGTGATGAAGATCGGCGCCACCTCGACCCTGGCCATCGTCGACGGGGTCAAGCAGAAGATGGCCGACATCCGCCCGATCCTGCCGCCGGAGCTGGACGTGGCGCCGATCGGAGACCAGTCGCTGTTCGTCCGCGCGGCCATCAGCGGGGTGGTCCACGAGGGCGCCATCGCCGCGCTGCTGACCAGCCTGATGATCCTGCTGTTCCTCGGCAGCTGGCGTTCCACGGTGATCATCGCGATCTCCATCCCGCTGGCGGTGCTCGGCTCGATCATCGCCCTGGCGGCATTCGGCGAGACCCTCAACATCATGACCCTCGGCGGCCTGGCGCTGGCGGTGGGGATCCTGGTTGACGACGCCACCGTGACCATCGAGAACATCAACTGGCACCTGGAGCACGGCAAGCCGGTGGAGCAGGCGATCATGGACGGCGCGCGGCAGATCGTGACCCCGGCGTTCGTCTCGCTGCTGTGCATCTGCATCGTCTTCGTGCCGATGTTCTTCCTCAACGGCGTGGCCCGCTACCTGTTCGTGCCGATGGCCGAGGCGGTGATCTTCGCCATGGTCTCGTCGTTCATCCTGTCGCGCACCCTGGTGCCGACCATGGCCAAGTACCTGCTCCAGCCGCACGCCGGCAAGCCGGCCCCGAACCACGCCCTGGCCCGCTTCCAGCGCGCCTTCGAGGGGCGTTTCGAGCGGGTGAGGGCGGTCTACCACGGCACCCTCGACCTGGCCCTGGCGCATCGCCGGCCGTTCGTCGTCGGCTTCCTGGCGTTCATCGCCGCGTCCTTCCTGCTGGTGCCCATGCTCGGCCGCGACTTCTTCCCCTCGGTGGACGCCGGGCAGATCCTCATGCACGTGCGCGCCCCGGTCGGCACGCGGGTGGAGGACAGCGCCGTGCTGTTCGCCGACATCGAGCAGGAAATCCAGCGGCTGATCCCGCCGGCCGAACTGGGCACGGTGGTGGACAACATCGGCGTGCCGGTCAGCGGCATCAACCTGACCTACAACAACACCGGCACCATCGGCTCCTGGGATGGCGACATCCAGCTCGCCCTGAAGGAAGGCCACCGGCCCACCGCCGAGTACGTCCGGCTACTGCGCGAGCGCCTGCCGCAGGCCTTCCCCGGCGCGACCTTTTCCTTCCCGCCGGCGGACATCGTCAGCCAGATCCTCAACTTCGGTTCGCCGGCGCCGGTCGACGTGCAGATTCGCGGGCCGAACCTGGCGGCCAACTTCGACCACGCCAACCGCTTGCTCCGCGATATCCGCCGGATACCCGGGGTGGCCGACGCGCGCATCCAGGAATCCCAGGCCAACCCGAGTTTCGCGATCAACGTCGACCGCACCCAGGCGCGTCTGCTCGGCATCACCCCGCGCGACGTCACCAACAGCCTGGTGGTCAACCTCGCCGGCTCCAGCCAGGTGGCCCCGACCTACTGGCTGAACCCGGCGAACAACGTGTCCTACCCGATCGTCATGCAGACCCCGCAATACGCCCTGGACTCGCTCTCGGCGCTGCGCAGCTTGCCGGTGCGCGGCGCCGGCGGCGTCGAGCCGCAGCTGCTCGGCGGCCTGGCCAGCCTGAACCGCGGCAGCGCCAACGCGGTGGTCAACCAGTACAACATCGTGCCGGTGGTGCAGATCTTCGCCGCCACCCAGGGCCGCGACCTCGGCGCCGTGGCCGCGGACATCCAGAAGGTCATCGACGCCCACGCCGGGGAGCTGGCCAAGGGCAGCAGCGTGGCCCTGCTGGGCCAGGTCGACACCATGAACCGCGCCTTCGGCGGGCTGCTCTTCGGCCTGCTCGGCGCGGCGCTGCTGATCTACCTGCTGATCGTGGTCAACTTCCAGTCCTGGGCCGACCCCTTCGTGATCATCACCGCGCTGCCGGCGGCCTTGGCCGGCATCGTCTGGATGCTCTTCGCCACCCACACCAGCCTGTCGGTGCCGGCGCTGACCGGGGCGATCATGTGCATGGGCGTGGCCACCGCCAACTCGATCCTGGTGGTGAGCTTCTGCCGTGAACGCCTGGCCGAGCACGGCGACGCCCTGCGCGCGGCGCTGGAAGGCGGCTACACGCGCTTCCGCCCGGTGCTGATGACCGCCCTGGCGATGATCATCGGCATGGCGCCGATGGCCCTGGGCCTGGGCGAGGGCGGCGAACAGAACGCCCCGCTGGGCCGCGCGGTGATCGGCGGCCTGTTGTTCGCCACCGTGGCCACGCTGCTGTTCGTTCCCGTGGTCTTCTCCATCATCCATGCCAGGGATGGCCGCGCCGTCGCGCCGACGGCCCTCCCGGAGGTTCCCCATGTCAGTTGAGCACGCCTCGCCCTCCGCGCTTCCCCCGGTCCGGCGCCCACGGGTGCGCCTGGCGCTGCTGATCGGCCTGGCGGCGTTCGCCGCCGTGGTGGTGGCCGGCGTCGGCACCCGGGTGGTCGAGGGCCGCGCGCTGGAGCAGTGGACCCAGGCGCGCGCCGTGCCCAGCGTGGCCCTGGCGGCGGCTGACCTCGGCCAGGCCGAGGCCCCGCTGGAACTGCCCGGACGCCTGGAGGCGCAGGTCCACGCGCCGATCTACGCGCGTACCAGCGGCTACCTGAAGCGCTGGAGCAAGGACATCGGCGCAACGGTCAAGGCCGGCGAGCTGCTCGCCGAGATCGAAACCCCCGACCTCGACCAGCAACTGCTGCAGGCTCGCGCCGACCTGGCCAGCGCCAAGGCCAGCGCGGCCCTGGCGGCAACCACGGCGAAACGCTGGCAGGGCCTGCAGGGCTCGGACTCGGTGGCCCGGCAGGAAGTCGACGAGAAGGTCGGCGACTACGCCACCAAGCAGGCCCTGGCCAAGGCGGCCCAGGCCAACGTCGACCGCATCCTCGCGCTCAAGGCCTACGCGCGCATCCTCGCGCCCTTCGACGGCACCCTGACCGCGCGCAACACCGACGTCGGCGCGCTGATCAACGCCGGCAGCGACGGCGCGGCGCTGTTCGAGGTTTCCGACACGCGCAAGCTGCGCGTCTATGTGCGCGTGCCGCAGGCCTTCGCGCCCCTGATCCGCCCCGGCGACAGCGCCCGCCTGACGGTGCCGGAATACGCCGGCCGCAGCTTCCCGGCCAAGGTCGAGGCCGACGCGCGGAAGATCGCCGCGGGTTCCGGCAGCACCCTGGTCCAGCTGCTGGTCGACAACCAGGACGGCAGCCTGCTGCCCGGCGGCTACGCCAGCGTCGCCTTCGACCTCTCTCGCGACGCGCGCGGCCGGCGCCTGCCGGCCAGCGCGCTGATCTTCGACAGCCGCGGCATGCGCGTGGCCACCGTGGACGCCAAGGACCAGGTGCGCTTCAAGACCGTGAGCATCCGCCGCGACTTCGGTGCCAGCGTGGAGATCGGCAGTGGCCTGGAGGCCGACGCACGGGTCATCTCCAGCCCGCCGGACGGCCTGCTCGAAGGCGACCCGGTGCGCATCGCCGGCGCCGCTGACGGAGCCCCGAAGCCATGAGGCGCCAGGCGGGCTACGCCGCGTTGCTCGCCGGCCTGCTGCTGGGGGGCTGTTCCCTGGCGCCGGCCTACAAGGCGCCCGAAGTGCCGTTGGCCGCGCAGTACAGGAACGCCGGTCCCTGGACGCCGGCGCGGCCGGCCGACCAGTTGCCTCGCGAAGGCTGGTGGCAGCTGTATGGCGACGCCCAGCTCGACCAGCTCGAACAGCGCCTGCTGCAGCGCAACGCCAGCCTGGAAGCGGCCCTGGCGCACTACCAGCAGTCGCGCGCGCTGCTCGCCCAGGTGCGCTCGGACCTGTTTCCACACCTGGCCCTGGGCGGCAGCGCGCTGCGCAACCGCCAGTCCGACACCCGCCCGTTGCGCGGCGCCGACTCGCCGTCCTGGTACAACGCCGCGACCCTCGGCGCGACGGCGGGCTACGAAGTCGACCTGTGGGGGCGGGTGAGCAACGCCGTGGCGGCCGGCAGCGCCGAAGAGCAGGCCGCCGCCGCCGACCTGGCCTCGGTGCGCCTGAGCCTGGAGGCGCAACTGGCCGACAGCTACCTGGCGCTGCTTGGCCTGGACCGCCAGCTGGAGCTGTTGCGCGAGAGCGTCGCGGCCTACGAGCACGCCCTGCGCATGACCCAGACCCTGCACGGCGCCGGCATCGTCTCCGGGCTGGACACCAGCCGCGCGCAGACCCAGCTGTCCTCGGCGCGCTCGTTGCAGGGGCAGATCCAGGGCCAGCGCGAACTGCTGGAACACGCCATCGCCGTGCTGGTCGGCGAGTCGGCCTCGAGCTTCAGCCTGGCGGCGCTGTCGACCCTGCCGCCGGTGCCGGCGATCCCGCCGGGGGTACCTTCGACCCTGCTGCAGCGGCGCCCGGACATCGCCGCCGCCGAACGCCGCGTGGCCGAGGCCAACGCGCAGATCGGCGTGGCCCGCGCGGCCTGGTTCCCGGCGCTGACCCTGGGCGTCCAGGGCGGTTTCCAGAGTGACACCTACGGCGGCCTGCTGACGGCATCCAACCTGTTCTGGGCGATCGGCCCGGCCCTGGCGGTGGACCTGTTCGATGGCGGCCGCCGCGAGGCCGTGGTGGAGCAGGCGCGCGCCGCCACCGACGAAGCCGGGGCGAAGTACCGGGACGTGGTGCTGGCGGCTTTCCAGCAGGTGGAGGACAGCCAGTCGCTGCTGATCGAGCAGGGCGCGGCACTGGTCGATCAGGCCGCCGCGGCCGACGCTGCGCAGCACACCCTGGACATGTCCCTGGACCGCTACAAGCAAGGCGCGGTGAGCTACCTCGACGTGACCGTGGCGCAGACCGCGGCGCTGCAGGCGCAGATGAGCCTGCTCGACCTGCAGAGCCGCCAGTTGCGTGCCAGCGTGCAGTTGGTGCGCGCCCTCGGCGGTGGCTGGTCGGTGCCGCAGGCCACCGCGCAAGGCGCCGCCGCGGCGGGAGACGGAGGAGCCTGAAGGTCGGCGCCTGGAACTTCTTGCAAAACCTTTTTCGCCGCCGAAGCGCCGCCTCTAGGTAAAAACCTTAGGCGGCGCAAGGCTTTCGCCTAGTCCCTTGCTGTTTCCCTGGATACCGCCGTGCTGCCATGCGGGCCAACCTTTTCCCGGTCGGCCGCCGGCCAGGCGCGTCCCGCCGGCGTCCGACGCCTCCGGAAAACAACAAGAGACTCCGCCATGCCCCGACTGACCCGCACGCCTTCGCTTCGCGCCGGCTCCCGTTCGAGGAGTCGCCCATGACGACTCCAGTGAGCATTTCCGTTCGCCCCCGGCGCCAGGCCTACGAGTGGTACGTGGTATCGCTGTGCATGGTCGCCTACATCTTCTCCTTCATCGACCGGCAGATCCTGGCGCTGATGATCGAGCCGATAAAGGCCGACCTGGGCCTGAGCGACACCCAGTTCAGCCTGCTCCACGGCCTGGCCTTCTCGCTGTTCTACGCGGTGATGGGCTGGCCCATCGCCTACCTGGCCGACCGCTACTCGCGGCCGAAGATCATCGCCCTCGGCGTGGTGTTCTGGAGCCTGGCCACCGCGGCTTGCGGGCTGTCGAAGAACTTCCTGCAGATGTTCCTCGCGCGCATCGGCGTCGGCGTGGGCGAGGCGGCGCTGTCGCCGGCGGCCTACTCGATGTTCAGCGACCTGTTCCCGAAGGAGAAGCTCGGCCGCGCGGTGGCCGTGTACTCCATCGGTTCCTTCGTTGGTGGCGGCCTGGCGTTCCTGGTCGGCGGCTACGTCATCGACCTGCTCAAGGACACCCGGGCCCTGAGCCTGCCGTTGCTGGGCGAGGTCAAGGCCTGGCAGCTGACCTTCTTCATCGTCGGCCTGCCCGGCGCGCTGGTCGGCCTGCTGATCTGGCTGACCGTGCGCGACCCGCAGCGCCGGGGCCTGAGCCACGACGCCAGTGGCCAGGCGAAAGCCCCGGCGGCGGGCGACGGCGTGCGCTTCCTCGGCCGCCACAAGGCGACCTTCGCCTGCCTGTACCTGGGCTTTTCGTTCTACGCCATGGCGTTGTACGCGATGCTCAGCTGGACCCCGGCGTTGTACATGCGCAAGCACGGCCTGGACCCGGTGGGCACCGGCTACACCCTTGGCGCGATACTGTTGCTGGCGAACACCACCGGGGTGTACTGCGGTGGCTGGCTGACCGACCTGCTGGCCCGGCGCGGCCACGGCGACGCCGCCATGCGCGCCGGGTTGATAGGCGCCCTCGGCATGCTCGTGCCGGTCAGCCTGTTCGCGCTGGTCGAGCCGCTGTGGCTGTCCCTGGCGCTGCTGGTGCCGGCGATGTTCTTCGCCTCCTTCCCCATGCCTGCCTCCACAGCGGCCATGCAGCACCTGGCGCCGAACCAGGTGCGCGCCCAGGTTTCGGCGATCTTCCTGCTGGTCAGCAACCTGCTCGCCGTCGGCCTGGGCACCACCCTGGTGGCGCTGATCACCGACCGCGCGTTCGGCGACCCGCAGGCGGTCGGCGGGTCCATCGCGATAGTCGCCAGCTGCGCCTCCTCGCTGAGCGTCCTGTTGTTGTGGAAAGGCTGCGCCAGCTTCCGCGCCAGCCTCGCCCGCGAAGGCGCGCAGGCCGCCTGAACCCCTGGCGGCCAATGGTTGGCCGCCAACCCACGGAGAACCACCGATGCACATCACCGTACTGGGCGGCGGCCATGGCTGCTACGCCGCCGCCGTCGAAATGGCCGAGCGCGGCCACCGCACCTGCCTCTGGCGCCGCGACGCCGAGGCCCTGCGCGAGCTGCGGCAACTGGGCTGCCTGAAGGTGCGCGACTATCGCGGCGAGCGTGAGCTGGCCATTGGCGAACCGGCCCTGCTGCGCCTGGAAGACGACCTGGGCGAGGCGGTCCGCGATGCCGAGCTGATCGTCATCCCGCTGCCGGCGACCACCCACCTGGACCTGGCCCGCCAGTTGGCTCCGCACCTGCGCGACGGCCAGGTGCTGTTCCTGCCGCCGGGCACCTTCGGCAGCTATGTCTTCGCCAGGGCCCTGGCCGACTCCGGCAACGCCGCCGAGGTGGCCTTCGCCGAGACCGGCACGCTGCCGTACCTGGTGCGCAAGCACGGTCCCGCCGAGCTGGTGATCAGCTGCTACGCGACGCGCCTGCCCACCGGCGTGCTGCCCAGCCGCCTGGCCGAACGCGCCTTCGCCGTGCTGCGCGAGGCCTACCCGGCGGTGGAGCCGGTCGAGGACGCCCTGAGCGGCGCGCTGATGAACGCCGGCCCGGTGATCCACCCGCCGCTGATCCTGATGAACGCCGGCCCCCTGGAGCACTTCCCGGCCTGGGACATCCACAACGAAGGGACCCAGCCGGCGATCCGCCGGGTGACCAGCCGGCTCGACGCCGAGCGCATCGCCGTGCGCGAGGCGTTGGGCTACGCCGCGCCGCACTTTCCCCTTGCCGACCACTACGACACGACTGCCGGCGAAGAGTGGATGTACGGTCGCGGCGCCCACGGCAAGCTGACCGACAGCGGCGACTGGCGCGAAGACATCGACCTCAAGGCCCACCGCTACATGCTCGAAGATACCCGCCTGGGCCTGTCGCTGCTGGTTTCGCTGGGCCGCTGGGCCGGGGTGCCGACGCCCATCGCCGCGGGCCTGCTGAGTATCGCCTCGGCGGTGGCCGAGCGTGACCTCTACGCCGAAGGCCGCACGCTGGAGAACCTCGGCCTGGCTGGCTTGAGCCGCGAGGAAATGGCCGGGGTGCTGCGCGAGGGTTGCCGATGAACGCGCTGCCCGAGGCCGTTGCGGTGGTCGGCGCCGGGCGCATGGGCGAGGGCATCGCCCTGGCCTTCGCCCAGGCTGGTGTCGCCGTCGAACTCATCGATATCAAGGCGCGCGAGCCGGCGCAGCGCGAGGACTACTTCGAGCGCGTGCGCGCCAATCTGCGCGGCCAGCTGGACCTGCTGCGACAACTGGGCCTGCTGGACACCGGGCAGGCCGAGGCGGTGTTGCGCCGCGTCGTCCTGACCGGGTGCGACGGCGCTGCACTGCAGGACTGCCCGCTGGTCTTCGAGGCGGTGCCGGAAGTGCTGGCGACCAAGCGCGAGACCTTCGCCTGGCTGGGCACCCGGCTGCCGGCCACGGCGCTGATTGCCTCGACCACCTCGACCTTCCTGGTGACCGAGCTGGCCAGCATGGTCGAGCGGCCGCAGCGCTTCCTCAACGCCCACTGGCTGAACCCTGCGCAACTGATGCCGCTGGTGGAGGTCAGCCACGCCGCCGACGGCGACCCACAGGCAGTGGCCTGGCTGATGGACGTGCTGCGCGCCATCGGCAAGGTGCCGGTGCGCTGTGCGCCATCGGCCGGCTACATAGTGCCGCGCATCCAGGCCCTGGCGATGAACGAGGCGGCGCGCCTGGTGGAAGAGGGCGTGGCCAGCGCCGAGGACGTAGACACGGCGGTCCGCGTTGGCTTCGGCCTGCGCTTCTCGACCCTGGGCCTGCTGGAGTTCATCGACTGGGGCGGTGGCGACATCCTCCACTACGCCTCGCGCTACCTGGCCGCAGCGCTGGACCCGCGCTTCGCGGCGCCTGCGGTGATCGAGGCGAACATGCGCGAGGGGCGCAACGGCCTGCGCGACGGGGAGGGCTTCTACGATTACGCGGGGGTGGACGTGGAGGCCTACAAGGCCAGGCGCATGGGCGAGCTGGTCGAACGCCTGCGCCTGGCCGGGCTGCTGCCGAAGGTGGCGTAGGGCGTTATCCGCCGTTACCCGTCGGGCCCGGCCGCGTCGACCAACGGCGGATAACCGCGAACGGTTATCCGCCCTACGCGCAGCGACGGAAAAGGCGGGCGGTGGCGTTAGGCGGGCGTCACCTCGCGGCCCGCCAGGAAGCGGCCGAAGCCTTGCTCCTTGCCCAGTTCCTCGACGAACCCGGTCTCGCGCCGGTAGGCCACGCGGCCGTTGATCACGGTGGCTTCCACCGCCGCGTCGTTGCGCTTGACCAGGCGCACCAGGCCGAGATTTTCCATCGGCGCCTCGCTCACCTCGTCCAGCTCGTCGGTCAGCCCCTCGGGGTCGATGATCGCCAGGTCGGCGCGGTCGCCCACGCGCAGGTAGCCGGCGTCGAGCCCGGCGAAGTCGGCCAGCTCGCCGGTCAGGCGGCGCACCGCGCGGGCGGCGTCCATGAACGGCTGGCCGGCCAGTTCGGCGTCGCGCACGTACTTGAGGAAGCGCAGCGGGAAGTTGTACTGCGCGTGGGACGCCAGGTGCGCGCCGGAGTCGGCGAAGCCCGGCTGGGTCCAGGGGCTGGCCAGCAGCTTGCCCATCACCTGCGGGCGATGGTTGCCGTAGCAGGTGGTCCACTTCAGCGCGTTGCGGTACTGGCTGGCGAGGTCGAAGAAGGCGTCCACCGCGTCCTTGCCCTGTTGCCGGCCAATATCCTCGAAGTTGCGCCCGACCAGGCTCGCGTCCGGGCACTCGCGCACCCAGCAGTCGGACAGCCGGCGGTGCCACAGGCCGAGGCTGAGGGTGGCCTTGATGTCCTTGCGGAAGCGTTCGCGGAACGCCGGTTCCTCGATGCGCGCGTAGAGCTCTTCGGGGTCCTTGATGTCGCGCAGCACTTCGCCGGCGCCGAATTCCTCGAAGCCGTTCATGTTCAGGCCCTCGATGCGCACCACGAAGGGCGCCGGCAGCGTCTGCCAGCGGAAGCGCCCGCGCAGCACGCGGTTGGCCAGCCAGCCGGAGGCGCGGGTGATGCGGTGCATGAACGGCTGCGACTTGAGGTCCAGGGCGGTGAGCATGCTGCACTTGAGCGGCTCGCGGAACCAGCCGTGGGCCTGCCAGAGGAAGGCGAACACGTTGATCTTGGTCACCGCGTTGGGCGCGCCCTGCATCAGCGCGCCGCGCCGGCGCAGCACGGCGAACAGGCGCGAGAACTCCTTCCAGCTGGCGAAGGTGGAGGGCAGCGGGCTGGACCAGGCGCGCTCGCCGTCCATCTTGTCGAGCCGCGTGGTCATCACCGAGAGGCCGAAGCAGCCGGCGTCCAGCGCCTCGTTGAGCAACTGCTCCATGCGCTGCAGCTCGGCCTCGGTGGGCTTGGCGCCGCTGGTGGCGCGCTCCAGGCCCATCACCGCCACGCGCAGTTCGGAGTGGCCGAGGAACGAGCACAGGTTCGGCCCCAGCGGCAGCTGCTCGTAGAAGGCGCGGTAGCCGGCGGCGTCGCGCCAGGTGCGCTTGTCGCGCAGGATCGGCAGCACCACCTCGCGCGGCACGGCCTCGACGCGGGTGAACAGGTCGGAGCAGTCCTCGGCCTCGCCCAGCACCATGCTGATCGAGCAGGAGCCCAGGGCCACCGTGGTCACGCCGTGGCGCACCGATTCCTTCAGCGCCGGCGCGGCAATCACCTCGGCGTCGTAGTGCGAGTGGATCTCCAGGAAGCCGGGGGTCACCCACTTGCCGGTGGCGTCGATCACCTGCGGGCAGCCGCTCTCGTCCAGCGGCGAAGCGCTCAGGGTGTCCACGCGGCCGGCGCGGATGCCCAGGTGGCGCGGCACGCCGGGAGCGCCACTGCCGTCGAAGTACAGACCATTGCGGATGATGATGTCGTAGTTCACAGGAGGCTCCAGGGGGCCAGCAGGAGGGTGCCGCTGAGCAGTAGCAGGAGGTGGATGGCGAGGCGGAAGTGCCGCTCGGCGCAACGCCGGTGGAGGATTTCGCCCAGCCACAGGCCGACCGGCAGCAGCGGCGCGTAGGCCAGCACCTGGGGCAGCGCCGGGCGCAGGCGGCCGTCGAGCAGGAAGGCCAGGGTCAGCAGGCCGTTAAGGCTGCACCAGACGCACACCAGGGTGGCGCGCAGGCGCGACTTGTCCAGCGGCTGGCCGGCCAGGGCGTAGACCAGCAGCGGCCCGCCGGAGGCGAACAGGCCCTGGCAGACGCCGGCGGCGCCGGTGGCCAGGCGCATCAGCCAGGTCGGCACCTCGCCGCGCGGCGTGCCGTGCAGGCCGCGGTGCAGTTCGCGCAGGGCGAACCAGAGGATCAGCAGGCCGAAGCCGCGCTTGAGCAACTGCGGGTCCAGCCAGGGCAGCAGCAGGTAGCCGACGATCATCCCCAGCAGCATGCCTGGCAGCAGGGTGGCCAGCAGCAGGCGCCATTGCACCAGGCGCCGATGGCGCCAGGCCAGGTAGCTGGTGAGGCCGACGTTCAGCGGTACCAGCACCGGCAGCAGCTGCTCGATGGGCAACAGCAGCGCGCCGAGGGACAGCGCCACCACCACGCTGCCGAAGCCGGTGACCGCCTCCAGGGTGTAGGCCAGCAGGATGAAGCCGCCGAGCGCCGCGTGGACCATCATCGGCTCAGCGCGCCGGAACGGCGGCGCCCATGGGCGCGCGGCGCGACCAGAACAGCGCCAGGCCGAGACCGGTGACCAGTTGCCAGCAGCCCCAGAACGCGGCGATCAGCAGCATGCCGCCGGCCTCGGGGAAGAAGGTGAGGATCAGCGCCATGCCCAGCGCCGAGTTGTGGATGCCGCTTTCCAGGGTCACCGCGCGCACGTCGGCCTCGCCCAGCCGGCAGGCCCGCGCACACAGGTAGCCCATGCCGAGGGCGGCGCCGTTGAGCAGCAGCACCAGCCAGAAGAACAGGTGAAAGTACTCGATGAACTGCTGGTAGTTCTTCACGAAGGCCATGGCCACGAAGGCCGCCAGCACCAGCAGCGAGAACACCCGCATGGGCTTTTCCAGGCGCCGCGCCAGGCTCGGCCGGCGGCGGCCGAGGGCCATGCCGGCGAGCATCGGCAGCAGCAGGACCAGCACCACGGTGCTCAGCAGCTCCAGCGGGTCGACGTGGATCTGCGTCAGCAGCGCGCGGGTCTCCGGCGCCAGGCTGGCGTAGAAGGCGAAGTTGAACGGGGTGAAGAAACCGGCGGAAAGCCCGGACACCGCCGTGACGCTGGCCGACACCGCGACGTTGCCGCGCGCAAGCCAAGTCATCACGTTGGAGAAGCTGCCGCTCGGGCAGGTCGCCACCAGCAGCATGCCCAGGGCCAGCTGCGGGTCGATCGGCAGCAGGTTGGCCAGCAGGCAGGCGCCGGCCGGCAGCAGCAGGAACTGGATGAACATGCCGATGGCCGGGGCCTTGGGCGCGCGGAGGATGCGCGTGAAGTCCTCGCGGCGCAGCTCCAGGGAGACGCCGAACATCATCAGGGCGATGATGACGTTGAGCGCCAGCATCGAGGCGCCGGCGAATTCCAGGTGAATGGTGGGCATCAGCGCGCCTCCCGGGAGGGGGCGCGGCACGGTTTGCAAGGCATGCGCGGCTCGTTTGTCTTTCTACTTGTAATGAGCAAGGATACGCGCCCGGCGCGCCGTATTGATGGCTCAAACAGGACTTTCTTCCGGTTAATTCAGGACCATGCCCAACACCCCCTCGATCACCGTCCACTACACCCAGGGCCTGCTCCAGGCCGCCGCGCGCCTGGGCCTGGAAGCGCCCGCCGAACTGCGCGAGCCGGGCCACGAGGCGCGCATTCCGCTGGCGCGCCAGGACGAGCTGTGGGAGTGGCTGTGCGCGGCCAGCGCCGACCCGCTGGTCGGCCTGCGCCTGGGCTGCGCGCTGCAGGTGGGCCACCTGGACATGGTCGGCGCGCTGCTGATGAGCTGCGAGACCTTCGGCGAGGCCCTGGAGGCGCTGCTGGAGTACTACCCGATCATCGCCGAGGGCAGCGAGTTCGTGCTGCGCCACGAGGCCGGGCGGGTGACCTTGGCCTACCTGCCGAGCTACCGCGCGCGCCGCGAGGAGCGGGTGGAGACGGTGCTGGCCAGCCTGGTGCGGCTGACCGCCTGGATCACCGGCGAGCGCGTGCGCCCGCAGGCGCTGGGCCTGGCCCACGCGGCGCGTGGCGCGGGTGACGCCTATCGCGAACTGCTCGGCCTGCTGCCGGCCTTCGGCGCCGCCGAGGACGGCCTGAGCTTCGCCAGCGCCGACCTGGAGGTGCCGCTGATCCAGGCCAACGCACCGATGCGCGAGCACCTGCGCCAGCTGGCCGACGCCCAGCTCCAGCGCTTGGGCGCGCAGAGCCTGGCGGCGCGGGTGCAAACCCTGCTGCGCGAGCACCCGCAGTGGGGCAAGGAACGCGTCGCCGACGGCTTCGGCCTCAGCGGCCGGCACCTGAACCGGCGCCTGGCCGAGGAAGGCAGCAGCTTCAAGTTGCTGCGCGAGCGGGTCCTGCACGGCATGGCCGAGCAGCAACTGCGCGGCCCGGCGCGGGTGGCGGAAGTGGCCGAACGCCTCGGTTTCTCCGACGAGAGCGCCTTCGCCAAGGCCTTCCGCCGCTGGAGCGGCATGACGCCGGGGCAGTTCCGCCAGCAGGCTGGCGGAACCCCGTAACCGGCTCGCTCAATAGCCTGCCTGGCTACGCAGGCGCTCGCCGGCGATCACGATCTTGCGCTGGCGGTGCTCGCCCTGGGTGGGGTTGAAGGTCTGCAGCTCGATGCGCTTGCGGAAGCAGTCTACCTGGTCTTCCTGCAGCGGCCCCTCGACGGTCGCCAGGTCGCGGCGGATGCGTTCGATGAAGCTGTTCAGCCGGCTCGGGTCGCGCCACTCGTTGGCCGGAATCGCCCAGGTCATCAGCAGCCGGCGGCTGTCGTGGGCGCGCAGCTTCAGCAGCAGGCCGCCGTCCGGGCGGCGCTGGCAGTCGACGCGGTAGTCGTTGAGTTGTTCGACGAGTTGCTCGGTGGTCAGGCTGCGGTCGCTAGGCATGGTGCTCTCCCTGTGTGTCGTGGTGGCGATGGGATACTCGTTGCAGCATGCGTTCCAGCTTGGGTGGAATATCTTCTTCTTTAATATCAGTCGGTTATGGGTTCCGCCGGAAGGGGTTGCCGTGCAATTTGCATGATGGCGCAGATCGCGCACTGCACACTGCATGGTGGCGGAGGTGAGGGTGGTGGGGTCGCGAGCAAGCTCGCTCCTACGAAAAGCCGATCGTGCCTGTAGGAGCGAGCTTGCTCGCGAACCGGGTGGTCAATGCTGCTCGTCGATCACGCCTTCCTGGTGCGCGGCGGACAGGTGCGGTTCCTGGCCGCTGTCCACCGGGTCGAGTTCCAGCAGTTCTTCGAGTTCGTCGGCTTCCCTGGTCACCACCGGGTCGGGGTGCGGGGTATCCAGCGGGGTTTTCATCGGCACGCTCCTGGGCCGGCGCCGGTGGCGTCCGGGTTGCCTCGTTGACACGCGGTCGGGCCGCCCGGCCATTTTCGCGCGAAATGGCGTGCCGGGCGGATGAGCTGAGGAACGGTAAGGGAAGGGCGGCCGCTAGAAGCCGCTGACTCGTCGGTGGCCCGGCTCGTCCAGGTGCATGCCGAAGGCCAGCATGAAGAACTCGGCGAGCTGTTCGTCGAGCACCTCCACGTCCAGCGAGGCCAGGTGCGCGGCGAGCTGGCGCATGCGCTGGCCGTGGGCGGCGTACTGCTCGTGGACCAGGCCTTGCAGCTCGGTGTCGGCGACTATGCGGTAGAAGCTCGGTTGCTGGCCGTCGCCCAGGCGGGCGAACAGGCAGAGTTGCAGGTGATCGTCTTCGTCCACCAGCAGCTCGACCTGGCAGTCCAGGCCGCGGTCGCGGGCGAAGCGACTGGCTTCCTCGAAGGCGGGCAGGGCCTTCTGCAGGACGTGGGTTTCAAAGGTGAAGAGGAAATCCTCCTCCGCGGGCCCCGAGGCCCTGGGTGCAGAGTCGTACATGCCGGCGGCTCCTGTGCGGGGGGAAGGAAACACGCGAACGGACCACATGAACCGGCTCGGTCGATGGACCGGGCCGGACGACAAAGCCCATCACACTTGCCTGACGCCGATCTGTCAATGAATTCCCCGGCATATGCGCCGGCGGGCAAATAGCCTTTGGTTCGAAGGCGCGACGCTTCAGGCGTCGCGCGTCAGCTGGAAACGGCACACTTGGCCGCCGCGCAGCATGCATTCGGCATGGCGCACCTGGGCGCCGCCGAGCCGGCCGATCAGCGCCAGGTCCAGTTCGCAGACTTCCGGGTGACGGCTGGCCAGGTGATGGAACACGCAGTTGTGCGCGACGATTTCCGGCTCGCCGGCGCTGCGGAAGAACACCTGCGCCTCGTAGCCGGAAGCGTTCATGTGCTCGACGATGCGCGCCTCGTCCACCGGGGCCCTCTCCAGCCCCTCGGCGAGGCGCGCGCCGAGGCCGCGCAGCAGTTCCTGCAACGAAGCGGGGCCGATGAGCGCGGCGATTTCGCCGATCAGCAGGTCGGCCAGCAGCTGGTACTGCCGGGGAAACAGCTCGCGGCCACGCGGGCTCAGCTGGTAGAGCTGTTCCGGACGCCGCCCGGTGGGGCGCAGCGGGCCGCGCAGCACCAGGGCGTCGCGTTCCAGCGCCGCCAGGTGCTGGCGCACGGCGGTGCGGGTCACCGCCAGCTGCTCGGCCAGCTCGTCGATGCTCATGCCCTGCGCGTGGTAGAGCAGGGCGCCGAGCAGCTCCTGCTGGGTGCGGCCCAATCCTTGAAGCATGCGGCTACCTCGCGGCGAATTTGTCGGGGAACTGCTTGACCAGGGCGCTGGCCAGGGCGTCGGAGAGCATCAGGATGTGCGCGCGCATGGCCTGCCAGGTCCTGGCTTCGCCAGCGTAGTCGTGGGCGGCCAACTGGTCGATCTGCGCGATGTGCTGGGCGCCGTGGGCACCGAGCATGCCCAGCAGGTCGTTTTCCGGCAGGTTGGGGTTGGCCGTGGCGAGGAAGCGGGCGATGGCCGCCGCGTTGCTCTGCAGCTCGCCGACGGCGGCCTTGCGCCCGGCGGCGTCCTTGGCCACGCTGGCGTCGCTGTAGTGGCGCACCGCACCCCAGTGCCCGGCCAGCAGCGTGAGCAGTTGGTCGGCCGCCGGCTGGCCATAGAGCGGGGCGATGCTGTTGGCGATGGCCGTGGCGTTGGCCACCACCTGCTCGGCGGCGACCTTGGCCTGGCGGCTGTCGCCGGCCTGGTTGGCCTGGGCGTAGTCGCGTATCCAGAAGATGTGTTCCAGCCACAGCTCGCGCAGGGCCAGGCGCGTGTCCAGCGCGGTGGCGGCCGAGGGCGCATTGGCGGCGAAGGTCGGGGTAGACAGGGCGGGAGCGATGGCGAGGGTGCTGAGTCCGAGGAAGAGCAGTGTCCTGACGTTCATGGCGGGTGCCTCTTGCAGGTCGATCACACTACAAGGGCAATTTCAGCATATTTAAATGCCAATATTGTTTTTGCCGACCGAAGGTCACCCCCGCGCCCTTGGCGCAGGCCCCGTCGGACGCAGTATGCTGCGCGCTTTCCGTTCGCCTGCGAGCCGTCATGATCGACTTCCACAACGTCACCGCCTTCCAGCAGCAGACCCGCGTGCTCGACGGCTTCTCCCTGCACATCGGCGCCGGCGAGAAGGTCGCCATCCTCGGCCCCAACGGCGCCGGCAAGAGCACCCTGCTCAAGCTCATCAGCCGCGAGCTGTACCCGGTGGAGCGCGAGGACAGCCACCTGCGCCTGTTCGGCAGCGACACCGTCAACCTCTGGGAGCTGCGCAGCCGCATCGGTTTCATCTCCCAGGACCTGCAGGACGACTACACGCCCTACGCCCAGGCGCTGGACGTGGTGGTGTCCGGCTTCTTCGGCTCGATCGGCGCCCACGGTCACCTGCAGCCCAGCGACGAGCAACTGCGCCAGGCCCGCGAACTGCTGGCGGTGGTGGAGATGCAGGGCCACGAGCGGACCATGTTCCAGCGCCTGTCCACCGGCCAGAAGCGCCGCCTGCTGCTGGCCCGCGCGCTGGTGCACCAGCCGCTGGCGCTGATCCTCGACGAGCCGGCCAACGGCCTCGACATGGGCGCCAGCCTGGGCATGCTGCGCCTGTTGCGGCGCTTCTGCGGCGCCGAGCACGCGATGATCATCACCACCCACCATATCGACGAGGTGATCCCGGAGATCGAGCGGGTGGTGCTGATCGACGGCGGGCGCATCGTCGCCGACGGGCCCAAGGCCGAGGTGCTGACCAGCGAGCGGCTGTCGGCGCTGTACCAGACCGAGCTGCGCATCAGCGAGCAGGACGGCTGGTACCGCTGCTGGCACGCCTGAGCCGCGCCGCCTAGAGCGGCGCGGTGCGGGTCAGCTGTTCCAGCAGTTCGAGGTCGGTGTTCATCCCCGAGGTCTCGCGGATGCGCGCGAGGATGGTCTTCTTCAGGTCGAGGAAGGCCGGGTCGAGCTTCATGTCCTGGTTGCGCTCGGCCGGCAGCGGCACCTCGTAGATGCTGTCGATGCGCCCCGGTCGCGGCGCCATCAGCACCACCCGGCCGCCGAGGTAGATGGCTTCCTCGACGTCGTGGGTGACGAACAGGATGGTGCTCTTCTCCAGGCGGTGCACGTGGCGGATCAGATCGTGCATCACCTCGCGGGTCTGCGCGTCGAGGGCGCCGAAGGGCTCGTCCATCAGCAGGATCTGCGGCTTGGGCAGCAACGCGCGGGCGATCGCCACGCGCTGCTGCATGCCGCCGGAGAGCTGGTTCGGGTAGGCGTTGGCGAAGGCCGCCAGGCCCATCAGGTTGAGCAGGGCGTCGGCGCGGCCGCTGGCCACCTCGACGTCGGCGTCGCCGCGCACGGTGTCGGACACCACCTTCAGCCGGCGGCAGAACTTGATGTTCTCCATCACCCGCAGCCAGGGGTAGAGGCTGTAGTGCTGGAACACCATCGCGCGGTCGATGCCGGGGCCGCTGATGGCGCGGCCATCGACCAGTATCTGCCCGCCACTGTGGCGCTCCAGGCCGCCGATGCTGCGCAGCAGGGTCGACTTGCCGCAGCCGGAGGCGCCGACGAAGGTGATGAACTCGTTCTCGCGGATGTCCAGGTTGACCTCCTGCAGGGCCTGGACCTGGCGGCCGCCGTCGCTGAACACCTTGGCCAGGTTGCGGATGCGGATTTTCGCGTCGTGCATGGGGCTCACCTCTTCAACCAGGGGAAGGCCGCGCGGCCGAGCCAGCGGAACGCCTGGTCGGTGAGCAGGCCGATGACGCCGATCAGCAGGATGCCGGCGAAGATCTTGTCGGTTTGCATGTAGCGCTGGGCCTTGAGGATGGCGTAGCCCAGGCCCGAGTTGGCGGCCACCAGTTCGGCCACCACCAGGTAGGTCCAGGCCCAGCCGCAGGTGATGCGCAGGGTGTCGAGCAGGGCCGGGCGGGCCGAGGGCAGGATCACCAGCTTGACGATTTCCGCGCGCGAGGCGCCCATGGTCTGCGCCGCCTCGATCTGCGCCATGGGGACGCGGCGGACGTCCTCGGCGACCATCAGGACCATCTGGAAGAAGGTCCCGATGAAGATGATCAGCACCTTGGAGCCCTCGTCGATGCCGACCCAGAGCATCACCAGCGGGATGAAGGCCACCGCCGGCATGTAGCGGATGAAGTCGGTGAGCGGTTCGAGGAAGGCCTGCACCGGGCGGTAGGTGCCGATGTACAGGCCGATCGGCAGGGCGAACAGGGCCGAGGCGAGGAAGCCGGCCATGACCCGCCAGACGCTGATGCCGATATCGCCGAGCAGGCCTTCGTCGCTCCACCAGTGGGCGACGCGGGCGAGCACGGCGTCGGGGCCGGGGAAGAACATCGGGTTGCTCAGGCCGAGGGCGGCGCAGGCCCACCACAGCAGCAGCGGCAGCAGCAGCCCGGCGACGGCCAGGCTCCAGGCGGCGGCGCGCGGCAGGTCGCCACGGATGCGCCACCAGCTGGCGCGCGGCGGCGCCTCGGCGGGCGTTTCGGGAAGCACCTGGTGGGCGGTCATGGGCGTACCTCCGAAGTCGGCGTGGGTTCGCTGGCGGCCTTCCAGCCGCCGGCCGGCGGCAGCGCGCCGAGCTGGGCGAAGGCGCTGCAGCCGAACAGCTCGGCCGGGCGGTCGGGGTCGGCGGCGGCCGGCAGCAGCGCCTGGCCGACGCGCGCGGGCAGGGTCGACAGCTCGATGCGCCAGGGCGTGGCGCCGCCGTCGTGACGGCCGAAGGACAGCTCGAAGTCGAGCCAGCCGGCGTCGGCCTCGGCCAGTTCGGCGAGGCTGGCGCGCGCCGGCGGGGTGCGTGCGCGGTCGGCGGCGAACAGGAAGCAGTCGCCGGCCAGCAGCAGGCAGCCTTGGCGGCCATCGGCGCCGCGCAGCCAGGTACCCCAGTTGCGCCCGAGGGATTCCGGCAGGCGCTCCCAGACTTCGTGGTAGCTGCCGTCGAGGCCGTCTTCCAGCAGCCGCTCCGGGGTCTCGAAGCGCATGCGGCCGATGTCCAGTTCGCCGCTGGCGGGCTGGAAGTCGATCACCCGGTGCCACTGGCAGCGCTCGCCGGTCACTTCGGTGACCCCGGCGAACCCGGCCTGGGTGGCCAGGGCGGCGGCGCCGGCGGGCGCCGGCAGGGGAATCCGCAGGTCGGCGAACAGACGCGCGGTCTGCAGCCAGTAGACCCGCGTGCGGGTGTCGCGGCGGCCGTCGGTGGTGCTCAGCAGGGTGCGTTGCCAGACCCCCAGGTAGGATTCGGGAACCGGATTCATGCGACCTCCCATTCGGTCAGCAGGCTGTGGCTGTCGAGTACGCGGCCGAACAGGCCGCCTTCCACCTCTACCATGGCCAGCGCCGCCGCGTGCAGTTCCGGGTAGGCGGAGCCGCAGGCGTCGCCCACCAGGGTGCAGGCGAAGCCCAGGTCCACGGCGTGGCGCAGGGTGGAGCTGACGCAGACCTCGGTGGTCACCCCGCACAGCGCCAGCCGGTCGACCCCGGCGTTGCGCAGCAGCAGCTCCAGGTCGGTGTGGGCGAAGGCGCTGTAGCCGGGCTTGTCGATCACCGGTTCGCCGGCCAGCGGCTGGAGCTCATCGATCAGGTCGTGGCCGAACTCGCCGCGCACCAGCAGGCGCCCCAGCGGGCCGGGCTGGCCGATGGGCGCGCCGGCCTGCTCGGCGCGGCGGCGCTTGCTCGCCGGCAGGTCGGTGAGGTCCGGCCGGTGGCCTTCGCGGGTGTGCAGCACGAGCAGGCCGCGGGCGCGGGCGCCGTCGAGCAGGCGGCGGATCGCCGGGATGGGCGCGCGCAGCCGGGTGATGTCCAGCCCGGCCTGGTCGGCGTAGCCGCCCGGCGCGCAGAAGTCGCGCTGCATGTCGATGACGATCAGTGCGCCGCTCATGCCGGGAACTCGGTGCGGATGGCGGCGGCGATGCCCTCGCAGATATCGGCGGCCATGCGCGCGCCTTTTTCGGCACTGGAGCCGCGCGCCGAGGACAGCACGCCGGAGGGCGGCACCCACTCGGTGCGCGGCGGGTAGAGGTCGTAGGGCGGGAAGTCCGCCGGGCCGTCGTCGGGGATCAGGTCCAGGCGCACCAGCTGCGGCAGGTAGTGCAGCATCAGCGAGGTTTCGATGACCGCCGCGTGCTCCAGCGCGAAGCCGGGGAAGCCGTCGGGGAACACCGCGTCGAGGGTGGCCTGGCTGCAGAAGTCCCAGTGCTCCAGGCGCATCACCCGCAGCGGGTGGCCGTCGCCGAGCTCGCGCAGGGCCAGCTGGATGCCCTCGGTGAGGAACCACTGGTTCTCGTAGTGGCCGTCCACCAGCACCAGGCGGGTGACGCCGTGGCGGGCGAACTCGCGCACCGCGTCGCGCACCAGCGCCACCAGGGTCTGGCCGTCGAGGCTGGTGGTGCCGCAGAAATGCTGGCCGCCGCCGCACTTGGGCTGCGACTTGTAGCCGTAGGACAGCGCCGGGGCCACCAGGCCGCCGCCCAGGCGCGCGGCGACGTCCTCGGCGATGGCGCTGGCCAGCAGGGCGTCGGTGCCCAGCGGCAGGTGCGGGCCGTGCTGTTCGGTGGCGCCACAGGGCAGCAGCACCACGGGGGCGTCCTGGCGAACGCGACGGGCGTATTCGACCCAGCTGAGCTGGTCCATGCGAACGATGGTCACGGGCGTACCTCACTGAAGGGGTT
>NZ_JARJLT010000116.1 GCF_029335315.1 Pseudomonas citronellolis
CCGCCGACCGCCTGCTGTGCTTCCGCATCCCCGTCGAGTACGGCGGCGCCGGCGCCAGCGTGCGCGACACCGCGCAGTTCGTCATCGACCTGGCGGCGGTGGACTCCAACGTCGCCCAGGCGCTGCGCCCCAGCTTCGCCTTCATCGAGGGCCTGCTCGCCCGTGGCGACCAGGCCGAGCAGCGCCGCTGGTTCCCGCGCTTCCTCGCCGGCGAGGTGTTCGGCAACGCCGGCTGGGAGATCGGCGGCGCCAACGGCGCGGTGAGCGCGCGCCTGCGCCGCGACGGCGAGGCCTTCCGCGCCAGCGGCAGCAAGTTCTACAGCACCGGCTCGCTGTACGCCGACTGGGTCAGCGCGGTGGCCCTGGACGAGGACGACAAGCCGGTGTCCTTCGTGGTCCCGCGCGACCGCGAGGGCCTGGAACTGCTCGACGACTTCGACGCCATGGGCCAGCGCCTCACCGCCAGCGGCACCACGCGGCTCAACGACCTGCTGGTGCAGCCCGGCGAAATCCGCCCGCGCGTGGTCGAGGAAGGCCAGCGCTCGATCGTCACGCCCTTCCTGCAGCTGTTCCTCGGCGCGGTCGAGGCCGGCATCGCGCGCAACGCGCTGACCGACGCGGTGGTCTTCGCCCGCGAGCACGCGCGGCCGATCAAGCACAGCAGCGCGCAACGCTCGGTGGACGACCCCTACGTGGAATTCGCCGTGGGCGAGATTTCCGCCCGCGCCCTGGCCGCCGAGGCGGTGATCCTGCGCGCCGCCGAACGCATCGACGAAGCCTGGGCGGCCGGTCTCGAACATGACGCGGTGAACCTCGCCGCCGTGGACGTCGCCCAGGCCCAGTACATCGCCGTGGAGTCGGCGCTCAAGGCCGCCGAACTGCTGTTCGACGTCGGCGGCGCCTCCACCACCGGGCGCCAGCACAACCTCGACCGCCACTGGCGCAACGCCCGCACCCTGGCCAACCACAACCCGCGCCACTGGAAAGCCGCGGTGGTCGGCGCCTGGCGCCTGAAAGGCAGCGAGCCGCCGACCTCCGGGCTGTTCTGATGGGCCCTTCGTCGCCCATGCCGAACACCTTGCGTAGCGGCCGCCTGGTGCCGATGATCACCGGCGCCGCGCTGTTCATGGAGCTGCTCGACAGCACCGCGGTGCTCACCGCGCTGCCGCAGATGGCCGCCGACTTCGGCGAGCCGGCGGTGCGCATGAACCTGGTGGTGTCGCTGTACCTGCTGGCGGTGGCGCTGTTCGTGCCGGTCAGCGGCTGGGTCGCCGACCGCTTCGGCCCGCGCCGCGTGCTGCTCACCGCCATCGGCCTGTTCATTTTCGCCTCGCTGGCCTGCGCGGCGTCCACCTCGCTGCTGCAACTGTCCCTGGCGCGCCTCGCCCAGGGCGCCGCCGGGGCGCTGATGGCGCCGGTGGGGCAGGTTTTGCTGCTGCGCTGGTCGACCCCGGAAACGCTGCTGCGCAACATGGCCGCGCTGGCCATCCCGGCGCTGGTCGGGCCGCTGCTCGGGCCGCCGCTGGGCGGCTTGCTGGTGGACCTGCTGTCCTGGCACTGGATCTTCCTGGTCAACCTGCCCATAGGCGCGCTGGGCATCGTCCTGATCCTGCGTTTCGTCCCGGACTTCGCCGGCGATCCGCAGCGGCGCCTGGACCGCCGCGGCTTCCTGCTCAGCGGCTGCGCCCTGGCGGCCCTGGTGTTCGGCTTCGAGGCGCTCGGCCATCGCCTGCTGCCGCTGCCGCTGGTGGCCGCGCTGCTGGCCGCCGGCGCCTGCGCCGCGCTGGCCTACTGGCGCCACGCCCGGCGCCACGCGGCGCCGCTGATCGACCTCGGCCTGCTGCGCATTCCCACCTTCGCCACGGCGATCTGGGCCGGCAACCTGTTCCGCCTGGGCAGCGCCGCCCAGCCGTTCCTGATGGTGCTGATGCTGCAGCTGGGCTTCGGCCACGGCGCCCTGGACGCCGGCCTGCTGACCCTGGCCGGCGGCGCCGGGGCGCTGAGCGTGAAGTTCCTCTCGGTGCGCATCGTCCAGCGCCTGGGCTTCCGCCGCACCCTGGTCGGCAACGCCCTGCTCTGCGCCCTGTCCATCGTCGGCTGCGCCCTGCTGCGCGCCGACACGCCCTGGTGGCTGCTGGTGGCGTTGCTGTACCTCAGCGGCCTGCTGCGCTCGCTGCAGTTCAGCACCCTCGGCGCGCTGACCTTCTGCGAGGTGCCGCGCGAGCTGGCCAGCCGCGCCAGCAGCCTGTCGGCGATGTCCATGCAGCTGGCCATGAGCCTGTCGGTGGGCCTTGCGGCCAGCCTGCTGGCGCTGGTCATGCACGGCCACGGCCACCTGCAGCCGCAGGTCGAGGACCTGTCCCTGGCGATGCTCGCCGGCGCCCTGCTGTGCGCGGTCTCGGCCCTGCCCTTCGGGCGCCTCGGCGAAAGCGCCGGGGCCTCGGTCAGCGGCCGCGCGCGGCCCGCGCGGGCGACCGCCACATCCCCTCTACACCCCAAGGAGACGTCCCATGGCTGAGTCCACCCCCACCCCGGCGCTGATCCGCGAGGCCCGCGAAGGCGACGCCCGGGCCATCGCCGAAGCCCACGTGCAGAGCTGGCAGGCCACCTACCACGGCCTGCTGCCGGAGGCCTACCTGCAAGGCCTGGCCGACAATCTGCAGCGCCGCGTCGACTTCATCGACAACGCCATCCGCAACGGCGGCCGCGACATCCGCGTGGCCGAGCGCGACGGCGTGGTGCTCGGCTGGAGCTCCTTCGGCGCCAGCCGCGACGACGACGTCGAGCCCGGCACCGGCGAGCTGTACTCGATCTACCTGGTGCCGGCGGCCTGGTCCGCCGGCATCGGCAGCGCGCTCTGGCGGGCTTCGCGCCAGGCCCTGGAGGCGGCCGGCTTCGCCCGCGTCACGCTCTGGGCACTGGACGGCAACGCCCGCGCCGAACGCTTCTACCGCGCCGCCGGCTTCACCCCGCAAGCCAGCAGCTCGCGGGTTTTCGAGGAGGACGGCACGGCCTTCCCGGTGACCCGCTACCTGCTGCCCCTGACCCACGCCTGAAGGACCCGATCCGCCATGAGCCATACCCCGGACGACCATCCCGGTGAGCGCCAGGCGCCCGCCTGGAACATCCGCTACCTGCCCGAGGCGCCGGTGCGCTTCGTCACCCATTTCGTCAGCCAGTACCGCTGGGCCTACCTGGGGATACTGCTGCTGCAGATCGCCGCGGTGATCTGCACCGTGCTCATCCCCTGGAGCCTGGGCCAGGTCACCCGCCTGGTGAGCGCAGGCACCCTGCCCCACGCCCTGCCCCACACCCTACTCGGCCCGGTGGCCGGCTTCGCCGTTCTGGTGGTGCTGGAGGTGCTCTTCACGCGCAGCGCCAACACCATCAACATCCGCGTGCTGCCGCGCCAGCGCGCGCGGGTCACCTACACCGTCTACGCCTACCTGCAGCAGCACTCGCACCGCTTCGTCAGCAACGAGTTCGCCGGCGCCCTGGCGCACAAGGTCTCGGAAGTCGCCATGGGGGTGAACCAGACCATGAACATCCTGCTCTTCGACCTGATCCCGCTGCTGATCACCCTGACCCTGGCCAGCCTGGTGCTGGCCAGCGCCTCGGGGCTGCTGGCGGTGTTCATGCTGGGCTGGTCGGTGCTGTTCATCGGCACCTCGTTCTTCCTCGCCCGCCGCAGCCACCCGCTGGCCCAGCAGTACTCGGCGGCGCGCAGCACCAGCACCGGCAAGGTGGTGGACGCGGTGACCAACCTGAGCAACGTGCGCCTGTTCGCCCGCCACTCCCACGAGCTGGACTACCTCAACGGCTACCTCGCACGCGAGCTGGCGGCGGCCGGCCGCTCGCTCGGCTACATGGAGAAGATCCGCTGGTTCCAGAACGGCTGCGGAATGCTCCTGAAGATCGGCATGCTGCTGCTCACCCTGTGGCTGTGGCGCGCCGGCACCATCAGCATCGCCGCCTTCGTCATGGCCACCAGCATGGCGCTGCTGATCATCAACGACGTGGGCAACCTGTCGCGGCGCTTCCTGGAGTTCTTCGAGGCCACCGGCAACATCGCCAACGGCGTGCGCACGCTGATCCATCCCCACGAAGTGGTCGACCGCGAGGGCGCGCGGCGCCTGGAAGTCACCCAGGGCAACGTCGAGTTCCGTGGCGTGCGCTTCGGCTACCACCCCGGGCAGGCGATCTTCGAGCGCCTCGACCTGCGCATCCCGGCCGGCCAGCGCGTCGGCCTGGTGGGCTTCTCCGGCTCGGGCAAGTCGACCCTGCTGAACCTGCTGCTGCGCCTCTACGACGTCGACGACGGCCAGGTGCTGATCGACGGCCAGGACATCCGCGAGGTGACCCAGCTGTCGCTGCACCGGCAGATCGGCCTGATCCCCCAGGAGCCGGGGCTGTTCCACCGCAGCATCCGCGAGAACATCCACTACGGGCGCCTGGACGCCAGCGCCGACGAACTCGCCGCGGCCATCCACGGCGCCGGCGCCAGCGCCTTCATCGAGCGCATGGAACAGGGCTACGATTCGCTGGTGGGCGAGCGCGGGGTCAAGCTCTCCGGCGGCCAGCGGCAGCGCATCGCCATCGCCCGGGTGCTGCTGAAGAACGCGCCGATCCTGGTGATGGACGAGGCCACGTCGAGCCTGGACTCGATCACCGAACGCTTCATCCAGGACCAGCTCGACACCATCATGCAGGGCAAGACCGTCATCGTGGTCGCGCATCGCCTGTCGACGGTGGCGCACCTGGACCGCATCATCGTCTTCGACAACGGCCGCGTGGTCGAGGACGGCAGCCACCAGGAACTGCTGAAGAAACGCGGCCAGTACCACCGCCTGTGGAGCCGGCAGTCCGACGGACTGTTCCAGGAAGAAGCCCAGGCGGTCTGAATTCCCCAACCGGAGACACCCATGAACTACCGTACCCTCGGCCGCTCCGGCCTGCTGGTCTCGCCGCTGGCGCTGGGCAGCATGATGTTCGGCGGGCAGACCGACGCCGCCACCTCGAAGCGCATCATCGACCAGGCGCTGGAGCGCGGGATCAACTTCATCGACAGCGCCGACGTCTACAACGACGGGCGCTCGGAGCAGATCGTCGGCCAGGCCATCGCCGCGCGCCGCGACGACTGGGTGCTGGCCTCCAAGGTCGGCATGGGCCCGGCGGACGCCTGGCCGAACCGTCGCGGCCTCGGCCGCAAGCACATCAGCGCCTCGCTGGACGCCAGCCTGAAACGCCTGGGCACCGACTACCTGGACCTCTACTACCTGCACCGCGAAGACCCGCAGACGCCGCTGGAGGAAACCGTCGCGGCCATCGGCGACGCCATCGCCCAGGGCAAGGTGCGCCACTGGGGGCTGTCCAACTACCGCGGCTGGCGCATCGCCGAAGTGGTCCACGTGGCCGAACGCCTCGGCGTGCCGCGGCCGATCGCCAGCCAGCCGCTGTACAACCTGGTGAACCGCCAGGCCGAGACCGAGCAGTTCACCGCCGCCGAATTCCACGGCCTCGGCGTGGTGCCCTACAGCCCGCTGGCGCGCGGCGTGCTCAGCGGCAAGTACCTGCCCGGCGTCGCGCCGGACGCCGAGAGCCGCGCCGGGCGCCAGGACAAGCGCATCCTGGAGACCGAGTGGCGCCCCGAGTCGCTGGAAATCGCCCAGCGGGTGAAGGCCCACGCCGAGGCGCGCGGCGTCGGCGCGGTGCAGTTCGCCATCGCCTGGGTGCTGCACAACGCCCTGGTCAGCGCCGCCATCGTCGGCCCGCGCACCGAGGAGCAGTGGCAGGACTACCTCAAGGCCCTGGACGTGCGCCTGGACGCCGACGACGAAGCCTTCGTCGACGCCCTGGTCACTCCCGGCCACGCCTCCACCCCGGGCTACAACGACCCCACCCACTTCGTCGCCGGCCGCCGGCCGCGCTGAAGTGCGTTCGTAGGAGCGAGGGGGACGCCTAGTTCTTGCTCGCGAACGGCGCTTCCCGGTTGTTGTAGCGCCGCGCGAAATTCATCGACCTGATGCGCGATAAATCCAGCGTGGCGTTCCTTTCATAGGTGGAAAAGGAATTTCAGAATAGCCCTGCAGGTTCGGCCTGGACATCCCAGCCGAAGATAAGCACCTCCCTCGCGTCACTCCCCTTACCAACGGCACCCTCTCTTCAAGATGGACAGCCTCTTCAGGCTGCTGGCGGCGCCGTTCGATACGGATGGCCGGCCGGAAGGCTACTGGAGAGCCCCCACGCCCATGCCAGGTACCCCTCCAGCTTCTGTCGATCGGAGTCGGACAACGCACCCTGGATGTAGATGACCTCGGCGTAGTCGCCCAGGGACTGCGCCGTGCCATCGCCGACGTGCCCGATAACGACCTGGGAGCCATTGGTCGCCGAAGTATTGCCTGGGGTTTGGAAGCCCGTGAGGACCGTAGGTACACCGTTCAGGCTGAGCGTCGCCTTAGCCCCCGCGTAATCGTTCACGCCGACCATCACCTGCCATGCCGTGCCCTTGTTGCTGGTGTCGTTGACTGTAACGTTTCCATCAGTATCCAGCCGCCGGCCACCAGCGTAGCGCGCACCCGTTGCCAGGAAGCCGGCCGATAGGAGGATACGCGCCTGGGTTGGAGCTGCATTTCGCGCAGCGACGAACATGTGGTTGCCCACGCTCACCGCCGCAGCAGCTGGGTAGTTGCGATGTACGATCGCCGCAGTCAGGCCACTGACGTTGTTGCTCGCCGCCAGGATATCGGTCGCGGTGCAAATGAAGCTCCCCAGCCGCTCGCTGTCAGACCGCCACACGGTTCTGCCTGCGAGGCCACCGCTCACCAGCTTTGCACGGTTCGCCACGGTGCCACCGTAGACCGTGAAGGCATTGCCACGCCCCGAAAGGTCTGCCAGCCCGGTCAGCTCGCTCCCGCTCACGGTGTTCGCCGGGTTATCCGCCTTCACCCACAGTCGAAGGCCAGTCAGTGACGCCGGCGTCCACAATGCCGCGCCCGAGGTGTAATTGAAGATGTGCGCGTGCCGCTGCAGCGCCTGCAGGCCGCCACGCTCGGACCAAAGCTCAAGCTGGACGTTGCCGGAATAGGTCGTACTGAGCGCAACCGAAGTACCAGAAAGGCCACTGGAGCTGGCAAGCACGTCGCCAGTATCCGCCCGAGTCAGACGCGCCGAGTAAGTGGTCCCCGACTCGGGGCCGATGTTGCCGACCGTTGTATCGACGACCTGGTCCGCCTGAGCGACGCGGTCTCTGTGAGCCCAGGAAACAGTCAAGGTACTCGAAACGCTAGCCGGGTAGGACTGGCCCGCGATCTTGAACTGTGCAGGCGGATAGGGCCGACCCTGGCGCCCCTGGAGCGTCAGCGAGTCGGTCCCAGCCAGCGCCGGGTCGAGCTGGGCCTGACTCGTGTTTGTGAGCAGCTTTGCCTGCAGGGTGACGCCCAGCGTGTACGCGGCCTCGTCGATATTCTCGAAACCGCTGTGGAACCAGATGCGAGCGCCCGAGGAATGGCCAGCGGGCACCGAGTCCAAGCAGCCACGCGCGAGGGTGAGCACCGCCGTGTCGTAGTTGACCGCATCGACACGCACCACCTCGTCGTCGACCATCGCGGCCATGCCAACCACCACCTCGTCGAGGCGACTGGCGCCGGTGAGCGTCACAATGGACGGGCCCGGCTCCTTCGCCAAAGCGCCCGCAAGCGCTGCGCTTGGGCACCAGTCTCCGGTCGCCCGCTCAACGAAGGTGCCAGTGGTACCGACACGATCGGTCAGCTCGTAGCTCATGGAGAGCGAGGTCGGAGCGACAGCCAGGGCGGCCATGTAGGTTGCCGTCGGATCAATCTGGGCCAGGTTCGCGGGATCGGTGTTGCCGGCCAGGGAAGCGTATGGCACCTCGATCAGGCGCCGCGTGGTGATCGCGCGGGCCTCACGATCAGGCGGCAACCAGCCGGTGGGCGGCACTGCGATATTGCCGGTCAGTGGCAGCCCGAACACGTCCTGCAGGACGGTGACCTGCACGCGCCCATCGGTCAGCGTGCCATCTTCGAACCGGCCGACGCGGACCACAGTCTCGGGAATACCTCGCCGCACCGATCGCACACGGAACGGCTGACCAGGCGACAGGTTCCGGCCCCGCCGGTCCAGGACGATCTTGAATCGCTTCAGGCCGGCGGTCGCCAGGCGCAGATCCCGCTTCAGCAGTCGTCCGGCAATGTCGCCGGTCGGCGCTCCTGGATAATCGACGACCTGAACCGTCTGGCCGCCATCACGCGCCGCCACGGCACTGTTCACGCCCCGGACCTGCTTGGTCTTGCCATCGATCGCGTCGACGTACTTGACCACCATGATGCTCGGTACCGAGGTGCTGTCGTTGCTGCTGGCCTCATCGCGGGTGATGTCCAGGAGCCCGCTGTCTTCGTCGAACAGCGGCAGGCTGGAGACGACGTAGTCATCGCGCAGCAGGCGAATGCTGAGCAGCGCCTGGCGCCGATCGAGGTAGATCTCTGCGCTGACATGGCTGAGCACTGAGTCACGGAAGTTCTTCAGCGTGTCGCTGCGCTTCCATTCCAAGCACAAGCCGAGGCCCTCGCTATAGGCGGTATCGGCTGCGGCGCGCCACGCGGTGTCATCCAGCCGAGCACGTGGAAGGCCCCGGAAGCGCTTGCCGGTGTAGATCAAGTAGAGGATGTGGATCGGGTTCATCGCCTTGATCTGGCCGTCTGCCAGCCAGATGAACTGCTTTTCGGGGTACCAGGCGCTGTCCGGCGCCCACAGCCGCTCGCCGCCGCGCCGCAGGAACTTCCATGGTTTCGGGTAGGGATTGTTCGAGCAGACCAGGCCGGAGAAGAAGGCCGTGGCCTGCCCCCGGAATGCCGGAACGATGCCGCCCAGCTGAGACAGCATTGCAACCAGCTTCGGCGCTGGCACCTGGTCTTCGTCGCCAAACATCACGTCAAGGGTGCCATCGATGCCGCCTTCGCCCTTGTCTCCGCCGAACAGGTTTGGCGCGTTAATGCGGATCTGGCCGTTGCTGGTGATCGAGCCTTTCCATGCAGACTTGTCGCTCGCCTGGATCTCGCAGATCTCGTCGAGTGGCAGCCCGAGGCCTTGATGGATATCGAAGCCATAGCGAAATCCGGTCGTCTGGCTCCTGCTGCTACTGCCCATCGCTGACCTCCCGAGCATGCTCGACCAGGAGCAGCGCGAGGCCATCGCCAGTGTCCACCAGCAGTTGCTCGTCAATGCCGTTCTGGACGAAGTCCATCCAGTCGAGACCATGCTCGCTGAAGAAGTCACGAGCCTTGCCATGGCAGTAGCCCTGCCGACCATTCCAAGTGGGAACGGTGTGGAGATGCTGGATGGTCACAATCATTTCTTCGACCCCTTGGTGCGAATGGCCTTGGTCCGGTAGTTGCCGACGGTGATGACGAACCAGCTCTCGGACCAGCACTGGCCGAAGACGGCGCCCTTGTCCTCGCCCTCTTCGCAGAGCGGGAAGTCGATGTCCTCGAACGCAGTCGGCTTGGGCGCCTTGGGTTTGGGCGCCAGAGCGGCCTGAAGGATGTAGCTGGCAACAAGAATTGCGACTTGTACCCACATGGTTCACCTCAGAAGACCTGGTTGCCGTCATAGGGAGATTCGCCCTGCAGCTGCGGCTCGCCCCGGAAGTTTGGCTCGTTGTTGAACTTGTCACGGCAGGTCGCGGGCAGGTAGTCGCACCCTGGGTACAGGCGCAGCACCCCCGACGTCGGCATGCCAGAGGTGCCGGCCAAAATCGTCAGGCTGCTGCCCTGATGCTGCTCGATGTGGCGCCGATCGTAGTTCCCGCTCCCTACTGGCCACTCGGCGAAGCCGCCGGTGAAATAGCCGTCTGGATAGGCAGCTGCCGCGCCCGCTGAGATGACCGAGCCAGTCGAACCCTGGATCGGCGCGGACACCATGTACTGGCTCAGGATAACCTTGCAGCGGCTATCGCCCAGCACCGCTATGCAGGTTCGGCTGTAGCAGTCCGTCAGGCCGGGCTGCTGCATGCTGGCTTCGAAGGTGACGCAGGTAATGGTGGAGGAGTCGACGTTCGGCCAGTTCACGCCGGCGATCGAGCCCATCCAGCTCACCAGCGCCTCGTCGTCACCGAAGTGCATGTCGTAGATCACCAGCTCGATCTCGTCGCTCGGCGGCACGCCCCGGAAGAGCTGCGCGACCTCCAGGTCCGCAGGCCCGGTAATGGTCTGTTTGTCCGCCTCGGGATCTCCTGACTGAATGATCCCCGAGTCGATGATGCCGCCACGCACGGTGCGGAAGATCTGATTGTTCCAGGTGATGTCGCGGTCGCTTGTGTTGTAGAGCCAGCGCATCACCCCTCGGCTGAATTGGTATAGGCGAACCGGTTGCCCGGCGGCCAGTGATTGCTCGCGAGCGTCAAAACTCATCGTCGCGGACTCCTCGGAAGGTCAGCGAGCTGCTCGCGACCCCCTCGCTGTCGGTGATGTGCTCGATCTCCACCGTGTCGCTGTTGCCACGGCTGTAGGTCATCCAGCAGATTCGGGCAACCTGACTGGGCAGGACCAATCGTCCCAACGCGGAGTCGATGGCGATGCGCTCGATGTCCTGGTCCAGCTCCGTGGCGTTGGTGATGCGGCGATAGAAAATGGAGCCGTCGAACAGCTCGATGCGGATATCGCGCCGGCCGGGACGGGCCTGGCCGAATCGGGTGTAGCCGATGTTCGCGACGTCCAGAGTGGTCGCCACATCGGCCACTTGCGCAACAAGAGTCAGATCATCAGCGTGGGTCGGAACCCACATTGCCGCCTGACGACCGCGCAACGCGTACACCATTGAGCGCCACGCGGCCCTGGCCGCGCGCCCCATTTCGAGCCAGCCATAGCCCGTCACCGGGAAAGCACGGTCTGCAAGATCCGTGGTCAGCGGGATCGCAAGACCGCTATCGAGCTGGCTCAGACTCGCCTCCATCGAGCTGGTCAGATCGTTGCCCTCATCCGGCCGGGCTTCCAGGACTGGCCGACCTCGATAGACAGCGCTCGGCAGCAGCTCCGGCCAGTCGCTCACCTCAACGACCAGGAAATGGACCTGGGCCCCCTGTGCTCGATCCGTAAGGCGGGTCAGCGCAGGCCGCTCCATCAGCTGCGCAGCGCGCGCCGGGTAGAGTCGAGAGCCCACCGGCCAGTCGCGTTGCGTCGAACGTACCAGGTCGATGCCGCCGGCATCGATGTCCAGGATCTGCACGACCTCATACACCAACGCGGACTCGCCACGGATCATGGCCATGCCTCCCACCTGGAAATCCAGGTAAGCGGTGCTGCAGGCGATCCTGAAGCTGGCCGCCGGCAGCGGCTGCTGCAGGAGCTGGATGTCCGGCCAGATCGGCAACGCCCAGATTCGCGTTCCCCAACCAAACAGCGCCAGGTCCAGCATCTGCCGCTCGCGGCCTTCGGCGTACATCTGGGCTTCGAACTCCCGGCGCGGTGCCAGCCGAAGCGCTCGCCGCTGCTCTACGCCCGTATCGCTCGCCAGGATATCGGTCAGAGAGCTGAGCCGCTCGGTGATGCTGTCGCCCCAGTCCGGGGCGAATGACCAGGCCACAATGCGGTTCGCAGTGACCTCGATGCCAACTTGGGCACCATTCTCGAATGACCAGGTGATTTCAGTGTCGAGCACCGGCTCGCCGTCTGGCGTCACGCTCAACTGCCAGGTGCGCTCTTGGATGGCGGCAAAGGCCAGGGGCGGAGCGGGCTGGCCGCTAACCTGGATGCCTTCGCCCAGGCCGCCGATCGCATCCAGTGTCCGTGGTTCGAGATAGGCGTTCCACAGCGTCACCGGAAATACCTGGGTAGAGACCAGGTTTCCCAGGTCAGCCCGCTGTGGGCTGATGTGGACGCGGTAGTACCAGTCGTCGATGTGAGCGCGCATGCGCTGGCCGCTGAGCGTCCTGGGCGCGGTGGATACGGGCCAGTGGGTTGTCGGCGCCGCATTGCCGGGGGACTGTCCTGCCTCGGACTCGCCGGGCTGCTCGATGAAGACGAACGAGTAAAGGTCACCGGACCATGCCGGACTGTCGATACCACCTTGGGTCGGCAGCACGTGCTGTGCGGAAACGACAGCCACCGTCAGGGGCCCTCGTAGCGGATGGCCCAGCCGAATGTCCCGGAATGCGTGACCGGGGTAGTCGAGGCGGGGCTGCCGTCGCGGCTGATCGTGTTCTTTTGATAGAAGGGGTACACCTTCCAGCGGTCATCACCCAGGGTCACGATCTGGCCTGGCGCATAGTTGTCGACTCGGGTGTAGCGAGCGTGGTCCAGGTCCGCAACCATGCTGACTTTGCTTTCCAGTCGTGTCTTGTAAGCCCGCGCCGGGATCAGCACTGCCTCGCTGTTCCAGGCGTTTGGCAGCACACTGATCAGCGGCGCCATAGCCGCAATTCCCGGACGTAGCCCTTCGTTGCTTGCAGCCCCCAGCGACCAGCCGCCCGCGTCCAGATTGCTGTGGATGTAGTAGTTGCGCGACGCCAGACGAACGGTATCCAGACTGTTGGTCATCCAGAACAGCGCCGGGCAGGCCCAGTCCTGAGACGTACTGGCAGCGCCACCAAAGGTCGCCCCCATGCCGATTCCGTTGACAGCACTGGTCGGGCCAAGGGATGCCGCAACCCACATGCCGGTACCTGGCAGACCTTGGACCGTCGACTTACCGAATGCACACCACTGGTAGAAGTTCACGTTGTAGTTCGCCACCAGGTAGACCTCGGCGTCGAACACGAAAATTTCGTAGGCGATCGGGAAGCTGATGGCCACGCCGCCCAGTGCACCAATCCGCACCACGTTTGGCATATCGCCTGCGCTGGCGCTGGTTCGGCCCAGCAATGTCAGGTAGCCGGAGACGATCTGCAGCCGGAGAAACATCGTCCCTTTGCTCAGCATCTCGGTGCTGCTGTTCCAGCTCCACCCCTCTGCAGTGCATGCATCGACTAGCACCGAGCGCAATGCGCTCATGTCGCTGGCCATCCCGTTGTAATAGGCCATCAGGCGTCGAGCCTCATTGCGTAGAAGTTGGAAAAGCCGGTGCGGCCGACGTCCTGGATCACAACGTAGGTGATGCCGCCCAGCACCACGGTGTTCTCGACCGCGTTGTTGAAGCCGGTGATGTAGTAGATCCCATCGAGGGCTCCCCAGAGGTTGGCCGCGTTGTCGTTCAGCTCGACTGGCAGCAGTTGGACGATACCGCCCGTATCACGCATCTGCGTGGCACCGGCGAGGACATCGTTCTGGTAGGGGTAGCAGTACGGTGCTTTCCAACCGTCGTTGGTTCGCAGCCCCATGCCGGCCCGGTTGCCCCGGTAGGGCATTGCGTGGGCGGTATCCGAAAATCGAGTGGCGGCAGCGCCATCGAGCATGCCGGCGCACACGACGGGGTATGGGTACTGGCTCGGGCGACCATAGGGCAACATCTTGCCGATGTAGGCGCTCTCGTAGACTGGCGTACCGACCTTCATGGCCAGCGCCAGGCGCTGGTCGTTCATGGTCATCCAGTAGTCGATACGGTTGTTGTGTGCAGGAACGCCCGAAAGCCGCGCCCCAGGCTGGGCGTCGAAGGAGTTGCTGGCGACGTAGCCGGTGAACACGCCGGCGAGCAGGTTGTAGTAGTCGGCGTCGACGTTGTGGTAGGTGCGGAAGCCCATGAAGATCTCTTCCTCACCGCTCAGGCCCGGGGCTTTAAGGATCAGCTCGCGGTTCGTCAGCGAGGTGTCGTAGCGCAGTACCTGGTAGCCGTTGTCGGCCGCGAAGTCGCGGATGCGGGCAAGCATGTTGTAGTGGGCGAGCGTCCCGCCGGCGTTGTCCACGTAGTCGATCGAGTAAGGCATAGGGCTTATCCCAGCTTGAGGATTGAGCGGAACCGAGATGGGTCCCGCGAGATCTGCACGTAAAACTTCTCCAGCCCGGCCTCGCTGAACGCCGAGTCCTGAATGCGCCCTGGGTCGTCGACCAGGTAGAAGTGCTGGTCGCTCTTGAGAGTGGCGTTCATCGAGCTGGCCGGCTCGGCGATCCCGCCGGCGGGCATCGTCGGGCGTGGCATCGCCGGTGCCGGCACGCCGGCCAGGCCGCCAGTGGCGTGGCGTACACGCATCGACCAGTCATCCAGGGCGGACATCCCGTAGGCGTTGAAGTTGTGTAGGAAGTCCAGCGCACCGGGCTGCTGAACCACAGCGGCGCGAGTCACGAACTCGTAGTCGGAGAGCGCGGCAGGGATGGAGTCGCTGGTCGTGGTTCCAGGGCCGCGCACGTGGCCGCCCGTCGAGGCAAAGAGCATCGCGGCGCCAGTACTGGCGCCGGCATCTGCCCCGAAGATCGAGGTGAAGATCGAGGACATGCCTGCACCGCCGCCAGCACCGCCGAACAGGCTGGAGAAGATGCTGCTGAACATGTCGGCGCCGCCGCTGAAGATCGAGCCCAGGGCGCTGGAGAAAATGTCGCTGCCAGCACCTGACGCCGAGGTAATCGCATCGCCCATGGCTGCAGCGCCGCCCGCCGATGCGGAGCTGATGGCATCGGCAGAGGCCGTGGCTGCATCGGCACCTGGCCAGCTCACAACGTCGGTAGGCGCGCCGAGACCATCTACGATGCTCTGAATTCCACCATCGGTCGCCCCGCCAGCACCCGCCACTGCCTTAGAGCCGCTGGCAGCAGCCAGTGCGGCGGCAGCGGTGGAAATGGCAGCGGCTCCCGTCACCAGCGTGGCGCCTGCAGCTGACAGCTGAGTCGCCGAGGTGGAAACAGCGGCAGCGCCGACGGTCATCGACGTGCTGCTGGACTCGTCGCTGAACAGCTTCGTCAGCTTGTCCGACGCCATCTGGGCCAGCGTCTGCGATGCCAGGCCGGCCATGCTGCGCGCGATCCCCTGCAGGAAGCTGACGGCGGCTTCCTTCAGGTTCTCGGTTCCGGTGGCCAAGCCTTCCAGGGCGCTCTGCAGGCCATTCTCGATGCCGCTCTTGAGCGACTGCTCCCACTGGTTGCTGGTGGTGCGCAGCTCCTGCAGGCGCGCCTGCAGGTCCTTCACGCGCTCGATCGCGTCCGGGTTGCCGGTGGCCAGCGCCAGAGCCTGCATCTGCGGCAGCAGCTTCTCCACTTGGTCGGCCGTAGCCTTGTGGAGATCGAGCAACTGCTGGCGAGCCCCCAGCTCGCTGATCAGACCAGCCTGTTGCTGAGCCTGGACCGACTGCTCCTGTCGGGATTGGTCGGAGAACACGCGTTCGATTTCACTGCTGACCTGGTCGAGCTGGGCCTTGGCCTGGCTGACGTTGATCAGGCGCTGCACCAGGTCGGCGCCGGCGGTGTCGCTGCGGGCCTGCAGGCGCTTCAGCAGCTCACCATACTGCTGCTCGATCTTCAGGCTGGCCGCCGCTGCCTGTTGCCCCTGTGCGTCGAGGAGCTGGACCTGGGCGTTGGCCAGTTGCTTGGCGTCTGCGTCAGCCTGGCGCTTCTGCTCGTCTGCGGCGAGGACAGCCAGCGCCGCCTCGGCACGAGCGCGCAGGGTGCCGGTCAGCCCCTTTTCGGCCAGGTCGTAGGCACGGGTCTCGGACGTTGACTGGCCCTGGGTTGCGGCCTGGCGTTCCAGGCCACGGACGAAGTTCTCCTGCTGATCGGCCGATTGCTTGGCCTGGCGAGCGGCTGCCTCCGCCTCCTGGCGGGACTTGCGTTGCGCCGCTTCGTGGTCGCGCTCGGCCTTGGTGGCGGCGTCGACCGCGGCCTTCTTCTCGTCGGCGGCCTTGGCGGCGGCGAGCATGGCCTGGCCCTGGCTGCTCGTTTCGGCGATGCCCTGCTGCTGCATCACCTGGTGCGCTTTTTCGGTCTCGGTCAGCTTCGACAGGCTCTCGACCTGAGCCTCGGCGGACTTGATGAAGGAGTCGGCGGCGGCCTGGCGCTTAGCCTCGGCCGCCGAGTCGACGGAGTTCTTGGAAGCCTCGGCCGCGGCCTGCTGTTTCTTCTGCAGAGCCGCCAGCTGGCTGCTGAGCTGATCGATCTGCTGCTGGGTGTCGGCCGAGGGTTCAAACCCAGTGCCCACCGTGCTCTTCAGGTAGGCGATCTTGTTGGTCAGCTCGGTGATGCGCTGGGAGTCGTCGGTGATACGGCCGATGTTCAGGAGGCCATCCCAGGTCTCGGTGGCCGCGGTCTTGATTGCCCGCCAGGAGCGCTCGATGGTGCCCAGGTTCTCGGTGATCTGCGGGGCGCGATCAGCGATCATCGCCGCGTAGACGCGCATTGCCTCCGTGGCGGCCGCCTGCTCACCCTGCTGCAGCTGCAGGGTGCGAATCTGTTCCAACTGGGCGGCAGTGAGGAAGTGCTGGGTCTCGTTGAGCTTGAGGATGGCGGTGATCGGGTCCTTCGCCAGACCGGCGAACTCTTCGACGGTCTCGGAGACGGCCTTCCCGATTGCCACGCGCATCTGCTCGGCGGCCACCGCCACCAGCTGGATCTGGTCGCCGGCGATCTTGCCGCTGCCTGCTACCTCGGTAAGCGCCGCCGCAGCGCTCCCCTGCGACACGTCACGCATGCCGTCCATTTCGCGGGCCAGGGCGGCCAGCTGGCCAGCGGTCACGCCGGCGTAGTTGCCGGTCAGGATGAGGGCCTTGTTGTACTCGTCGGCCTCGGCACTGCCCTGGTGCCATGCCAGCGCGACGGCGCCCGCGCCGGCGGTGATGGCGGCGATCGCGACGGTCAGCGGGTTGAGCAGCGAGACCAGGGCGCGGGCGGCGTTGCCTACGCCGCCGAACGAGTCCTTGATCTGCCCGCCTTGCTGGATCGCCACCATCCACAACGGCATGCCGCTGGCCAGGCTGGTGGTGACGTCGGTGAGCTGCATGGGCAGCTGCCGCATGGCCTGCTGGTACTGGCCGGCGGAGATCCCGGCCGTGCGCATGCCGTTGCTGGACTCATCCAGGCGCTGCCGCTGCTCGCGCAGCTTGGTGTTGAACTCGTCGAAGCTTTCCGCATCGAGCAGCTTGCCCTGGAACCCCCGCAAGCGTTGCTCCAGATCGTCGAGGCGCTCCAGTTCGCGGATGGTTGGGTCGATCTGCCCCAGGAGCTTGCCGAGTTCCGCTTCCTGTTCGCGCAGCGCCTGAGTCGCGGCCTCGGCCGAATCCGCAGCCTGCTGCTCGGCCTCCGCCTGCTGAACGAGAGCCCGCTCGGCGTTGTGGTAGAGGTTGGCCGCTTCCGTCTGCGCCCGGGCATTCTCCTGCCAGTTTGCATTGACGTTGGCCAGCGTTGCACTGAGTTGCTCGTTGCTGACGGCGGCGGCATCGACCGCTGCCTTTTGCTCCAGGCTAGCCGCGACCATTCCGCGAATGCGCTCGGACTGCTGATCGGCCGTCTCACCGACGACCGCGAGCTGACGGCTGGTCGCAGCAGCCTGGTCCATCACCACCTGCAGGATCTGGTCGAGCTGCGAGGCAGCAGCCTGAGCACCGGCAGTTGTCGCCTGCAGCGCCGTCTCGATGGTGCCGATGGAGGCAGCGGCCGAGGTGCCGCTGCTGCCCAGCTCGTCCACCGCCGCCGCCGCGCTGCCGATCTCCGCGGCGCCCTGTTGGCCCGCCTGGCCGACACCTTGTAAGGCGGCCTGAGCGGTCGAGAGCGAGGACGTTGCTTCGGCGCTATCGGCTGCCAGGTTGTCGATGGCGACCGCAGCTGCGGTTACCTGGCCGGCGCCTTGCTGGCCACTCTGCCCGACGCCCTGGAGAGCGCTCTGCACGGCAGCGAGACCAGCGGCCGCCTGCGCACCGTCGGCGGCGAGTCCGTCCACGGCTGCAGCAGCAGCGTCGATCTGCGCAGCGCTCTGCTGGCCGCCTTGCGCCACGCCCTGCAGGGCGTTGTCGATGGCCACCAGGGCAGTGGCTGCTGCTGCGCTGTCGGCCTGCAGGGCATCGACCGCGCGACCGGTTTCGGTCAGATGAGTGTTGGTTTGCTGGGCGGCGTCGCCGACTTCGACCACGGATTGCCCGAGGCCTTCGAGGGACTTCTGCCCATCGGCGAGGTCAGCGCGGACGCGCAGCGCGAGATCGAGTTCTTTGCCGGCCATGTCGGATCACATCAAGGGGGATGTGCTGCATGGTCTCGCGCGCGCGCGAGTGGGTCTTTTCGGCTGGACGAAAAAAAGCTCCAGGAGGTCAGTCCTGGAGCTTCTTCAGCATACCCTCTGCGGTCTTGCCGCCAACGTAGGCTCCGTTGGCATCGAGGAGGTTCTCAGACCGTTCTACTCGTCTGCGCCGAAGTTCGGCCTCGTAGAGCAGCAGGACCTGACGCTCGGTCAGTCGACCGATGGCGGCTGCGGTTCCATACCCTCCGGCAATGAGGACTGCGTAGACGTCCGCCCAGCGCGCGCTCTTTCCACCGCCGCGGCCGCCTCGGCCCTTATCCGGTCCACCACCGCGCCGACAAAGAAAGGGCCGTTTACGGTCCACCAGGCATACAGCAGCATCTGACCTTGGCGCGAATCCAGCTGGCGAATCCACTCCAGCTCGACGTCGGCCGACTGGGCTATCAGCTGGGCGACTAGCTCGTAGTGCGTGCCGAACACGACCATGATCTCTTCGAGCGGCGGTAGCTCCTGGCGGCCTTTGACCAAGGCATAGAGATCGTCCAGGAAGGGCTGCATCAGAGGTCGAAGGCCGAGCCCCTCGACGAACCCGTACTCGCGAACGGTGACGCTGCAGCCGGCGATCGACAGCGTGCGATCGGGATGCAGCACCTGGAGATCATCGGCCCCGGCCTTCTTGGCCGGGGACGACTTCGCGGGGGCAGCGACCTTCCTGGCCATCAGCTATCCGCCTTCAGGACGAAGCGGCCGAAGCCACCCAGCTCGTCGTCGGCAGCGTTCAGCTCGTCGTAGAGCACGCTGCCGGAGAGCTGGAAGTTGCCGTAGTCGTCGTTGATGAAGGCCAGGTCGCTCACCGGGTCGAACTTGCAGCGGTACAGCGTGACGACCACCGGCTCGTTGGTCTCGGTGTTGACGCCATCCAGCAGGATGTAGCGCTCCGGCGGGGGCGCGGTGAACATGGTGAAGGCCTCGGCCGCCTCGGTCGCGTAGGCGGCCTTGATCGGCTGGGTCTTGCCGGTGATGTTGAGCAGCTGGATCAGACCGGCAGTCGCCGACTCGACTTTGTAATCGGTGCCCGCCACCAGAGTGGCCGGAGTCGGGTTGCTGTCGGTCAGCACGACCGAGGACACGAACTGGCCATCGAGCTTCACGAAATCATCAGCGGCCAGGCCAGTCTCGAAGACTTCGCCGGTCACGGTGTCCGCCGCCAGCTGCACCTGCGACGCCCAGATCGCAAGAGCGATGTTCTTGGGCAGCCATTCGTCGAAGGTGATGTCCAGCTGTGCAGTGGTGCCTTTCTGCAGACGACCGTACTGCAGGCGCTTGCCCGAGAAGGACTCGGTCTTGTTGGTCGCGTCGGTGGACAGCTTCAGGCTCAGCGCCGGCACGTTGCCTGCCCAGATGGGGCGGCTGAGTTTGCCGTTATCCAGGCGCTCGCCGGCCCAGACTTTGCCCTGGAACGAAAACAGCTTCGACATGGGTTACTCCTTGGCGGCCGGAGCCGCGTCCTGGCTCTCGCCGGCGATCTTCTTGTGCCGCTGCAGGAACTCCTTCTCGATCGAGTTGACCTCGATCTCATCGCCTGCCTGGCGCTTCTTGCCAGCGTGTTTGTGGGGGGCGATGAGCTTCACCGTCTCCAGTTTCGGCTCGTCGGCAGGCGCTTCGGCCTGCGTTTTCTTGGTGGAGGTGTTCATGAGGTTCTCCCGATGGAGTGTTGCGTCAGATAAATGTCGGTCCAGACCAGTGTGTTGCTGTCGTAATCGACGACCTCGCCATGCACCAGCTGGCAGTCACGAGCACCGGTGAGCCCTTCCGGCACCCACCCGATCAGCTCGTCGCGCACCTTGCCGAGGACAGGGTGCAGATCATCCGCGGCGTTCTGGCCCTTGCTGTCGCGGTAGTTGCGGACGGCGACGACCACGCCGAACTTCACGGCCACCATCTGCCGCTTGGCAGCCCCGGGCGCACCAGATTGCCGAGGGATAGGGGTTTCGACGGCCAGAATCACGTAGGCACTGGGAGTCCTGAAGTCTCGAACCGTTTTGATGGCGGCGAAGTCAGCAGCACCGCCAACGCTCTGCAGCTCCGGGACTTTTTCCTTCAGCCTGGCGATGACCAGGTTGTGGTCGAACGGCGCGCTGGACATGTCAGAAGTCCTTCAGCGTGTCGAGACTGAAAGTGCGACCAGGAGTGGTCACCTGCGGCGCGCCGCTCGACGGCGTGGCCACCGGATCGTCCTGGCCGAGGCTGAACTTGCCGTCGGCGGTGAGCTGCAGGAACTTCACTGCGTCCCGGTAATCGCGGACGATCGGGTCCTTGTCTTCACCCGGGCCCAGCCGGTCCTTGTGCAGCAGGTAGCGCGCGATCGCCCTGGCCCAGCCGGTGACGATGCCGTAGCGCTGCTGCAGCGGCAGGTAACCGCGCTGCTGCAGGAAACCGTCGATGTAGGCCTGGGCGTCGTTGACTGCGCTGACGATCACGTCCAGGGCCTGAGCACCGATCTCGATGTCCTCGGGCGTCCAGTCGCTGAGTGGGTCACCGCGCAGCATGGCGTCCAGGAGGTCGGCGTCGACGGCGTGGAAGCGCCGAGGAGTCGCCACCTGCGACAGCTCCTCGGGGCCCGGCCGGTCGGCCAGTTCCGGCAACGTGATGTACAGCGACACCTCAGCAGCCCTCCGGCTGAGCGACGGCACGTACCAAGGCCATGATGCCGGTCTGGATATCGGTCTTGCCCAGCGCGGCCCAGCGCAGCGGCTCAGCTGCCAAGAAGCGCCTGAACTCGATGCACTCATCGGTGGCGCCGGTATGTTCGTTGTAGGGAGTGCCGTTGAACTCCCTTCCAGCGACGGAGCGAATGGCGGCCGCGCGTTTGCCTTCCAGGTCAGTACTGAGCCTACCGGCCAGTTCGGCCTGCAGCGCGAGCAGTTCGGCGCCTTTGACCTTGATGCGGTTCATCAGGTCGACTTCTTCCTGCGACAGCTCGCGGTAGCCGGCGATCTTGCGGTGCTGGTTTTCCATCACACCACCTCCGGTGCGATGGCGCCGATGGCCAGCAGCTGGCGAGCGTGCTCGTCGTCATCGAACTGGATGAGATCGCCGAGGGCGTAAGACTCGTCGTTGTGATCGAGGCGCTCACGCCGAACGATGTAGCGACTGGTGTCGGCCGTGCCGCGCTGAATAGCCTCCATCGCAAGTTCGGCGCGAGTGAGGTCCATGCCGATGAACTGAGCGCCACCCAGGCCAGGGGGTGCCAGGTGCAGGCAGGCAGCGGCAAGCTCGACCAGGTCTTCCGTCGACAGCTCTTCCAGGTACGCCAAGGAGCCATCGGTGAGCAGCACCTGGTAGCGGCCATCCTCACCGGCGAGATGCGGCGGTGCATCGCTGGTGACAGCCGAAGGAGAGCTGGACGAACCGTCACCATCACCGATGTCGGCCAGATCATCGCCTTCATCGACCAGGACCTTCTCGGCCTGGATCGCGGCGACGAGCTGTTCGATCGGCAGCGAGTCGGCGCCGTCGATCTCCAGGTCGGTGGCCATTTTGCGCAGATCGGCCTCGGGCAGCTCGGCCAGGGGGACAACCGTACCGTCCTGGAGCTGGACGCCTGCCAGTTGGCCCTCGACCAGTTGGGACTGACTTTGCTCAGTAGCGCCGACCTGAGACGCTGCAGCCGACTCTACCGACTTGGCCGGGGTGTTTTCTTTCGATGCGCGAGGTGCGCGAGGTGCTTTTGCCATGGAAGAGGACTCCATGGGCGGCCGGTGCCAGCCGCCCAGGTCAAGGTCAGGAAGCGGAGACCGCGTTCTCGAAGAAGTAGCCCAGGTCCGATGCCGAGATCAGTTCCTTCACCGACTCACCGACACGTACACGCTGACCGCCTCGCAGACCGATGTCCGGGTCCGGGATGGAACCGGCGATGCGACCACCCCATTGCGCGGTGAAGCCGAAGGTGGTGCCGTTGCGGGAGTCGGCCAGGCGATCGCGGTAGATAAAGGAAGCGTGCGGCCCCCAGGCGCGAGCCAGGACCGGGTTCTGACCGGGCTTGGCGGTGTTGATACGGGCTTCACCGACCAGGAGCTGTTCCAGCTCCAGGAGATCCTGCAGGAACGCCAGCGGCACCATGCCGTCGTCCCCCAGGCTGCCGTTGTAGGCCTTCACGATCTTCGGGTGACGACGCAGCATGGTGGCGGTGCGGCGACCGAGCACGCCGATGTTCGGGCGCATGACCAGGCTGTCCAGGGCATCGGTGATCACCGGCAGCGGGCTGCTGGTGGGGTCGCTCCATTGGGCAGTACCGGAAAGGGTGGTTTTGTTGCCAGCGGCATAGCTGCTGTTGCTGAACACAAGGCCGGAGGTACGCACCTCGCGATCGAGGATGATCAGGTTGGTGACCTGTTCGGCGGCACGCCCCAGGGGGTTGTAGTTGGCGGGGGCGTTGTCGATGTCGGCCTTCGGTACCGGCGAGTCCAGGCCATGGTCATCGGTACTGGACGGCACGTCGGTGGCATCGAACTCCACTTCGTTGGGCTTCGACTTGCGGCCCACCAGGGTGCTCGGGACGGTGAAGCCATCGGCCAGGTCGTACTTCCAGTACTTGAACTCCTGCTTGCCCACCAGTACGCGCGGCAGCACGTCGTCGGCGATCATGCGGCCGTTGCGGTAGGCGATAGCGATCGCCGTCAGCTCGGGGTCAATGGGGAACGGTGCGTTGCTCATGAAGTGCTCCTTTAGGCGCTGACCGGCAGCACGGCCGGGGCGATGAGGACGGAACCGATGTCACCGAGCACACCGCTCTCTTCGGCGAAGCCGATGATGTAGGTGGTGGCGATGGGCGGAATGGTCGCGGCGATCGCTCGCCCCTGGGCATCGGCCGTCAGCGGATTGCCGCGGGTGACGTTGCCGCCGTATTCCACGGGCGCGAGACCGCCGCGAATGACATCGAACGGCTGGCCGTCGGCGGCGGGAATGTCGGTACTGACGCCGATCGGCAGAGCGGTGCTGGCCGAAGCCTGGGCTGCCAGGCCATCGGAGGTGCCATTCACGCAGAGGCGGCGCGCGGCGACGGCGCCGACGGCGCGCTTGGCGGTGGTGAGTCCGGGGATGTTCATGGGCTACTTGGCTCCCTTTGTGATGTGGCCGACAGCCTCGGTCGCGCTGATGTGGTTCCCAGCAGCGCGTTGTTCGGCCTGGTAGGTCTGGGCTCGCGCGGCGATGGCGCCGGCATCGGCGAAACCGAGATTGGCGTCGCCGCCCGACTTCTCGGAGAAGTCGACCTGCTTGGGCAGCGAGGTGAGCAGCTCGCGCAGCACGTCGTCGGCCGGCTTGCTGACCTGAGCTTCGCCTTCGGCGAACTCCAGCGGCGATTCGGTGGGCAGGTTGAGCAGCAGCTCGATCACCGGCGCCTTCTGGCGAGGCAGCAGCTTGCCGGCGACGACCAGGCTCTCGGCGAACTCGGTGACTTCGTTGCGATGCTCTTGGGCTTGCTGCTTAGCCACTTCCGCCTCGCGGGTGGCCAGCTGTTGCTCGCGCTCGTCGAGCAGGCGTTGGCGCTCCTGGAGCGCAGCTTCATCAGGCATGGTCGGGTCCTGCTGTGGTTGATGGGTGGCCCGTTCGGCATCTGCCGCCGGCGAGGCCTTGCCGCCATCGATGGCGGCAGCAGTAGACTCGGCCGCAGCGGCGGCAGATGCCGCTGTGGCGTCATCGCCTTCCGTGGTGTGGTATTCGGAGAAAGAAGCGAGGGATTGGTCGGGGGAGTCGCGGCGCAGGTCTTCCTCTATAGAGGAGAGCTGCCACTGGGGGATCAGCTGGTCGGCCTTCTCGACGCCTTCGCGCTCCACGAACCAGTCGCGCACGCGGCGCAGCACGTCGACCATCGACGACCAGGCATAGGATTCGCTGAACTCGACCGCCAGCGCGCCATCGTTCTCGGAGAACTCCAGGGCGGCATCGGGGATGCCTTTGATGGCCGGCGGCACAGCGCCGAGGAAGCCGATGTGGCGCAGGTAGTGCTTGCCCGGTACAGGGTTGCCCGGCGAGTTCGGCAGATACAGCGAAGCGCTGCGCTTCTTGTACATCTTCCGGTTCGCCGCCTCGGCGAACTCCGGGACCACCTGGTGCGGTTCGGCGTAGAGCATGCCGTCGCGCACTTCCAGGCTCTTGGCCCAGCCGTAGGCTGGAGCATTGAGCTTCGGGTGGCCAATGACGAGCGGGGCCTCATGCAACGCCGGATTGTAGGTCTCGGCGATTTCGCGCAGATCGGCCTCGGTGAATTCCACCGGGCGACCGTCGAGAGCGACGTGACTGCCGGCAGGAAGGATCGGGAGAGTGGCGGTTGGCTTGTTCATGCCGCCAGAGTGAGGCGGCTTGCGCGGGGAATCTTTTCGGGTGGCCGAAATTCGATTTAGGCGGGGTGGCGGGCTTTTTCTACGAAACCACGCCCGGGTTGATGCTGGCAAGCCTGCCAGGGCGATTTATAAACGCCCCAAACGGCGCGAACGGCATCCACGACGGGCAAGGGTAGCCCCGAAGGCCTTACAGGGGCTCTACGGGGCTCGTATCGCTAGATTCCCATTGCGGTCGTGATCAGGGTCATTACGCGCTGCAGCAGCGTGCCGTCGTCGGTGGCGGACGTGCCCAACCAAGGGCGGGCCGGCATCGTGATTTCGTGCGCAGCCACTTCGTAACTCCGCTCCACGTAGCGCTTGTGGGCGCTCGTGCCACTGCTCCGGGCAAACACGGCCAGATTGGCGTGGTCGGCCTGGCGCAGCAACGCCCCCTTCGCGTCCGTACGCAAACGCAGTGTTCCGCGCGAAGCGGCGCGCTGGATCGTGCCGCCAAACTGGTGGATGGCGCCATAGGGTCGGTCGGTACCGAACAGCAAGGTATCGCCGTCGACCTGGCCGCGCAGATCATTGCTCAGCTGGCCGCTCGCGACGAGGATCTTGTCCTGGTTCCGCTCTTTGCTGCGCAGATAGCGCGGCGACAAGGCCTTCCATGGCACACCGTCAGGCGAGGTTTTCGCCTTGAATCGCGCTCGGTGGATGCGAAGCAACGGATCGATCAGGTCCGCCAGGACCTTCTCTGGTGCTCCCAACACGGCAGCACCGGCGCTGAGCGCCTGCGTCACCTGCAGGTGATCGAACTCCAGCTCGATGCGCACGCCACTCATAGACCACCCTCCACAAGTACGAGCTGGCCGGCTGCGACCTGTTGGCCGAGCTGCTCGACGTCGACCAGCGCCCCCGACTGCACCGTGTTGCTGCGCGCAGCACCCTGCAGCGCGCAATTGACCTTCATCGCGACCTTGGCGCCGGCGCGGCCGGAGTCGAACACATAGATCAATGTGCGGGTCGCGACATCGAGGAGCACAGCCTCGGGCTGAGAAATCATCTGCGGCAGCTGCGCCAGTTCGGCGAGCGTCAGCACGGCGGATAAGGTGCTGCTCTGCGGCTCAGCCTGAGCCGCCTGGACCATTGGTACCAGATGCCTGTCCTCCATGCTGACCAGAGCGGTTTCCGCGTCGGCGCCGGCCTTGGCCATGGCGGTGACCGTCTCGGGGCTGAGCGTGCCGACATTGCGGGCGGCGCCCTGGACGACCGGCTCGGCTGCCACCTCATCCATCCAGTTCGACCAGGAGCCCTGCAGGGCCTCCTCGACGCTGTCTTCGTCCAGCAGCTGCTTGTTCATCCGGGCCGCCGGCTCGGCCGGCAACGGCGCGGTCTTCTCCAGGGTCAGTTGGACCTGGTTCTCGAAAGCAGCACGACCTGGCGCGTAATCCCAGCCCGGATCGACGCCCTCAGGCACTTGGACGGTTTGGCCGTGGAACGAGATGTTGCGCATGCGCCCGGTCGGCGGCGCATCGGGGCCGCTCTTACCCAGGGCATGAATTTCGTCGAGGCTGTAGGCGGTGACACCGCATTCGCAGCCGAAGCCGTTGGGTGGGTAGTGCGACTGCCACCAAGGATCGTCGGCATGGATGATCAGGCCGTCCCATTCCAGGTGCAGTTCGCGCGGATGCTCCACCGCGTCGCTGTGGTGATATCCCCAGTAGGGACGAGTCGCCTTGACGGCCTGCAGCTGGGCATAGCGCCCCGCGGCGTAGCTGGTGCGCAGATTGGTTCGATAGATCACCCGGGCACGCCAGGCACGGCCGCCGGCAGGCTCCCAGCCGTAGTTGTCCAGGACGGCGTAGTAGTCCTTGCGAAACTCTTCCAGGGTCAGCCCATCGCGTATTGCCTGGCGCACCACGGCGAACAGATCCGCGACCAGGTCGGCACGATGGGCGCCGGCGCTGACGAATGACTGCTCATGCGCAGCGCCGCGCACCGTGGCGTAATTGACCGAGGGATTCTTGGCCTCGAAGAAGTCGACCTGCTGCTGGAACGACAGGCTGCCGTAGCTGGCGGCGGTGGCCATCAGGAAGTTCCTCGCGGGGCCAGCTCGTCCTGGACGTCAGTGCGCCCGGCCAGATTGGCCGCCTGCAGGCCGAGCGCCATCGCCGCAGCGTACTGATCCAGGCTCAACTCGGGGGCGAGCTTCAGCAGCTGGTCCTGCAGGGCGTCGAGGCTGGTGGCGTTGTCGACCAGGGCGCGCAACTGGTCACTCCAGTCTTTCACCGCAGGCTGCACAGTCTTGGCCAACTGATCGGTCATGGCCGCTGCAGGGTCGTTGCCACCAACACCCTCCGCGAACTCGGCGGGTGCGGCGGGCACGGAGCTATCGGCAGTCGGCTGGACCTCCTCCTGGACTTCGACGCCGTAGGTCTCCTGGACATAGCCCAGGGTCGGTTTGAATCCGGAGAAGCGGAACACCTTCTCGTCGCGGCTGGCCTTGGCGTCCATGTCCTCGGGCTCCTCGACCACGCGGTACACGCGAGGCGGCTTGGCGCCGGGGAAGTTCCACTCGGTCAACCAGCGCACCGGCCCGAGGTTGAAGGACTCGCAGATCAGGTCCGCATCAGCCTTGACCAGGTCGAGGCGCACATCCGCCTGCAGGTCGTCGTTGCCCAGCCGACCGGGCGTGCCCTGGCTGCTTGCGACCTGGCCCAGCGTCACCTTGGCGATGGTCTCGTCCATGGTGTCGTGGAGGATCTTGTAGTCGGCGGTACCGGAGCGGGAGGCCTCCATCAGCTCCAGCATCATGTCCTCCGGCATGATGATGCCGGTATCGGTCTGGATCGCCTGCGTGGCGGCCAGCAGCTTGTTCTTCTCCTCCTGGGTGGCGTTCTTCCCGAACTTGCCGACGGCGGTCGGCATGCCGAACTTGTCCAGGAAGGTCAGCCAGAACTTCACCCCGTTGCGCTTGAAGAACACCGGCCAGTAGAGCCAGTGCGCGAGGCCGAGGCCGTAGGGTTCGTCGTCGTTGTCGGCGCCGGTGCAGAAGTGCCAGAAGTACGGGGCCGGGCACGGCTCGCCCTCGAACATGTTCTGCGGGGTCAGCAGGCGCAGGCCGGCCTCCTGGTCGTAGCGGAAGCGGCGCCGATTGCGGACCTTGATCGCCTCCAGGGTAATGTAGCGGTCGTCTCGGCCGTAGATCAGCTCGGCCACGGCGTGGCCGTAGTACACCCCGTAGAGCATGCCGTTGGTGATCCGATCCCAACCGACGTTCTGCAGCTGCTGCCGCAGGTGCTCGGCCGCAGCCTTGTCGATTCGGCGATCGCCGCCGGCGTCCACCTGCCATTCCTTGCTGACCACCGCGAGCTGACGCTGGCCCCAGGTCGCCTTGACCTGCCCATCGCGCAGCACCTCTTCGTAGATGCGCAGGTCGTTTCCGCCGCGGCGTTGCAAGATGTAGTCGCTGGGCTGCTGCAGGCCGGACAGGAATGGGCGGGTGATATCGCGGCCATCGCCAGTAGTGGCGATCTCCTGGCCGAGCTTGGGCGATTGCATCAGTAGTCTCCGAGGTCGTTGCGGCCGGCGACGGTGCCCCAGCCGCGGGTGGTGATGGCGCGGCTGCCGGCGAGATCCTGCTGCGCAGAAACTCGGGGGCCTGCAGACTGGGTCTCGATAGGCTGGCGGCGGCCAGTCATGTAGCTGGCCCGAATGGCCATTGCCAGACTCACCGCGCTGTCGCCGTGGCGCTTTTTCTTGCCGCCGGGGGACTCCAGATCCGCTTTGCGGCCCTTGTCGATCACAGGTACGCCGTTCTCCACCTTGATCGAGAGCAGATCATCGAGCGTGCTCTGATGCCGGGATAGCTCGATGTTGAAGGCTTCGAACTCCCCTTTGAGTTTGGGCATCCACTCGGCATACCAGGCCAGGTTAAGGCTCACCCGATCAACTACCGACAGCCCGTATTTCAGAGCAGCTTGCTCCGCCAGGTAGCCGCCGTTGCCAGTGGCATCGAATGCCATCCCCACGACACGCGGCAAGCGATCGCAGATGAAGAACATGATGTCGCGCTGGGCTTCATAGGTCAGATTGCGCAGCTCGACGCGGAATGCCTCCCGCTTCCGCAGGGTCGGCGAGATCTGCAACGGAGTGAACACCGTCAAATCGCCGCTGCGCGCGAAGTCTTCGCCGAAGCTGTGGGTGTTTTCCGGGTCTAGCCTGGCCAGCTCCGGCAGCAGGTTTTCTTCGCACCAGGTGTTGATCTCCTCCACGCGCATCTCCGGCGTCCAACCTTCGAAGCCATCCGGGGCGGCGTAGCGGTAGATGCGGATCGAGTGGTCGGCAACCATCGCCTGCTCGATGAGCACGCGCGACAGATAGGCGCCGCCGGACTTCTTCGGGACGCAGCCATACTCTTCCTCGGCCGACTCGATGTTGGGGGCGTTCTTGTAGAGCCCGTCTCGCCATTTCTTCTCGGCTTCCGGCGACCATTCCTGGCCAGTGACGTAGCAGATCCGCTGGTAGAGGCCGTCGGCGATCGCATCATCCAGGGTGATCCGGTGGATGCTGTAGTCCTTCCGGCCCTCGCGGGCGTCCTGGATGTACTGATTGAACGGGTTGTCGACGCCGTTGTGGGTGCTGATCAGGCGGACCTTATTGCCCCACATGTTGAGGGCCAAGGCGGCCTTGAGCAGCTCCTCCAGGGACTCGTGGAATGCGGCCTCGTCGATCACGACGTCGCCCTGCAGGCCGCGCAGGTTGCTCGGACGGCTGCTCAGCGCCTGGATTTTCCGCCCCGACTTCGGGAAGCGGATCATGTAAGTGAGGATCTCTTCCTTCTTGCCTTCGTCCCAGAACGTCTGCTCGTAGACGTCTGCCTCGGCCAGCTCGTTGAAAGCGCGGGCGAACAGCGCGCAGGCGGCGATGTACTCCAGCGCCATCTCCTGCTTGCTGCCGACGTAGAAGGTGTGGCATCCGCCACGGCGGCGTGGCTTTGCCGCGTTCATCACGTTGCGCCCCGCCTCGGCCCAGGTCAGGCCGGTGCGGCGGGACTTTTCCGCGATCATGATCGGGCTCTGGTCCTCGAACCAGCGCTGCTGGTAGCCAAGGAACACCGCCTCGTTGGCTGGCTGGGCCTCGGCGATTTCCTGGGGCACGTCGACGCCGAGCAGCTCCATTTCCTCGGCCAGGTCGATCTTGCGTGGAGTGCTGATGGCCTTGAGGTGTTCGCCCAGTTTGTCTGACGTCGCGAGCATGGCCATGTCAGGCTTTCCCCAGCAGGATGCCGCGGATGCGGTTTTCGAGCTGCTCGCTCATGCCATCGCTGCCACGCATCTCTTCCAGGCGTTGCTCCTGCTCCTGGAGCTGTTTCTCTCTGCCACGCTGCTCGGCTTCGGCCTGGAACTTCTTCAGCGTGACGGAGCTGCGAGTCAGGGTGGCGATGTTCTTCGCTGCCGAAGCAAGGAGGCCGACGCGCTCGCCCGGGTCCATTTCTTCGTCACCAGCTTCCTGCAGCGCAATGATCGACTCGAACAGCTCCGATTGGATCATCGCCGTCAGCGCTTCGCTGCGCGCGTCCATCTCGTCGCCGGCCTGGGCACGGATGATCTTCGCGGCCTCGGTGCTGGCCTTGATCGCAGCGAGGCGCCGTTCCAGCTTCTGGCCGTACCGGTGTACCGCGGTGCGGCTGGGCAACTCGCCCGACTCGGCCTGACTGGGGAACTGTGCCTGCAGGTTGGCGATCAGCTCGTCCAGCGTCAGCCGCCCCTCGGCCAGCTTGCCCTCGATGTAGGCCCGGACATTATCCGGCAGTCGCGAGATGGAGGATTTCCGCCCCATGGCCGTCACCAGTACTTCACGGGACGCGCGATGCCAGGCTCGCAGTCGATGGTGTACTCCGCGATGTCGGTGCCGTAACGGGTCAGGTCCGCGAACCAACGGCCAGAGGGCTCTTTGACCAGCTTCACCAGGTCGCGATCGCTCAGGTAGTCCAGCTCGCGGCGGATTTCAATCGGGGTAGCGTCCGGGTACTCGCTCTGGGCGACCGACAGGATCGGCATCTCGTAGCTGCCCACCGGCCGGGCGTTGTTCAGGGTCAGCAGGATCAGCCAGCGCAGGGACTCCCGGCGGATCTTGGGCATATCAGTTTGCATGGTTCGCTCCCATCAGGCTGCGCAGTTGCGCGTTTTCGATTTTCACGGCCAGGCCGTCGAGCTTCGCCTCCAGCACGCTCTGGCCGCGGATGTAGTCTTCGCGGCGCACGTACTGGAGCGGCAGGTCGGCCTTCAGGCTCATCAGCTCGCGCTCGACGCGCTGCCACTGGTTGGTTTCTTCCCGGGCAGCCTGTTCGATCGCTTCCAGGCGGCGGGAGAGTTGCTCATGGTTCGCCACGCGAACCTGATCCTGGCCTTGGAAGCGGGCGTCCAGGTGCTTCTGGATCTGGCTCAGCAGCAGCTTGCCGCCCCCGGCACTGGCACCGAGGAATGCGACGAGCAGGCTGATCAGCTGCCACAGCTCCAGCTCGATCTTCATCCGTTACTCCCCTTGATCGATGAGGGCGTTGAGCTGCGCGAGATTGCGCTGAGCCCAGGCGCCGTAGTCCTTGGCGAAGGCCAGGATGTCAGCCGGGCTGACGCCGCTTTCCAGTAGTTCGGCGTCAGAACCGGGGGTGGGCCAGGCCGCTGCTTGAGCGCCGGCCGCAGAGGTACTCGCTCCTGCGGCGGGCAGGCCGGCGCCGAGGGCGATGTTGAAGTCGCGCAGGAAGCCACGAGTGAACACGCAATGAGGAATGGCAACAGGCGCAGCTGCAGGAGCCGGCCGGTAGACGGTCGTGACATGGGGGATTCGCTCCTGGAGCTGGTGCTGGGCATCGGCGAGCTGTTGCTGGGCTTCCAGCATCCGCTGCTCGGCCAGGTCGGCGCGGGTGATCTGTTGCCTCAGCTGCACCAGGTTGTCCTGGGCCGCCTTGGCGGCTTCCTGGGAATGCTGCTCGCGCAGCTCGGCCAGAGCCGCGTCGCCCAGGGCCTTGGCCTTGCTGAAGCCATCGTCGTAGCGGGCCTGACCATTGACGATCATCGCGACAACGATGAAGCCGCCGAGCAACATGGGCCAGATGCGGCCCAGCCAGCTAAGCACGGCCATAGTGGGCCCTCCGGCGCTTGTACTGGCGCGCCTTGCGCTTGCCCTTGGCAACGCCCGACTTGCCGTGGCGCTCGCGTGGTACCGGCGAGTAATACAGCTCCTTGGCGGTGAGGAAGTTGGCGGAAGCGGCCACCATGGCGACCGACGAGAGTGCATGCGCCATCAGGCCTCCGAGATAGAGGCGCGTCATTCGGACACCTGCAGGCGCACGTTCAACTGAATGTTCTGGCTGAAACCAGTCGCCAAGCCCTTGCCGAACGTAAGCCCCAAGGCATAGAGCGCGACGGACAAGGCGACGATGCGCAGGGCGTCCTTCAGCATTGGCCCGGTGGAATCCTTCAGCCATTCCCGGAACCAGAACCAGCGATGTGGATCGCGCATGCGGAACAGCGCGCGCACGTCGGCGAACGAAGTCTTGCTCATAGCACGTACCTCTCGGCGCATACGCCGTCGCCCCATTCGCTGTAGAGGCGTTCGTAGCGCAGCAGAATCAGTCGGGGGTAATTGCGGTTCTCGCGGAAGTTCGCGGCCGAGCGCCCCGCGTTGAAGCGCTCGACGGAATCGAACCAGGCCAGCTGATCGGCGCCGGATGCCGATGCCAGTCTGCGATCGCGATTTACCCACCCCTGGCCGCCGTTGTAGGCGGCAAGGACGAATCCCCAGCGATGGCACTCGCTGGTGGCCTGGTTGCGGGCGTAGAGGTAGCGGTCGTAGGTCACAAGGGCGCGGAGGGCCCAGCCCGGGTTCAACGGCTGGTTTGCGCCCAAGGCTGCGGGGTACAGGCCCGAAACCCATTCCGCGGTGCTCGGCATGAACTGCGACAGGCCGACGGCGCCGACGGGCGAGCGGGCATCCGCACGCCAGCGGCTTTCTTGGTGGACCTGGGCTGCGAATGTGGCGATCGGAGCATCGAGCCCCCATTCGACATGGGCAGCGCGTACCAGCGTGCGGCGGTACTGCTCGGCCTGCACAGGGATGGTGTCGGCCGCGAGGCCAATCTGGCCCATGAGAGCCAGCGCCACGGCGCTTCCGATGATCAGGATTCGCATGTTCAGAGCCCCAGCGTCAGGCCGAGGATGCATGCCAGCACGATCAGGGCGCGGCGAATCCAGGCGCCGACAATGGCGACGAAGCCGACGCATTCGTGCGGGCGTGCTTCGACCAGGAACAGAGTGCGATCGATCCAGTAGCCGGCGACGGCACCGAGGGTGACCAGGAGGAGTTTGTAGGAGACGACCTGGAGCTGCTCGGGCCGGATGGCCGCCAGGATGATGAGCAGTACCAGGGTGACCAGCGTCCAGCTGGTCATGCGCGGCGCGCGGCGACGCCGGGTTTGCTGCGATGGCATGACGATGCTCCCGAAGGTGGCCATCCCTGGCCTATGGTGGTCGTCCTGCTCCTGCAGGACGCCCGACCATCATCGTCGCGCGCGCGCGTGCTCTCTTTTCGGAGAGCCGAAAATCTACTCGAAGGAGAGGTGAAGCATGACTTCCCGTGCCGCGTAGATGACCGACTTACCCTCTACGGAGCATGCAGCTGTCGCTCCAAGCCTGGTCAATCAGAACACGTTGCTCTTGATCAATCATGAGCATCCCAGGACTTCCAAAGAAACGCTGCTGCCCGGTATACACACCAAGCCCGTTCTTCGCATTGAAGTAACCGCATACCACTGGCACTCCAGACGGCGTACTGGATGTCACTAAAGCGCCTACCCACACGTCGCCGAACTGCACGCTTGCTGGGTCCTTGGCTCTGCGCCGTATCTCTTCCTTGGCCAGGCTCATCAATTCGTATTTCGATGGAGGAGACGGCGGCCGGTCTGCTCTGACCATTGCGCCGATTATCACCAGAGCGAACCCGACAATCGCGATCAGAGCAGCAACAGCCCCTGTAGACATCCCGTGCATTTCCTTTCGCATAGCACTCGCATTCCTTGAGCCAGATGCCCTGCCACTCACTGGCCAGTAATCTCTCGATATCGACGCTGGTACTCGTCATAGGGAAGCTGCTGGCGATTCAGCGCGTCGAGCTGCGCCTCGACTGAGCCGCCTGCCGAAGCTGTTGCTGGAGCTGGTGCGTAGGCCTGCGGCGCCGCGTACTGCCGAGCCGGTGCCGCGCTGGCATAGGAGCAACCCTGCTGCATCTTCGCCGCGCTGAGCTGGGCCATGCGCTGGTTGGCACTATCAACGGCGGCGTCCTTCTCCATCATGTTGCCGATGCCGAAGTCACCGAGGAAAGACAGCACCGAGCGGCCGTCGAACTCGCTCTCTTCACGGACATGGGCCAGGAACCCCTGGACCTTGGCTTGCTCCAGGTCGATCTCCCGACACGTCATTGTCTGCTGCTCGAACGAGGTCAGCTCTGGCTGGCGGCCGTAGTTCTTGGTGGAGCAACCTGCAACCGAGAGGCCGGCCAGCAGGAAGGTGGCGGCGAGGCGAACGTCTTTGTTCATTGGGTGTTGTCCCTTTGGGTGTTGGCTTGTAGTTGTTGGCGTGCAGCTAAACGATCTTCCCCAGGATCATCAGCACCAGGGCAATGGCCCCGCAGTGCATGGGGTAGGTAGTGACGAACTCTTTCAGCCCTGACAGGAAGCCGAGCCCTTGGCGAGCGATCGGCTCAGAGACTGCAGGAGCGGGTTGCTCTTGGGCTGGGGCGATAAGGAAGTCCTCGACGAACGCCAGGACGAGACGGAGCTGCTCCGTTCCCATGGCATTCAGATGCTTCTCGCCGAACTGGCGCAGGCACCAGGCATCCCGTTCGTTGTAGATGCCTTTTTCCTTGGTGAGGTTGGTGATCCTGGCCACCATCAAGCGGATATTGGCCTGGCGCCGATGGTTGTCTCGATAGCAAACCAAGGCATCCTGGGCATCGTGGAAGCTGTCACGGAGGATCTCGTTGATGCTGTCAACGCCAACCCGGGCGTGCACCACTTCCCGCCAGACAAAGCGGGGCTCCTTCTCGCACTCCTTGGCGATCTCCTCCACCAAAGCGTTCAGCACCTGTCGCTGGGCGGATGACAGCAGCACGGGCTGTTCAGGCCTCGGCGCCTCTATGAAGTTTTTGATGTCACCCGCAGCGACCTGGTCGACCCGCTCGTGGAACTGCTGACTGCTCATACATCATTCCTTCGACTTTCCATGGTTCACGACATCGCCAGTGGCCACGCTGCCCACTGGACCGTTGAACTGTTGCCCTACGCCCTTCTTTACCTTCTGGACGTTGTGAGCACCTGCGGAGCCTGCTGCGCCAGCAGCCATCATCGCCGCCTTCACCGCCAGCGGGGCCGCACGGAAGTTCGCGAGTAGCTCCTGCTCGTCTGGCGTCAATGAGCCCGCTGCCCGCTCACCGGTAACGACGTACTGCACGTCGAGGCCAATGCGCGCAACCGCTGCTAGATACCCCGCCTTCGGCTGAGTCAGGTCCTTCTCGTAATCGATCTGGCTCTTCTTCGTGGTGCCCGCAATAGCAGCTAGCGCCGGCTGCGTGAAGCTCAGCCGCTCGCGCTCCTCCTTCAGGCGTTCGCCAATGGACACAAAAAACTCTCCTATAGGCTTGACGGGTAACTATTTAGTGACCATCATCAGCCCTACAAACACCAAATAACCCCAATCAACTTCAAACATTCGCCGAGGAGCCACCGCCATGGCCACCCAGCAAAAACCCAAGACCACAGAGCAGGTGAAACAGGCTTTTCGGGCCTCCGGAACCACCGTCACCCAATGGGCCTTGGCCAACAACTTCCCACCGAACGCCGTTTACCAGGTGCTGAACGGCTTCTCCAAGGGCCATTACGGCCAGGCGCACGAAATCGCCGTTGCCCTCGGCCTGAAGCTCGCAGCCGTAGCGGCTTGAGCCATGCCCTGGATGACTACCAACCGCCTGCAGCAACGTAACGCTGCTGGCAAACGGCTAGCGCAGTGGTACGCAAATGTACCACGGAGCAGCCATGGCACCACCCATCTGACCACCAAGGTCGCATGAGGATCTCCGCCATGTCGCAGATTCCCACCGAACACATTGACCTCATCCCGCACCCGCTGGATGCCTGGCGCGCTGCCCTTGATGCGGTGATCGCCTGCGCCCCTGGCGATGCTGTCGATGTCGCCTGGCATCTAGCCGACGCGCAGGTCCAGGTACAGCTGTCGCTTGATCGCAACGCAGCGACCGCCGGTGTTCGCCAACTGATCGATCGACTGATGCTGATCACAGCCGGACGCCTGATGGGCGAGCAACTCCAGGCCTCTACCAGTGACGCTGAGTCCCTGGTCCGCAAGGTAACCCCCCGGCTCACCGTGGTGGTGAACGGCGTGGACCGCGACGTGTCGGCGCTGACCGGCGTTCTGGTCGGGGACATCATCCGCCTCGATCCGAACAACCTGCCACCGGTGCTCAATCATCACGGATTTTCCCCGACTGGATTTGCGTTTCGATCTCCTCGCGGCCAAGCCCCCGGACATGCAGGTAGTTCCGTAGTAGCTGGTCAGCCAGATGCTCTATCTGCTCCAGGACAACGGGGTGCGGCGAATCCAGCTCCTCGGCGCGACTTCGAATCCTCGCCTGCAGCAGCTGGCCATCCAGCAGCCCCTGCTGATTCAGCAGCGCGCCCAGCACCAGGAACGCCTGACCAAGTCCTTCCATCTGTGCTGCCAACGCCTCGACGTACTGATCGGTCATGACCATGTCCTCGCTTGTGAATGTGCCTGAACAGGCTGGCCGATGGATGCAGCCGCTGCCAACAGATGGATCGAGAGAATTTTCGGACGCCGACTTTGCGTCCTTGGGGAGTGCCTTCCAATGAGCCGTCGCAATTGGAAAACCTGGGTGCCGCGCTCGCCGGCGGAATCCATCCGCGGCTGCGTAGATGCCGCCCGCGAGATCCGCAACCGCAGCGCAGACCACCTGTCTTTCGACTACCTGGCCCTGAACAACGGCTCCAGCCTCTACAAGTGGCAGGGCGATGGCCGCTTGCCTCTCGCCCTTGTGCTGCCGTTGGAGCACGCCTGCGGCCAGCCGCTGATCACCCGGTACTTAGCCGCAGCCCACGGGAAGCTGCTGGTGGACATTCCCTCTGGCCGCAGTAGCTCGGCCGAGGACATGCAGCGCCTGCAGCAGGTCCTGCACGAAGCCGCTGGTGCCCTGATGGCCTTCTACGGCGGCCGCCAGAGCGCCCAGCAAACTTTGGAGGCGATTCGCGCAGGCCTGGAAAGCCTGGCCTGGCACCACGGCAACGTCATCCAGCACGACCATCCGCAACTTGACCTTGGGAGCACCGAGCATGAGTGAAGCCCAGCGTATCCATGCCGAACGCTTTGCCGTCGGCAACCCGCGCAGCCCCGAGTACAAGGCTGGCGCCCTGTACTGCCTCCGCTACCACGCGGGTGAGACCCCTAAGGCTGACTGCCCCTATCGCATAGGTACCGCACAGGCCGATGCCTGGTTTGCCGGCTGCTGGGAAGGGACCGACCTGTGGCGAGCCGCCCAGGATGCCAAGGCTGGTGCCGCATGAGCACAACCAACCGCCCCACCAGCAGTGCGGCGCGCGTCCTGCGCGTGCTCAAGGCCCTGCGTGGTCACACCTTGCGCGGCCTTTCCAACACCGAGTTGGCCCAGGCCCTGGGCGAGAGCCCGGCGAACATCACCCGGTACATGGACCTGCTGATCGAGGAAGGCTTCGCCACTCGCCTCGATACCGGTCGCTTCGCACCGAGCATCGCGCTGCTGCAGATCGCCCAGGCCCACGCCAACGAGATGGCTTCGGCCCAGCAACGCATCAACGAGATCAACCAACGCGTGCTGGCGGGAGCCAGCCTCTGACCAAAGGAGTAAGACATGGGACGCAAAGCTCAGCCGGCCGCTGAACTGGTGCAAGACGCACCGCTGAACAACGAGGCCCTGGCCCTGGTGCAGAACGCATCCGCCCTGGCCTCGGACATGGGGGAAGAACGCGACCTGGTTAACCAACTCCTCGGCCAGGCTCAAATGGCAGATGCCTTCGCCAAATTTTCGGTAACGGTTACCAGTTCCAAGATGGCATTCGTCAAGGAAAACAAGCTCTACCGGGCACTTGCTGGCAAGCAAAGTGGTAACGGTTACCAGCTCCAGGGGACTTGGGAAGAGTTCTGCGGGCTCCTTGGAATGTCGAGAGAAAAAGCCGACCAGGATATCGCTAACCTCCGCACCTTCGGTGAGGAAGCCCTGGAATCCATGTCCCGCATGGGTATCGGCTACCGCGAACTGCGTCAGTGGCGCCGCCTGCCGGCCGACTCGAAGTCGGCCTTGATCGAAGCTGCCAAACAGGGAAACCGCGAAGCGGTCGAGTACCTCGCCGAGGAACTCCTCGCCATGCATGCCCAGGAGAAAGCCGAGCTGAAGAAGCAGGTCGATGACCTGCAGGCCGACTACGACGCCCAGGGCGAGGTCCTCGCCAAGAAGCGCGCCGACCTGGACGAGACGACCCAGCAGCTGGCCAAGGCCCGCCGCCGCATCGAGACCATGGCCGCGGACGAGGCAGAGAAGGAACTGCGCCAGGAGGTCATCGGGATTGCCTTTGAGGCCGAAGCCGACATCAGCGGCAAGCTCCGCGAGGCTTTCTCGGTGATGGCGGCCCATGCGGAGCAGACCGGCACCGACCATCGGGGCTTCCAGGCTGGTCTGGTGCGCCAGCTCGAACTGCTGCTCCTGCAGATCCGCGAGGAGTTCCAGCTGCCCGAAGGCGAGGCGGCCGGCGGCGCCGAGGACTTCGGCTGGCTGAACCAGCCGGGCGTGACTCCGCTCACCGCAGACGTCGAGGGCTAAGCCATGAGCGCCGTCATCACCCACTCCCTTGTGGACCTGGAGCGCGCGCTGCGTGAAGCCCCGCGCGGCCAGCGTACCCTACTGGTCGAGGCGGCGGCGCAGCGCCTGGGCATGTCCACGGCCTCTATCTACCGGAAGCTCGGGGACGTCGCCGTGGATGCGCCGGCCCGGAAGCGCCGTGCCGACGCAGGCAAGAGCGCCCTGAGCCGCGAGGACGCCCTGCTTATCAGCACAACGCTGATGGAGTCCGCGCGCCGCAACGAGAAGCGCCTGTATAGCCTCGGCGACGCCGTCGACGCACTGCGCGCCAGCGGCATGATCAAGGCCGACACCTTCGACCTGGACTCGGGCGAGATCCGTCCGCTCTCGCTGAGCGCCATTGGCCGCGCCCTGCACGGCTACAAGCTGCACCCGGACCAGCTGATGCAGCCGGCGCCGGTCACCGAGCTGGCCAGCCGGCACCCGAACCACGTGTGGCAGATCGACGCCTCGCTCTGCGTCCTCTACTACCTGAAGCCCGGCGCCGATCCCAAGGCCAACGGCCTGCGCGTGATGGAGCACGACCAGTTCTACAAGAACAAGCCGCGGAACTTGGCGCGCATTGCCGCCAACCGCGTCTGGTCCTATGAGATCACCTCGCACGCGGCCGGCTGGATCTACCTGGAATACGTCATGGGGGCGGAGAGCGGCGAGAACCTCTGCAACGTGCTGATCAACGCCATGCAGGAGCGCGGCGGCGCCGACGTCATGCATGGCCGCCCCGAGATCCTGATGATGGACCCCGGCTCGGCGAACACCTCGGCTATGGCTCGCAACCTGTGCCGCTCGCTCGGCATCAAGGTCATTGCTCACGCACCTGGTGCAGCGCGAGTGACAGGCCAGGTGGAGAACGCGCGGAACATCATCGAACGGAAGTTCGAGGCGGGCTTGCGCTTCCAGCCGGTGTCCGACCTGGACGAGCTGAACGCCATGGCCAAGCGCTGGCGGGAGTACTTCAACGCGACCGCCGTTCACTCGCGCCATGGCATGAACCGCACCGCGGCCTGGCTGCGCATCCGCGAGCATGAGCTGGTGAAGGTGCCGAGCGTCGAAGTGTGCCGCCAACTCGCGGTTGCCGAGCCGGAGAGCCGCAAGGTTTCGACCAAGCTGCGCGTCAGCTTCCAGGGCGCTGAGTACGACGTCTCGACCGTGCCCGGCGTGATGGTCGGCGACAAGCTGATGATCACCCGAAATCCCTGGCAAAGCGATGCCGCCCAGGTGGTGGCCACCGACGCGAACGGCCGCGAGACCTTCTACGTCGTGCCGAAGCTGGAGCGCGGCGAATACGGCTTCGCCAGCACTGCGGCGGTGGTTGACGAGGAGTTCAAGCGTCACGCCGACACGCCCGCGCAGATTGCCCGCAAGGAAGCCCAGCGCCTGGCCATGGGCGCTGAGAGCGAGGAGGAAGAGAAGCAGGCCCGCAAGGACCGCGCTATCCCCTTCGGCGGCCAGCTGAAGCCGTACCAGCGGATCGAGGATGCCCAACTGCCGACCTTCATGCCTCGGCGCGGCACCCAGCACGACCTGGTGCTGCCGGCGATCGAGATTCCCCCCCTCAACCACATCGAGGCCGCCAAGCAGCTGCGCGCGCGCCTCGGCGACGCATGGACCTCCGAGTCCATGGCCTGGCTGAAGGAGACCTATCCCAACGGCGTGCCGGAGGAGCAGCTCGACGCCATCACCCATCAACTGCGTAGGCCCGCCCGGCCTGGCCTGCGCGTTGTAGGAGGTAACTCGTAATGCTGAAGCTCAAGGAGGTGCTGGCCAGCGTCAGCAAGACCCAGGCGGACCTGGCGCGAGCTGTCGAGCTGAGCCCGGCGGCGATCGCCCAGCTGATCAACCACGGCCAATGGCCGAAGTCGCTGAACCAGCAGCAGCTGGCCTGGCGCATCACCGAATACCTGATGGGCCAGGGCGCGCAGTTCGACGACGTGCGCCAGGCCTTCGAAGAAGTGGAGCCGCCGCGCGCCAACGCGGCGGCTCCGGCATCCCCGACCGAAAACGACCAAGTAACCGACCAGGAGTGCGAAGCCATGCTAATGCCGAAACAACCCCTGCTGCCAGCGACCAAGCAGGCGTTTGAACTGTTCCGCGACCCGTTCGACGAGATGCACGACGCTGACGACATGTATGTCACCCAGGAAATGCGCTACATCCGGGAGTCGATGTACCAGGTCGCGAAGCACGACGGTTTCCTTGCCGTGATCGGTGAGTCTGGCTCCGGCAAGTCGAGTCTGCGCAAGGACCTGGAGCTGCGCCTAAGGCGCGAAAGTTCTCCGGTCATCGTCATCAAGCCCCATGTGCTCGGCTCCGAAGATAACGATGTGAAGGGCAAAACCATGAAGTCCCTGCACATTGCCGAGGCGATCATGAAGGCGATCGCCCCGTTGGAAAAGCGCAAGTCCAGCCCCCAGGATCGCTTCGACCAGGTGGAGGAAGCGCTGAAAGCCAGCAACGCTGCTGGCCAGCGCCACCTGCTGATCATCGAGGAGGCTCATAGCCTCTCGGTTCCGCTGCTCAAGCATCTGAAACGATACCGCGAGCTGGAGGACGGCTTTACGAAGCTGATCTCCATCATCTTGATTGGCCAGCCCGAGCTGGCGGTAAAGCTTTCGCCTCGCAACGCCGACGTGCGTGAGGTCAGCCAGCGCATCGAAATCACTTGGTTGCGTCCCCTTGCGGTCAACCAGGTGGAAGGGCATCTGACTCACCGCCTCTGCCGTGTCGAGAAGAAGCTCAGCGATGTGATGGACGGCAGCGCCGTGCAGGCCGTGATCGATCGCCTGAGCACCAGCGGCAAGGACAAGACGAGCCAACTCTACCCGCTAGCGATTTCCAACCTGGTCAAGGCCGCCATGAACCTCGCCGCCAGCCTGGGCGCGGGTCGTGTCACCGCCGAAGTGATCGAGGGGGTGTGACATGGGGACCGTCCACCAGCTCCAGCCTCTGCAGCAGCCGGCCGCGCCGGCGCTGCTCTACCTGACGACCGAGCTTGCCCAGCACCTCGCAGCATTCAATGCCATGACCCGCGCGCTTCGCGACGCGGGCATCGAGATCGAGGCCCTGGTCGAGAAGGACAACCGCATCTTCATCCGCGCCGAGGACTCCGACCTGATCAAGACCAACTTCCTGTCGGAGGTCCGCGGCATGCGGTACCGCACCGTCGGCAAGACGACCCACAACGTCGTCACCATCCGCGGCGTCGACGTGGCCTGGCTCACCCCGGTGAAGGAGCAGGACCAATGACGAGTGCAGCCCCACGGGTACCCATTTCCGCGGCGCACCTTGCCCAGCTCGGCGACCAGGAGGTCCGCGTCCTCGCCGAAGAGGCGATGGCAAAGCTGTTCCGCCAGGACCAAAAGATCTACCAGCTGCAGGTGGACCAGAACCGCCTCAACCAGTTGCTGGTGAAGCTGCTGGACCTGTTCATCGCCGACAACTTCTCGAAACTGCACTCCGAGATGCGTTACCTCGCGGAGAACCTGCAGGAACTGCGTGCTGCCAAGGCTGCAGCAAAGAGGGTGCACTGATGAACAACGTACCTGTCAGTGCCCAAGACCTAGTCATTCGCCTCGGCACCATGGCTCGCGGACTGGAGCGCGACCGAACCGAAGTGGACCTCCACGCCATGATCAATGGCGTGCGCTTCCCCCTGACTCGCGGAAACTTCCAGGTCGACGACGACGGCACGTTGCTGTTCGACCTGGTCACCGGTCTCCCGGCAGCCGGAGTGCCGGCCATGTTCGTCGGCATGCTGCTGGACAAACTCCTGTGGTACCGCGGCTGCGATTTCGTCCGGATGGGCGACGTCGAGACCGCAATCGTCGAGGCCGCCTCGGCAACTGGGCAGCCCGGCACGCTCGCGGCCTATCACTTGGTCCTGCTGGAGCGCCTCCGGCAAATCTACGAGGAAGGCTTCTCCCTGGAGCACGACGACGAACACCACCAGGGCGAGCTGGCGATAGCTGCCGCCTGCTACGCGGAGGAAGCCTTCTGCCAGCTTCGTGATCCCGATCGCCTACCCGAGATCAGCCAGATCGTTCCCCAGCTCTGGCCGTGGGAACCCAGTTGGTGGAAGCCCTCACTCGATGCGCGCCGCAACCTGGTGAAGGCCGGCGCACTGATTCTTGCGGCGATCGGCGTGGTCGACCGTGCCATCGAAACCGAACTGAAGGAGCCGAACCATGGCTGAGAATCAAACCGCTACCACCGACATCCCGGCCGGCTACCGCAAAGACGCGCTCAACCGCCTGGTCCCGGAAGCGGCTATCAAGCCCAGCGACCTGCTTCGCGACAAGGTGGTCCTGGTCGCCGTCGAGAAGGCCAAGCTGCTCAGCGAACAGCTGGCAGCGTTCAAGCGTGAGACCTTCGGCGAGATCGAGGCCCTGGAGCAGATCAGCGCCGAGCAGTATGGCGTCAAGTCCCGCGGCACGAAGGGCAACCTCACCCTGACCAGCTACGACGGCCGCTACAAGCTACTGCGTGCAAATCAGGATCTGATCGAGTTCAACGAGCACCTGCAGTCCGCCAAGGGCCTGATCGATGAATGCCTCCGGGAATGGACCGAGCACGCCCACCCCGGCCTGCAGGTAGTGATCAACGACGCCTTCCGCGCTGACCGCACTGGGCAGCTGCGAACCTCGCGCATCCTCGCGCTGCGGCGGCATGACATCGACGATCCCCGCTGGAAGCGCGCTATGGAGGCCATCAGCGACGCGATCCAGGTGAACGGCAGCCGCAGCTACATCCGGCTGTACGAGCGGGTCGGCGACTCCGACCAATACGAAGCGATCAACCTTGACCTGGCGGGGGTGTGACATGGCCAATACCACTATCAGCGTTGACGCCATCATGGAGCAGGCCCAGGTCTTTGCTAGTGCTTGGTCTCTGGTTGGCGGCCCGTTCGATCAGGGGAATGCCCTGGAGAGCGCGGAGGAGGCCAAAGCCGAGCTGTACGAGATGCTCGAGGACTTCTGCTCCAACACCGAGCTGAAGCGCGTTGCCGAGCTGCTGATCACCTGGCACCAGAACAAGATGGGCAACATCGAAAAGGTGCTGGGTATGCCCAAGGATGCCGAGATCCACCTTGGCGAAAGCGACCCCATCATCCTGACTGGCGAGAAGCTGAAGGGCTTCCGCATCGGCCTGGTGATCGCCCAGGAGTGGTTCGGCAAGTTCCCTCTGCAGCTCACCCGCAACGAGCCGGCCGAGGAGGACTGACATGGCCACGGTCCTCAGCCAGATTGCCCTGGAGGCCCTTGACCGGGCGCATCGCCGGATGCGCCACCGGCAGGCGTGCCGGAATCGCAAGGCCTGGTCTGACGATGAGGTGGAGCAGCTCCGTCGGCGGTATGCCGACGAGCCCACTGAACTCATCGCCACGGATTTCGGCCGCTCAGTCCGAATGCTTTACAGCAAGGCCAAGCAACTCGGCCTCAAGAAGTCGGAAGCCTTCCTCGCAGGTTCGTTGTCGCATCGCTGGGATGGCTCCCAGGGCGTCGGCCACCGATTTATCAAGGGAGCAATCCCATGGAACAAGGGCCGCAAGGGACTGCCATCAATCGGGCGTAGTACGCAAACCCAGTTCAAGCCAGGCAGTAAGCCTGGCAACTGGTTGCCGATCGGTAGTCACAGACTCAGCAAGGAGGGCTACCTGCAGCGCAAGGTCACCGATACCGGCTATCCCCCCAAGGACTGGATCGCGGTCCATACCCTGCTATGGGCGGAGCACAACGGCCCGGTGCCGGAGGGCCATTGCCTGTGCTTCCGGGACGGCAACAAGCAGAACATCGTCCTGGAAAACCTCGAACTCATCACCCGCGCCGAACGCATGCGGCGCAACACCATTCACCGCTATCCGCCGGAGCTGAAAGACGCAATCCGTGCAGTTGGCCGGCTCAAACGCACCATCCGGGAGATTGAGCATGAAGAATAAAGTTGAAGACCTCCGCAACCATCTGTTCGCCACCATCGAAGGGTTGCTGGATAAGGATGAACCGCTGGATATCGAACGAGCCAAGGCGATTGCGCAGGTGGGCACGGTGATCATCGAGTCGGCCAAGGTCGAGGTAAAGGCCATGGAGCTGCTCGACGCTGATCGCAGCAAGTTCCTCCAGATAGGCGAGGAGCCCAAGTAATGGCCCTCGCGAAAGCACTGCTCAGCAAGATCCACATCGCCCGCCAGCAACTCGGCCTGGCCGACGATGTGTACCGCCAGAAGCTCCAGGGCATGTTCGGCAAGGGCTCGTCGAAGGATCTGAGCCTGCGCCAGGCGGAGGCGCTGCTGAAGGAGTTCGAGCGCCTGGGCTGGAAGCCGCAGCCCAGCAAGCGTGCCGCCGGCAAGCCGCACAACTTCGCGCAGCTCCCGTCCGAGGTTCAGGTCATCGAGGCGCAGCTGGCTGACATGAAGCTGCCATGGAGCTACGCAGACAAGATCGCCAAGCAGATGTTCGGCGTGGCAAAGGTCGCCTGGCTGGCGAAGAAGCCGGACCAGGTCAAGGCGGTGCTGGCGGCGCTTCATGTCGAGCAGGAGAAGCGGAACCTGCTTGCGGAAGTCGGTCGTCTTTGCCAGCGCCTTGGCATCGAGCATCCGGAGCAGGCCGCTGGCTTGGATCAACTTCCGAAGGGCTGGCAGCGGCAGCGTCCAATCCTCAAAGCGCTGGTGGATGCGCTGAACGCTGCTGTCGAAGCCCGGGGGAAAAAGGAGGGGGTATGAAGATCCGCTCGCAACAGATTCGTCGCCGCAATGGCATGTTGAGAGACCTGGCAGACCTGATGATTCGCCGGATGGAGCGCTTGGGGGTGTCGAAAGAGAAGGCCACCAATGAGGCCGAGGAGATCGCGTTTGAACTCCATCGCCTCTGGGCTGGCATTACGTTCACCTTTCCGGCAAAGGACGAGCTAGCCCAGCAGCGCCTCAAGCTACATATAATAGAAAGGTACGACGGATCGAATGCTGACGATCTGGTGCGCGAGTTCAACGTGACCGAGGATTGGATCTACGCAGTGATTCGCGAGCATCACCGTAGCAAGGTCGATAAGAACCAGCTGAGATTCGACCTCGAAGAGCCGGCGGACTGACGCCGGCTTCTCTTTTCACCTACGGAAACTCTTTTCCACTTCCCATCCCGGTTTATTCCCGCCACCCTCGCTATATCCCGGAATTATCGCGCCCCGCCCCCCTGGAATATCTCACCCCCTCTCAGGTTGTGCCAGTGCATTGGGCCGACTCCGCCCCTCTCCCTAACCCTCTCCCTGAAGGGAGAGGGGACCGTTCGGCGTGCAGAGAGATTCCGCAGTTAGCCGGCTAGCACACAGTATCCGGCTTAGGCCATTCTTCCCGTTGGCACGGACAAGCCCCCTCTCCCTTCAGGGAGAGGGCTGGGGAGAGGGTGCTCTTGGTCCAGGCACTGTAGCCGTGGTGATGGGTATCGCTTCGCTCAACACCATCCTACGAGGGGGCTCCCCCTCAAATCGACAGCTGCAGCTCGCGCCCCGTGCGCACCGGCGTCGGCAGCCGGCGCTTGCTCACCACCAGCTCGCCGAGGGCGATCAGCCGCGCGCGCACGATGTTGCGGCTGAGCCCCAGCAGCTCGGCGGTGTGCACCTGGTTGGCCTGGCAGAACTGGTAGGCCTCGCGCACCATCAGGCTTTCCACGTGGCCGTGGAGGTCCTTGCCGCGCTCGGCGAACAGCTGCGCGAAGGCCCGCTCCAGCTGCGCGTCCAGGGTTTCCTCGGGATACCCGGCGGCCTCCCCGCGCGGCCGCTCCGGGCGCGGTCCTGACAGCCGCAGGTCGTCGGCCTCGATGCGCCCGTCACGGCACACCAGCAGGGTGTGGTGGATGACGTTCTCCAGCTCGCGGATGTTCCCCGGCCAGTCGTAGCCCTCCAGCTTGCGTACCGCCGCCTCGGCCAGGCCGACTTCCTCGAAACCGAGCCGGCCGCCATAGGTGCGGATGAAATGCCGGGCCAGCGGCAGGATGTCACCGGGACGCTCGCGCAGCGGGTGCAACTGCAGGGTGACCACGTTCAGCCGGTAGTAGAGGTCCTCGCGGAAGTGTCCGGCGTTGATCGCCTTCTCCAGCTGCACGTTGGTCGCCGCCAGCACCCGCACGTTGATCGGGATGCTCTTGCGCGAGCCCAGGCGCACCACCTCGCGCTCCTGCAGCACACGCAGCAGCTTGACCTGGATGGCCATCGGCAGGTCGCCGATCTCGTCGAGGAACAGGGTGCCGCCGTTGGCCTCCTCGAACCAGCCGGCCTTGGCGCTCAACGCGCCGGTGAAGGCGCCCTTCTCGTGGCCGAACAGCTCGGCTTCCACCAGCGAAGCGGAGAAGGCCCCGCAGTTCACCGCGACGAAGGGCCGGTCGCGGCGCCCGCTGAGGTTGTGGATGTGACGTGCGACCAGCTCCTTTCCCGTACCGGTCTCACCGTTGATCAGGACGCTGGCCTCACTGGGGGCGACCTGTTGCAGATGGGAGAGAAGCGCCTGCGATTTCGGGTCTTCGAAGACCTGTGCGGTTGCCCGGATCGAG
>NZ_JARJLT010000117.1 GCF_029335315.1 Pseudomonas citronellolis
CCGCGATCGCGCGCATGGCGCGCTCCTACGCAAAGCCTCCCTCCTCTCGCTCGCCTCCTACACTTTCTCCCTGCGTCCCCTCGCCTCATGGCGCGTACCTCCTTTGGGGACTAGAGTCACCGCCGGGGCTAAATACACAATATGTAGGTTCGTGTATTTGGTATACAACTATATGTAGCGGTCTGCTTGAGCTGGCCGCATACCCACGGGAGGTTATTCAGCGGATGGCCAGGACCGAATCGCGCCGGCAGGGCGCAGACCAGGGAACCCTCGAATTGCAACCGGCGTCCCAGGACATCTGGGACAGCAAATACCGCCTCAAGCAGAAGGACGGTACGCCCATCGACACCAGCGTCGACGAGACCTGGCAGCGCGTCGCCCGCGCCCTGGCCGAGGTCGAGCCGGACGCGGCGACCCGCGAGCACTGGTACGAACGCTTCCTCTGGGCCCTGCGCCACGGCGCCATCCCCGCCGGGCGGATCATCTCCAACGCCGGCGCCCAGGGCCACAAGCCGGCCACCTCGACCATCAACTGCACCGTCTCCGGGATCATCCACGACTCCATGGACGACATCCTGCAGAAGGTCCACGAGGCCGGCCTGACGCTCAAGGCCGGCTGCGGCATCGGCTACGAATTCAGCACCCTGCGGCCGCGCGGCGCCTACGTCTCCGGCGCCGGCGCGCACACCAGCGGGCCACTGTCGTTCATGGATATCTACGACAAGATGTGCTTCACCGTGAGCTCCGCCGGTGGCCGCCGTGGCGCGCAGATGGGCACCTTCGACGTCGCCCACCCGGACGTCCGCGAGTTCATCCGCGCCAAGCGCGAGGACGGCCGCCTGCGCCAGTTCAACCTCAGCCTGCTGATCACCGACGGCTTCATGCAGGCGGTGGAACAGGACGCCGACTGGCCGCTGCTGTTCCCGGTGCACCACAAGGAACGCGACGAAGTCGACCTGGACGATCCGCGGCAGGTGCTCTGGCGTGACTGGCCGGTGCACGACGAGTACGTGCTGGGCGAGGACGGGCGGGTCGCCTGCCGCATCTACGGGCGGGTCAAGGCGCGTCACCTGTGGGACATGATCATGGTCTCCACCTACGACTACGCCGAGCCAGGCTTCATCCTCATCGACCGGGTCAACGAACTGAACAACAACTGGTGGTGCGAAGCGATCCGCGCCACCAACCCCTGCGGCGAACAGCCTCTGCCGCCCTATGGCTCCTGCCTGCTGGGCTCGGTGAACCTGACCGGCTTCGTCGTCGACCCCTTCGGCGACGAGCCGCACTTCGACTGGGAGCGCTACCGCGAGGTGGTGCGGGTGTTCACCCGCATGCTCGACAACGTGGTGGAGATCAACGGCCTGCCGCTGGAACAGCAGCGCGCGGAAATCCTCGGCAAGCGCCGCCACGGCATGGGTTTCCTCGGCCTGGGCTCGGCGCTGACCCTGCTCAAGCTGCGCTACGGCAGCGCCGAGGCCTGCGTGTTCACCGAGGAAGTGGCGCGCGAGATGGCCCTGGTGGGCTGGGAGGTGGCACTCGACCTGGCGCTGGAGAAAGGCCCGGCGCCGGCGCTGGCGCAGGATTACGAAGTGACCGCCGAGATGCTGCGCAAGCGCCCGGAAATGGCCGCCGACGGCTACAAGGTCGGCGAGCGGGTGCCTGGGCGCATCCTCCACGCCAAGTATTCGCGCTACATGCAGCGCGTCGCCGAGCACGCCCCGCAGCTGGTCGAGGCCCTGGCCCGGCACGGCGCGCGCTTCACCCACCACAGCTCCATCGCGCCCACCGGCACCATCAGCCTGAGCCTGGCCAACAACGCTTCCAACGGCATCGAGCCGAGCTTCGCCCACCATTATTCGCGCAACCTGATCCGCGCCGGACGCAAGACCAAGGAGAAGATCTCGGTCTACAGCTATGAACTGCTGGCCTACCGCGCCCGGGTCGACGCCAAGGCCGTGCCCGACGCCGAGGACGAGCGCCATCGCCTGCCGGACTACTTCATCACCGCCGACGACGTCAGTCCGCAGCAGCACGTGGACATCCAGGCGGCGGCGCAGAAGTGGATCGACTCGTCGATCTCCAAGACCGCCAACGTGCCCACCGACTACCCCTTCGAGCAGTTCAAGGACATCTACCTGTACGCCTGGCGCCAGGGCCTGAAGGGCTGCACCACCTTCCGCTTCAACCCGGCGGCGTTCCAGGGCGTGCTGGTCAAGGACGCCGACCTGGAGCGCACCCTGTACCGCTTCCAGCTGGAAGACGGCAGCACGGTGGAGCTCAAGGGCAACGAGGAAGTGGAATACGACGGCGAGATCCACAGCGCCGCCAACCTGTTCGACGCCTTGAAAGAAGGCTACTACGGCAAGTTCTGAAGCCGCGGAGGTTCCCATGGCAGTGAAGATCAACCAGAAGATCCGCGGGTTCGAAGTGGTCGACGTGGCCGAGGAAAAGGCCCGCGCCGATGCCGCCGCTGCGGCGGCTGTGGTGAAGATGGACGAGACCCTGCAGCGCCCGGAGATGCTCGTGGGGGCGACCTACAAGATCAAGTCGCCGCTGTTCGAGCACGCGCTCTACGTGACCATCAACGACATGGTCCTCAACCCCGACACGCCCTACGAGCAGCGCCGGCCCTTCGAGATATTCATCAACTCGAAGAACATGGACCATTTCCAGTGGATAGTCGCCCTCACCCGGATCATGTCGGCGGTGTTCCGCAAGGGCGGCGACTGCACCTTCCTGGTCGAGGAAATGAAGGCGGTATTCGACCCGCGCGGCGGCTACCTCAAGCGCGGCGGTGTCTACATGCCATCGATCGTCGCCGAGATAGGCGCGGTGGTGGAGCGCCACCTGGTGGCCATCGGCCTGATGCAGGGTCCGGAAATCGACGAGGAGCAGCGCCTGTACCTGGCGGAAAAACGCGCGGCCTACGAAGCGGCCCAGGGCACCAACAAGGCCGAACCCGGCGAAGGCTTCCCGGCCGGCGCCCAGCTGTGCGGCAAGTGCAACACCATGGCGGTGGTACAGATGGACGGCTGCGCCACCTGCCTCAACTGCGGGTATTCGAAGTGTGGGTGAGCCGGAATCTTTGCGACGCATGCGTCGCCCGGCGAACGCCTGACCATGGATGGTCAGGCCGGGGTTGAACTTGAGCAGAGGAGTCGCGACAGGGATGTCTGCTCAAGATCGGATCTTCACGCCATCAGAGCATGCGTCGCGCTGGCGAACGACCGGCCAAGGATGGCCGGGCCGGGGTTGAACTTGAGCAGAGGAGTCGCGACAGGGATGTCTGCTCAAGATCGGATCTTCATACCCGCATGTGTCACGCCAGCACATCCTTTGCAGGGGCGAGCTTGCTCGCGAAACGCTTCTCCCCTGGTCACTTCGTTGTGGGGCCGTTCGGTTTCGGTGGGAGGTGCGGTGTTTAGCTTTCACGCGGCATACGCATTGTTCTGAGACAAATCTGGAAGAATTTGCGTCAGGCGCAAAATCGGTTAAAGAGTTTGCACTGAAGTGCAGATTTTTGCCCTGAACAGCTCAAAAATTGCACTTTACTGCGTAATAAGCAAAATCCTGCTAGGCTGATTTGCACCAAAGTGCAATCCAGGTCTGCCCCATGCCCAGGACCCTCACGCTCCAGGCCTTCGTGAACGGCGTCTGGCAAGACGCCTTCAGCATGACCTTTCAGGATTCCGCCAACCCCGCTGAAAGCCGTTGCTCGTCCGGCTACCGGGTCGAGTACCTGGCGGACAACGTCGACCACGTAGGATCGCTTGCCGAGCACTCCGTCAGCGTTCGCCAACGGCTGGACCTGAGCGTCGAATACACCAGGGGGTACCCCGCTTTCATCTATGACGTCATGCCGTCGGGAGCGGCCTTCCGCTCCCTGCGCAAACGCTTTGCCAGCGCCAAGCCCGACGATGTCGACCTGGGCCTGTATCTGCTGGAGCGCTGCACTCCCTCGCCAATCGGGCACCTGCGGATAAAGGAGTCCCTCGACTTCCTCCGCGAAGGCCGAGCGATGGGCTTCGACCGGCAGGAGGTGGTGCGGCGCAACAGCGATTTCCTGGAGTACGCCTACGAGCAGGGGGCGGCCATCGGCGGCGCCACGGGTGCCGGCGGTGAAGCGCCGAAATTGTTGCTCGTCGAGGACGAAAGCGGTCAGCTCCACGCGGACGCGACTCTCAACGATGCCGAAGTATGCAAGCACTGGTTCGTGAAGTTCCCCAGGAACCGGGCGTCGCAACGGGACAGGGACATCCTGCGCAGCGAGTTCCATTACTACCGGGCGCTCGGTGCATTGGGGCTGGATAGTATCGGCGCAGATGCCGTGCTGGAGGACGATGGTGAGCACCAGCCAAGCCTCTGGACCTCCCGTTTCGATCGGAAGATCGTCCCGGGAGGCGTGGAGCGTTGTGCTGTCGAGTCGATCTACTCGGTCTGCGGGAACACGGTGCCGGGATCGTTCATGCGTCACGAGGACGTCCTTCGGCAGCTCATCTCGCTATGGCGCGAGGCGGGGCAGAGCGCCGGGATTTTCGACCTGACGCTCGACTACATCAGTCGCGACCTGTTGAACAGAATCCTGGGCAATTCCGACAACCATGGCCGGAACATGGCCATCCTGCGCGACGGTGGCCGGCTGCGTCTGGCCCCGATCTATGACCTGGCGCCGATGGTCCTCGACCCCGAGGGAATTACCCGGGTGACCAAATGGGATCACGAAAACCGGGGCGAGCCGGATTGGCGGGCCGCCTGCCATACGCACGCGGGGCCTGTGGAGGGTGACGAGCTCTTCGACGCCTTGCGCGAAGCCGCTGGCACGTTCAGGGCCCTGCCGGACCTGCTGACGGGCCTGCCTGAGGAGGTTCGGCGCTCGCCGAGCATTCCGCTCAACGACCTCGAGAACCGCCTGCGCAAGTGGGGACTGGCATGAAGAACCTGAGCATGGAGGAGCGCGACGCGCTGATTCGCTTGGTGGCGGCCGCTGTCGCCGACGGGAGCCTGAGCCTGGGTGCCGCGGTGAAGCGGCTGCGCACCGAGGTGACGGGTATGAAGCAGGCGACCTTCGCGCGGATGTGCAAGATATCGATGCGGGCGTTGAACCACCTGGAGCATGAGGATGGCAACCCGACCCTGGCTACCCTGGAGGCGGTCTTCAGGCCGTTCGGGCTGCGTATGGGCCTGGCGCGCATCCATCCCCCAGGTCTGCCCGGCGATATCGAACTGCAAGGGGGCGCCATGCCGGCAACGCGGGAGGTTGAGGGGCGCGGGTCGGAGCGTTGATCCTCAGTATCGCCGAGGCGTTCACAACGCAAACGGCAACCGTATCTCCACCTTCTGCCGTTGCGCCAGGCGTCGTTCGAACTCGCCCGGATCATGGATCAGCACATCCTGGCCGGCGAAGGCCTCGGCGGCGATCAGGCGCGACAGCCAGAAGCGCACGCAGGCCACGCGGAGCATCTCCGGCCACAGCTCGGCTTCCAGCGCGGTGAACGGCCGGCGGCTGGCGTAGGCGGCGAGCAACGCGCGGGCGCGCGGGCCGTCGAGGCTGCCGTCGTCGTGGGAGCACCAGTCGTTGAGGGTGATCGCCAGGTCGTAGAGCATCCAGCCCGAGCAGGCGTTGTAGAAGTCGATCACCCCGGCCAGGTGCGGGCCGTCGAACAGCACGTTGTCGCGGAACAGGTCGGCGTGCAGGTTGGCGCGTGGCAGTTCCGGCTGCTCGGCGAGCAGTCGGGCGATTTCTTCCAGGGCGCTTTCCAGCAGCGCGCGCGAGGGCGGGGCCAGGTGCGTGGCCAGGGTCTGGCCCTGCTGCAGCATCCAGCTCAGGCCGCGGTCGCTGGGGCGCTCGATGACCCGCCCGCGGGTCGCCAGGTGCAGGCGCGCCAGCAGCGCGCCGACTTCGCCGCAGTGGTGGGCATTGGGCTGGCGCTCATGGCGCCCGGCCAGGCGCGGTTGCAGCAGCGCCGGCTTGCCTTCGAGCTGGCGCAGCGCTTCGCCGGCCTCGGTGCGCAGCGCGTAGGGCACCGGCAGGTCGGCGTCGTGGAGCACGTCGAGCAACTCGACGAAGAATGGCAGGTCCTGCACCGGGCCGCGTTCGACCAGGGTCAGGACGAACTCGCCCCCTTCCAGGCTGACGAAGAAGTTGCTGTTCTCCGAGCCCTCGCTGATGCCGCGGAAGTCGCGCAGGCGACCCAGCGCGTAGGGGGCGAGGAAGCTTTCCAGGGTGGAGCGCTCGAGAGGAGTGAATACCGACATGCTCAGGCCTCTTGAGCGCCGTGGGGTGGAAGGGTTACCAGCTGAAGATCTGCCACTGCGGGATCAGTTTGTCCGGCTGGTCGGAGCGGATGAAGTTGCCATCGCTGCCGTCCTGGCGCACCAGGAAATAGGGTTTGCCATGCTTCGGTATGACCTTGATGGCGTAGAGGAATCCGTTGACCCGGTATTCCTGGATGGTCTTGTCGCCTTCCTGGCGGATGGTCACATCCGGTTCGGGCGTGGGTGCGGCGTCGTCCACGGCCATGGCGGCGAGCGGGGAAACCGCCAGCAGGGCGGCGAGCAACCAGCGTTGGGAACTGCGCATGATAACCTTGTTCCTTTGTCGATTCGGCTAGGGTCATTCTAGCCCCTGGCCTCCGGAAAAGGTTGATTCCACTCATGAGTCAAGCACCCCTCGTCCTCGTGGACGGCTCTTCCTACCTGTACCGCGCCTTCCATGCCCTGCCGCCGCTGACCACCTCCACCGGCATGCCCACCGGCGCGGTCAAGGGTGTGCTGAACATGCTCAAGAGCCTGCGCAAACAGTACCCGGACAGCCCCTTCGCGGTGGTTTTCGACGCCAAGGGCCCGACCTTCCGCGACGAACTCTTCGCCGAGTACAAGGCCAACCGACCGTCGATGCCGGACGACCTGCGGGTGCAGGTCGAGCCGCTGCACGCGGCGGTGCGCGCCCTGGGCCTGCCGTTGCTGTGCGTGGAGGGTGTGGAGGCCGACGACGTGATCGGCACCCTGGCCCGCAGCAGCGCCGCGGCACTGCGCCCGGTGGTGATTTCCACCGGCGACAAGGACATGGCGCAACTGGTCGACGGGCACATTACGCTGGTCAACACCATGACCGGTAGCGTGCTGGACGTGGATGGCGTTAAGGAGAAATTCGGTGTCGGTCCTGAGCTGATCATCGACTACCTGGCGCTGATGGGCGACAAGGTCGACAACATTCCCGGGGTGCCCGGGGTCGGCGAGAAGACCGCGCTGGGCCTGCTCACCGGTGTCGGTGGCGGCCTCGACGTGCTCTACGCCAGCCTGGACAAGGTGCCCGAGCTGCCGATCCGCGGCGCCAAGGGCCTGCCGGCCAAACTCGAGGAAAACCGCGAGCAGGCCTACCTGTCCTACCAGCTGGCGACCATCAAGACCGACGTCGTCCTGGACGTCGAGCTGGACGCCCTGCACCCCGGCGAGCCGGACCGCGAGGCGCTGCTCGAACTGTACCGCCAGCTGGAGTTCAAGAACTGGCTGGACGACCTCCTGCGCGAAGCCAAGGACGCCGGCGAAAGCCCCGCCGAGGCCGCCTCGGCGCAGGCCGAGAGCCGCTACGAGACGGTGCTGGAGCAGGCTGCCTTCGACGCCTGGCTGAAGAAGCTGGAAGCCGCCGAACTGATCGCCTTCGACACCGAGACCACCAGCATCGACGCCCAGCAGGCGCAGGTGGTGGGCGTGTCCTTCGCCGTCGAGGCCGGCGAGGCCGCCTACGTGCCGCTGGCGCACAGCTACATGGGCGTGCCCCAGCAGCTGGACCGCGACGCCGTGCTGCGCGCCCTCAAGCCACTGCTGGAAGACCCGAAGAAAGCCAAGGTCGGCCAGCACGCCAAGTACGACATCAACGTCCTGGCCAACGCCAGCACGCCGATCGCCGTGCAGGGCGTGGCCTTCGACACCATGCTCGAATCCTACGTGCTCAACGCCACCGCCACCCGCCACGACATGGACAGCCTGGCGCTGAAGTACCTGGGCCACAGCACCATCCGTTTCGAGGACATCGCCGGCAAGGGCGCCAAGCAGCTGACCTTCGACCAGATCGCCCTGGAACAGGCCGGCCCCTATGCCGCCGAGGATGCCGACGTGACCCTGCGCCTGCACCAGGCCCTGTGGGAGAAGCTGCAGGCCATCCCGTCGCTGGCCAGGGTGCTCACCGACATCGAGATGCCGCTGGTGCCGGTGCTGGCGCGCATCGAGCGCAACGGCGCGCTGGTCGACGCCCACCTGCTCGGGCTGCAAAGCCACGAACTGGGGGCGAAAATGGTCGAACTGGAGCGCCAGGCATACGATCTGGCCGGCCAGGAGTTCAACCTCGGCTCGCCCAAGCAGCTCGGCGCCATCCTCTACGAGAAGCTCGGCCTGCCGATCCTGGCGAAGACCGCCACCGGCCAGCCGTCGACCGCCGAGAACGTCCTCGCCGACCTCGCCGAGCAGGACTTCGAGCTGCCCAAGGTGATCATGCAGTACCGCTCGCTGAGCAAGCTCAAGAGCACCTACACCGACAAGCTGCCGGAGCAGATCAACCCGCGCACCGGGCGCATCCACACCAGCTACCACCAGGCGGTGGCGGCCACCGGGCGGCTGTCTTCCACCGACCCGAACCTGCAGAACATCCCGATCCGCACCGCCGAGGGCCGGCGCATCCGCCAGGCCTTCGTCGCGCCCAAGGGCTACCGCCTGCTGGCGGCGGACTACTCGCAGATCGAGTTGCGCATCATGGCCCACCTGGCCCAGGACGAGGGCTTGCTGGACGCCTTCCGCCACGACCGCGACGTGCACCGCGCCACCGCCGCCGAGGTCTTCGGCCTGCCGCTGGAGGACGTCACCGGCGAGCAGCGGCGCCGCGCCAAGGCCATCAACTTCGGCCTGATCTACGGCATGAGCGCCTTCGGCCTGGCCAAGCAGATCGGCGTCGAGCGCAAGGAGGCCCAGGCCTACATCGACCGCTACTTCGCCCGCTACCCCGGCGTGCTGGCCTACATGGAGCGCACCCGCGCCCAGGCCGCCGAGCAGGGTTACGTCGAGACCCTGTTCGGCCGCCGCCTGTACCTGCCGGAAATCGCCTCGAAGAACGCCGTGATGCGCAAGGCCGCCGAGCGCACCGCGATCAACGCACCGATGCAGGGCACCGCGGCGGACATCATGAAGCGCGCCATGGTCGCCGTGGACGACTGGCTGCAGGCCAGCGGCGTCGACGCGCGGGTCATCCTCCAGGTACACGACGAACTGGTGCTGGAGGTGCGCGAGGAGCTGCTCGAGGACGTGGCGGCGAAACTGCGCGAGCTGATGGGCTCGGCGGCGCAACTGGCGGTGCCGCTCATCGTCGAGACCGGCAGCGGCGCGAACTGGGACGAAGCCCACTGACGAACGGTCGCAGGGCCCGGCTGCCGGGCCC
>NZ_JARJLT010000118.1 GCF_029335315.1 Pseudomonas citronellolis
CCGCGCCCGGCATTGAAGTTCCGCGCCCGATCGCCGATAAGCAGGGACGCACGCAGATGCGTCCAGAGAAAACTCCTCGCCTGCTTCACCACAAGATCGACCCAACGTTCGCCATTTTCGGCTCCGGGGCCCGCTTCCGGGGCTTTGTCTGCCTGGAGTATTCGACATGTACGATTGGCTCGTCCTTCAGCTCGGCCGCATGAATGTCAGCCTGAAGCTGGCCGTGGGCTTCGGCATCTGCCTGTTGCTGACCCTGCTGGTGCTGCTCGGCGGCATCGACGGCCTGGATGACCAGAGCGTCCACAGCGAGCGCCTGACCCACATCGGCCAGCTCGACGGCGGCGCCCACCAGGCCGAGCTGGCGCGCCTGCGCTACCAGCTCGAAGGCAGCGCGGAACAGGCCCAGCGCCTGCGCTCGCAACTGAACGACCTGCAAAGCGGCAGCGAGCGCCTGGCCCGCGACGGCCTCGCCGGGCCGCGCCTGGACGACCTGCGCCAGGCGCTGTCCGCCTACGCCCAGGGCGCCGACGAGCTGCTGCGCGCCGACGCCCAGCAGCGCGGGCAGGCCAACGCCGGCCTCGACGGCCTCGACGGCCGCGCCGAAGCGCTGTTCCGCGCCAGCGCCGCGCTGATGGACGAGGGCCTGCGCCAGCGCGACGCCGCCGCCAGCCAGGCCAAGTGGCACCAGGCTTACATCGCCCTGTTCGCGTTGTTCTTCGGCGCCCTCTCGGTGTGGGCCATCAACCGCCAGATCGTGCGCCCGCTGCATGAATCGCTGACCCTGGCCGAGCGCATCGCCGAGGGCGACCTGTCACGCGGCCTGAACGGCGACCTGCACCTGCAACGCCGCGACGAACTCGGCCAGCTGCAACGCACCATGCTGCGCATGCGCGACAGCCTGGGCGAGCTGATCGGCCACATCGGCGGCAGCGTCGGCCAGTTGGCCACCGCCGCCGACGAGCTGTCCGCGGTCACCGAACAGACCCGCGCCGGGGTCGACAGCCAGCGCCTGGAAACCGAACAGGTGGCCAGCGCCATCGAGGAAATGGCCGCCACCGTGCAGGAAGTCGCGCGCAACGCCGAACAGGCTTCCGGGGCCGCGCGCCAGGCCGACAACCAGGCCCGCGAAGGCGAGCAGGTGGTGGGCCAGGCCATGGTCCAGATCGATCACCTGGCCGCCGAGGTGGAGCGCTCCACCCAGGCCATGGGGCGCCTGCGTGGCGACAGCGAGAAGATCGGCAGCGTGCTCGACGTGATCAAGTCGGTGGCCGAGCAGACCAACCTGCTGGCGCTCAACGCCGCCATCGAGGCCGCCCGCGCCGGCGAGGCCGGGCGCGGTTTCGCGGTGGTGGCCGACGAGGTGCGCGCGCTGGCCCAGCGCACCCAGCAGTCCACCGCCGAGATCGAGGCGCTGATCGCCGCCCTGCAGAAGGGCGCCGAAGACGCCGCCCGCTGCATGGACGACAGCCGCGAGCTGACCGGCAACTCCGTGGAACTGACCCGCCGCGCGGGCGAGGCCCTGGCCGGCATCGCCCGTACGGTGGCGCAGATCCAGGACATGAACCTGCAGATCGCCTCGGCCGCCGAGCAGCAGAGCAGCGTCGCCGCCGAGATCAGCCGCAGCGTCGGCCAGGTCCGCGACATCGCCGAGCAATCGGCCGCCGCCAGCGAACAGACCGCCGCCTCGAGCAACGAGCTGGCGCGCCTGGGCGGCGACCTGCAAGGCCAGGTCGGGCGCTTCCGCCTGTAACAGGAATGCAGCGGACAGGAAGGCCGCGCATGGGCTAGGCTGGGGCTCTCGAACCAGGGAGAACGACCATGCGCCCGATGACCATCGACCTCGACGAACTCGCCTTCGCCCTCGACACCAGCGACATCGAGCACTACCTGGACCTGGGCAGCGGCCAGGTGGTGCCGCTGCTGACCGACTACCCAGACCCGGACCTGCTGCTCCTGCTGGAACAGGACCCGGAGCGCCTGCTGCCGATCGAGCCGCTGAGCAGCCGCGAATCCCTGGAACTGATGCGCGACTACCTGCGCGAGGTCGGCGAGCCCCACGCCTACGCCGCCCTGGCCTCGGCGCTGGAAGGCCGCAAGCCCTTCAAGGCCTTCCGCCACGTGCTCATGGGCTACCCCGAGCTGCTCCAGGCCTGGTACCTCTACCAGGGCGAACGCCTGCGCGAATGCGCCCTGGACTGGCTGGCCGACCACGACATCCGCCCGGCGGGACAAAGCACCGCGCTATAAGCCACAGCGTTCCCGTAGGGCGCATAACGCCTATGGCGTTATCCGCCGTTGTACCCGGGCATCGATGTTCCGGCCGGCGGCGGATAACCGCGAACGGTTATTCGCCCTACGCTCCGGGGCGTGAGGCACTGGGGCCCCGCGTTCGCGGGGATGACGTACCGGGAACACCAGCGCCTTCGGCTCGTCCCGCACAAAAAAACGCCGCCCCGAAGGGCGGCGTTTTCGTTGGTCGAGGCCTCAGCCCTTGGGCTGCGGCTTCGACTGTTGCTGCGCGGTGCTTTCCTGCCAGCCACCGCCGAGCGCCTTGTACAGGTTCACCTCGCTGGTGAGCTGGTTCAGGCGGTCGGTGATCAACTGCTGCTGGGCGCTGAACAGCGAGCGCTGGGCGTCGAGCAGGGTCAGGTAGTTGTCCACGCCGGTGCGGTAGCGCTTGTCGGCCAGGCGGTAGTACTCGTCGCTGGCCTTGACCAGGGCGCGCTGGGCGGTCAGCTGGTCGCTGTAGGTCCCGCGCGCGGCCAGGCCGTCGGCGACTTCCGAGAAGGCCGTCTGGATGGCTTTCTCGTACTGCGCCACCTGGATGTTCTTCTGCACCTTGGCCAGGTCCAGGCTGGCCTTCAGGCTGCCGGCGTTGAAGATCGGCAGGCTGATGGACGGCTTGAACAGCCAGGTACCCGAACCGCCGTCGAACAGGCCGGACAGGTCCGGGCTCAGGCTGCCCGCGTTGGCGGTCAGGCTGATGCTCGGGAAGAAGGCCGCGCGCGCCGCGCCGATGCTGGCGTTGGCCGCCTTGAGCTGGTGCTCGGCCTCGAGGATGTCCGGGCGCCGCTGCAGCAGGTCGGACGGCAGCCCCGCCGGCACTTCGGCGAGCATCTGCTGTTCCAGGCCCAGGCCTTGCGGCAGGTCGGCCGGCAGGCCGCTGCCGAGCAGCAGGGTCAGGGCGTTCTGGTCCTGCGCCACCAGGCGGGTGTACTGCGCCAGAGTCGCCCGCGCGCTTTCCACCGAGGTCTGCGCCTGGCGCAGGTCGAGGGCCGAGGCCACGCCGACCTCGTTGCTGCGCTTGGTCAGGTCGTAGGTCTTCTGGTAGGTCGCCAGGGTGTCGCGGGTCAGCTGCAGTTGGGCCTGGTCGGCGCGCAGCGTCAGGTAGGCGTTGGCGACGTTGGCCACCAGCGCGGTCTGGGTGCTGCGGCGCGCTTCCTCGGTCGCCAGGTACTGTTCCAGGGCCTGGTCGCGCAGGCTGCGCAGACGGCCGAAGAGGTCGACTTCCCAGGCGGTGACGCCCAGGGTCGCGCCGTACTGGCTGCTGATCATCGAGTCGCCGGTGGTCGACACCCGCGACGGCAGGCGTTGGCGCGAGCCGGCGAAGTCGGCGCTGACCGCCGGGAACAGCTCGGCGCGCTGGATGCGGTACTGCGCCTGGTAGGCCTCGACGTTCAACGCGGCGACGCGCAGGTCACGGTTGTTGTCCAGGGCCACTTCGACCAGGCGCCGCAGTTGCGGGTCGCTGAAGAAGTTCTGCCAGTCGAGGTCGGCGGCGGCAGCGCCGCCGGCGCCCTGGGCGCCGGTGTAGGCCGGGCCCTGGGGGTAGGCCTGGGCTACCGGCGCCTCGGGGCGCTGGTAGTCCGGGATCAGCGAGCAGCCGGACAGTGCGGCTGCCGCCAGGGCCAGGGAGAGTAAGGACTTTCTCATATCAATGCCCCTTCTCGGCGGCCGCCTGTTCCTTGGACGTCTTGTCCTTGAACAGGGTGCTGACCACCACATAGAACAACGGCACCCAGAAGATCGCCAGCACGGTCGCGGTGACCATGCCGCCAATCACGCCGGTACCGATGGCGTGCTGGCTGCCGGAACCGGCGCCGGTGGAAATCGCCAGGGGCACCACGCCGAGGATGAATGCCAGCGAGGTCATGACGATCGGGCGCAGACGCAGGCGGCAGGCTTCGATGGCCGCCTCGACGATGGGCTTGCCCTCGCGCTCGTGGAGTTCCTTGGCGAACTCCACGATCAGGATGGCGTTCTTCGCCGACAGGCCGATGGTGGTCAGCAGGCCGACCTTGAAGAACACGTCGTTGGACAGGCCGCGCATGGAGGTCGCCAACAGCGCACCGATGATCCCCAGGGGCACCACCAGCATCACCGAGAACGGGATCGACCAGCTCTCGTACAGCGCCGCCAGGCAGAGGAACACCACGATCGCCGAAAGCGCGAACAGCGCGGTGGTCTGCGAGCCGGCCAGGCGTTCCTCGTAGGACAGGCCGGTCCAGGAGTAGCCGACGCCCTTGGGCAGCTGCTTGACGATCTCCTCGACCGCCGCCATGGCCTCACCGGTACTGCGGCCCGGGGCCGGCTCACCGAGGATTTCCATGGCCGGCACACCGTTGTAGCGCGCGAGCTTGGGCGAACCGTAGCTCCACTTGCCGGTGGCGAAGGCGGTGAAGGGCACCATCTCGCCGCTGCTGTTGCGCACGTACCACTTGGCCAGGTCTTCCGGGCTCATCCGTGCGTTGGGCTGGCCCTGGGCGTAGACCTTCTTCACCCGGCCGCGGTCGATGAAGTCGTTGATGTACTTCGAACCCCAGGCGATGGAGATGGTGCTGTTGATGTCCGCCAGGGACACGCCGAGCGCGCTGGCCTTCTCGTCGTCGATCAGCAGCTGGTACTGCGGCTCGTCGTTCAGGCCGTTGGGACGCACGCGTTGCAGCACGGGGCTCTGCGCGGCGAGCTGGAGGAACTTGTTGCGCGCCTGCACCAGGACTTCGTGGCCGACGCCGGCCTGGTCCTGCAGGAAGATGTCGAAGCCCACGGCGTTACCCAGCTCCAGCACCGACGGCGGCACGAAGGCGAACACCATCGCGTCCTTGAAGCTGAAGAAGTGCTGCTGGGCGCGCTGGGCCACGGCGAACACGCTGTTCTCCGAGCCCGGGCGCTCGTCCCAGGGTTTCATCATGATGAACGCCATGCCCGAGCTCTGGCCGCGACCGGCGAAGTTGAAGCCGGTGACGGTGAAGATCGAGTTGACCGCCTGGCCTTCCTTGTCCAGCAGGTATTCGCGCATCTGGTCGACCACCCGCTGGGTGCGCTCGGCGGAAGAACCGGCCGGCGTCTGCACCTGGGCGAAGAGCACGCCCTGGTCCTCGTCGGGAAGGAACGAGGTGGGGATGCGGGTGAACAGCCAGGCCATGCCGATCACGATCACCAGGTACACCAGCAGGTAGGGCGCGCGGTGCTTGAGGATCGAGGTCACGCCACGCTCGTAGCCGTGGGTGGTGTCCTGGAGCTTGCGGTTGAACCAGCCGAAGAAACCACGCTTGTGCTCGCCGTGGTCGCCCTTGGCGACGGGCTTGAGCATGGTGGCGCAGAGTGCCGGGGTGAGGATCAGCGCCACCAGCACCGACAGGGCCATGGCCGAGACGATGGTGATGGAGAACTGCCGGTAGATCACCCCGGTGGAGCCGCCGAAGAAGGCCATCGGCAGGAACACCGCCGAGAGCACCATGGCGATGCCCACCAGCGCGCCCTGGATCTGCCCCATGGACTTGCGCGCCGCCTCCTTGGGCGGCAGGCCCTCGTCGGCCATCACCCGCTCGACGTTCTCCACCACCACGATGGCGTCGTCCACCAGCAAGCCGATGGCCAGCACCATGCCGAACATGGTCAGGGTGTTGATCGAGAAGCCGAACGCCGCCAGCACGCCGAAGGTACCCAGCAGCACCACCGGGACGGCGATGGTCGGGATCAGGGTGGCGCGGAAGTTCTGCAGGAACAGGTACATCACCAGGAACACGAGGAGGATCGCCTCGCCCAGGGTCTTGACCACTTCATGGATGGAAGCGGAAACCACCGGGGTGGTGTCGTACGGATAGACCACCTTCATGCCCTGCGGCATGAAGGTCTGCAGGCGGCCGATGGTCTCGCGGATCGCCTTGGCGGTGTCCAGCGCGTTGGCGCCGGTGGCCAGCTTGATGGCGATACCCGAGGCCGGCTTGCCGTTGAACTGCGCGTTGATGCTGTAGTCCTGGCCACCCAGGGAAACATCGGCGACATCCTTCAGGCGCACCTGGGAGCCGTCGGTGTTGACCTTCAGCAGGATCTGGTCGAACTGCTCGGCGCTCTGCAGGCGGGTCTTGCCGATGATGGTGGCGTTGAGCTGCTGACCCTTGACCGCGGGCAGGCCGCCCAGCTGGCCGGAGGATATCTGCACGTTCTGCGCCTGCACGGCGGTGACCACGTCGTTCGGCGTCAGCTGGAAGCTGTTGAGCTTGGCCGGGTCCAGCCAGATGCGCATGGCGTACTGCGAACCGAACACCTGGAAGTCGCCGACACCGGCGGTCCGCGACAGCGGGTCCTGGATGTTCGAGACGATGTAGTTCGACAGGTCTTCCTTGGTCAGGCTGCCGTCTTCGGAGACGATGCCCACGACCATCAGGAAGTTCTTCACCGCCTTGGTCACACGGATACCCTGCTGCTGCACTTCCTGCGGCAGCAGCGGCGTGGCCAGCTGCAGCTTGTTCTGGACCTGGACCTGGGCGATGTCCGGGCTGGTGCCCTGGTCGAAGGTCACGGTGATGGTCATGCTGCCGTCGGAGTTGCTCTCCGAGGAGATGTAGCGCAGATGGTCGAGACCGTTCATCTGCTGCTCGATCACCTGTACCACGGTGTCCTGCACGGTTTCGGCGGAAGCGCCCGGGTAGCTGACCTGGATGGCGACCGCCGGCGGGGCGATGGCCGGGTACTGGTTCACCGGCAGGTTGAGGATCGACAACCCGCCGGCCAGCATGATCACCAGGGCGATAACCCAGGCGAAGATCGGCCGGTCAATGAAAAACTTCGACATTGCGAAACCCCTTGGTTAACCCTGGCTGCCCGAGTCGGCGGGCTTGTCGGCGCCGGCCGCGGGAGCGACGTTCTTCGCCGGCACGGCCTTGGCCTTGACGCCGGGCTGGACGAACTGCAGGCCTTCGGTGATCAGGCGATCGCCGGGCTTCAGGCCGTCGGTGACCAGCCAGTAGGCGCCAACGGTGCGGTCGGTCTTGATGTTGCGCAGCTCGACCTTGTCGTCGGCGCTCAGCACCAGGGCGGTGGGCAGGCCGCGCAGGTCGCGGGTGACGCCCTGTTGTGGCGCGAGGATGGCCTTGTCGCGAACGCCTTCCTGCAGCACCGCGTGGACGAACATGCCCGGCAGCAGCTCATGCTTGGGGTTGGGGAAGATCGCGCGGACGGTCACCGAGCCGGTGCCCTGGTCGACCGACACCTCGGAGAACTCCAGCTTGCCTTCCACCGGGTAGGCCGAACCATCCTCGAGGAACAGCTTGACCTTGGCGGCGTTGTCGCCGGCCTTCTGCAGGTTGCCGGCAGCCAGCTCGCGGCGCAGGCGCAGCATCGCGGTGGACGGCTGGGTGACGTCGACGTAGATCGGGTCCAGCTGCTGCACGGTGGCCATGGCGGTGCTCTGGCCGTTGCTGACCAGGGCGCCCTCGGTGACGGCGGAACGGCCGATGCGTCCGGAGATGGGCGACAGCACCTTGGTATAGCGCAGGTTGATCTGCGCCTGGTCGACGCTGGCCTTGGCCTGCAGCGCGGCGGCCTGGGCGTCGGCGTACTGCTGCTTGCTCACCGCCTCGTCGGCGACCAGCAGCTTGTAGCGCTCGGCCTGCTGCTGGGTGGACATCAGGTTGGCCTTGGCGCTCTGCAGGGTAGCGTCGTAGGTGGCCGGGTCGATCTGGTAGAGCTGCTGGCCTTCCTTGACGTCGCTGCCTTCCTTGAACAGGCGCTTGAGGATGATGCCGTTGACCTGCGGGCGTACTTCGGCCACCCGGAACGCCGTGGTGCGACCGGGCAGCTCGGTGCTCAGCGGCACTGTCTGGGCCTGCAGGGTCACCACCCCGACCTCGGGGATCTGCGCCTGCTGCGGGGCCTCGCTCTTGCCGCAGCCGGCAAGGGTCGCCATGGCGACGAGCAGGGCCGGGACCAGAGCGCGCTTGGCTGGCGTTCGTTGCATATCGTTGTCCTCGTAAGCGAAAGCGACCGGCACCACGGCAGGCAGCCGGGCCGGAAAGGCTGGCAAAATACTTACATTCAGGTTTGTTTGTAAATGTCCGAAAGCCTGGCCGGAAAACCACTGAAACGATTTAGCCATTGGGCCTGCGTTCCGCGTGCGACTTCCCGTTGGGCGTGAGCGGCTTTTCTTATAAAGTTGATAGCATCAACTAAAATAAGGAAAATGCCCAGGCCGATCAATCGGCTTTACATTCCGTTTACCCCTTCAAGGCCATGAGCGAACCCGTGAATCCCGACCTGCCAGAGCACCTGATGGCACTTTTCGAGCATCTGCGCAGCCAACTGCAGATGGGTCTGCTCGCCCAAGGCATCGACCTCGCGCCGCCGGACATCCGCCTGCTGGAGCTGATCGGCGAGGCCGAGGGCCTGAACCTGCAGGACGTCGGTCGGCAGATGTGCCGCGACAAGGCGTTGATCACCCGCAAGGTCCGCGAGATGGAGAGCCGCGGCCTGGTCCGGCGCGAGCGCAATCCGGGTGACCAGCGCAGCTTCCAGCTGTTCCTCACCGACGCCGGCAAGGGCGTCCACGCCCAGGCCCAGACGATTCTGGCGTGCACCCATGACAAGCTGTTTGCGCCGCTCGACGCCGAGGAACAACAGATCATGGCCCATCTGCTGCGACGCTGCCTGGAAGCCCAGGAACAGCTGCCGCAGTAACGAAAACGCCGGCTTGCGCCGGCGTTTCGCTGTGGCTGCGTCTTACTGACGCACCCCCTCCACAGACAGCGTCAACTCGACTTCCTGGGAAGCCGGGCCGAGGTCGCGCTGGATGTTGAAGTCCTTCAGCTTGAGCGTGGTGGTGCCGAGGAAGCCGGCGCGGTAACCGCCCCAGGGGTCGTCGCCCTGACCGATCAGCTCGGCCTTGATGGTGACCGGCTTGGTCACGCCGTTCAGGGTCAGGTTGCCGGTGATCTCGGCGTTCTTGCCCTCGGCCTTCACGCCGGTGGACTCGAAGGTGGCGCTCGGGTTCTTGCCGACGTTGAGGAAGTCCGGGCTGCGCAGGTGCTTGTCACGCTCGGCGTGGTTGGTGTTCACGCTGTTGGTGTTGATGGTCACCTTGACCTTGTCGGCGGCCGGGTTCTTCTCGTCGAAGGTGAAGGCGCCGTCGAAATCGTCGAAACGGCCGTACAGCCAGCTGTAGCCCAGGTGCTTGATGCGGAACTCGATGAAGGCGTGCTGGCCTTCCTTGTCGATCTTGTAGTCCGCGGCCATGGCCTGGCCGGCGCCGAACAGTGCGGTGCCCAGGGCCAGGGCGGCGAAGGTCTTCTTCAGCATGGTGATCTCCGTATGGTGTTTGGTGGGGTCAGTCCGTGGAACGGCCGAGCATGCGCGTCAGGGTCGCATCACGGTCGAGGAAGTGGTGCTTGAACGCCGCCAGGGCGTGCAGCACGGCGAACACCACCAGGCCCCAGGCGAGGTACAGGTGGATGGCGCCGGCCGTGTCGGCCTGTTCGGGCAGCCCGCTGAGGGTCGGCGGTACGTTGAACCAGCCGAACACGCTGATGGGTTTGCCCTCGGCGGTGGAAATCAGGTAGCCGGCGATGATCACCGCGAACAGCAGCAGGTACAGGGCCAGGTGCCCGAGCTTGCTGGCCTTTTTCACCAGCGCGCTGTGGTTGGCCGGAGCCGGCGGCGACGGGCTGAGGAAGCGCCAGGCGACGCGGGCGAGCAGCGCGATGGCCAGCAGGATGCCGATGCTCTTGTGGATTTCCGGGGCGCGGTGGTACCAGGTGTCGTAGTAGTCCAGGGTGCGCATCCACAGGCCCAGGCCGAACAGGCCGAAGACCACCAGGGCGCTGCCCCAGTGCAGGAAGATGCTGACCAGTCCGTAGCGGGAGGGCGAGTTACGCCATTGCATCGAGAGGTTTCCTGAAAAAGCCGAGCGGTTAGCCTAGCGGCAAATCCATCGAGTAAAAGTGGAAATTTCTGCTTTGAAACATCGATTCACAAGATAGCTTCGCTGGCTAATGACCATTCCAGAGCCTCCGCGGGGGCTCTTGCGCATAACACCCCGCCACCTGCTTCTATTCGACGCACAAAGAAAAAGGGGCGCCTCGCGGCGCCCCTTCGGTGTTCCAGGCGGCGTTGCGCGCCTCAGAACATATCGGTGAGCCAGGACATGGCGCCCTTCTTCTTGCCACCCTCGGCCGCGGCCGGCGCGGCGGCCGCCGCCTCGGCGGGCTTGGCCGGGGTGTCGACGACGATGCTCTTGCCGGCCGCCAGGTCGCGCAGCTGGGCGGCGGCGCGCTTGCCGCTGCGCAGGGCGCCCTCGATGGTGCCCGGATAGAGCGCGTCGGTGTGTTCGCCGGCGAAGGCCACGCGCGGCAGCGGCTGTTCCCAGGCGCGCCAGAAGCGGCTGATCTGCCCCGGGCCGTAGGCCAGGTAGGAACCGCCGGTGCTAGCGTCGGTGCTGTAGCGGCGCATCTCGTAGCCGGAGTAGGCGCCACGCATCTTCGGATAGAACTTGTTCATGCGGATCAGCACCTGGTCGACCATCTGCCGGTCGCCGAAGGCCTGCAGCACGCGGGCGTTGTCGCCGGACAGGTTGATCAGCACGTTGGCGCCGCCCTTGAGCGCGGGCTCGACCCAGATCATGCCCAGGCCCTGGTCGCTGTAGATCTCGCCGGACAGGCGCGACTTGTCGTCCCACACCGGGCGCTTGAACTTCAGCAGAATCTGGTCGCGCCAGCCGTAGTTGGTGTTTTTCAGCGCTTCCTGCTGCCTGGCGTTCAGGCCGGGGGTCAGCTGGATCTGGCCGAGGGCGCGCAGCGGCACCGCGAGCACCGCGTAGTCGGCGCTGTAGCCGGTGGCGCCAGCCTTGACGGTGACGCCGTCCTTGTCCTGGACGATGGCACTGACGCGGGCGTTGGTCTTGATGGTCTTCAACTGCTTGACGAAGGCCTCGGCCAGTACCGGGCTGCCGCCGGGCAGGCGCGCGGCGCGCAGGTCGCGGTCATCGACGTTGCGGTAGACCCGGCCCTGCTGGGCGAGGTACAGCAGCGACAGGCGCGACGGCTCGTCGTAGTGCGAGCGGATGCGCTGGTTGACCAGCAGGCGCGCGGTCGGCGACAGGTTCAGCTTGTCCAGCCAGCGCGCGACGTTGAGCTGGTCGAGGGCGAACAGGGTCTTGTTGGCCAGCGGGTTGAGCGGGTCGTCGATGGAGGCGGAGAGGTCGTTCAGCGACTTCTCGAAGCGCTCGAGGTCGGCGGCCACGGTCGGCATCTTCTGCTTCAGGTCGGCGGAGGAGTAGTAGACGCCGTCGATCAGATAGCTGGGGGTGCGCACGAATTCCGGCGCCGGCACCGACTTCACCTTGAGGGTGTCGAGGTAGCCGTTGAGGGTCGGCTGGGCCTTGGCGTTGCCCAGCCATTCGCTGGTGGCAAGCCCCGAGCGCCCGCCGATCTGCGGCTTGGCTTCGAGCAGGGTCACCTGCCAGCCGGCCTGCTGCAGTTCATAGGCGGCGCTGAGGCCCGCCAGGCCGCCGCCGACCACGATGGCCGTCGGTTGTTTGTCCTTGCCCAGCGCGATCGCGCTGAACGCCGCCAGCGCCAGCAACGACGCCGTGCGCAGCCATCCCATTTTCATCGTGCATCCCCCAACATGGTGCGAAGGCGCGCAGCATACGACAGCGCCCCATGGCCGGCCAGATGCCGGGCTCTGCCGTGTGTCGCGGCGCGCGCCTTGTCCGTCCACTTCCCATTGCATAGGCTTGCCCGACGTATCGAGAGGAGACCCGCCATGGGCCTGAACGCCGAGTGGATGCAGCGCGACCTGGAAGTGCTCTGGCACCCCTGCACCCAGATGAAAGACCACGAACGCCTGCCGGTCATCCCGATCCGCCGCGGCAAGGGCGTGTGGCTGGAGGATTTCGAGGGCAAGCGCTACCTGGACGCGGTCAGCTCCTGGTGGGTCAACGTGTTCGGCCACGCCAACCCGCGCATCAACCAGCGCATCAAGGACCAGGTGGACCAGCTGGAGCACGTGATCCTCGCCGGCTTCACCCACCAGCCGGTAGTCGAGCTGTCCGAGCGCCTGGTGCGCCTGACGCCCGAGGGCCTGACCCGGGTGTTCTACGCGGACAACGGCTCCTCGGGCATCGAGGTGGCGCTGAAGATGAGCTACCACTACTGGCAGAACAACGGCCAGCCGGCCAAGCAGCGCTTCGTCACCCTGACCAACAGCTACCACGGCGAGACGGTGGCGGCCATGTCGGTCGGCGACGTGGCGCTGTTCACCGAGACCTACAAGTCGCTGCTGCTCGACACCCTCAAGGTGCCCAGCCCGGACTGCTACCTGCGCGCCGAGGGCGAGTCCTGGGAAGCCCACTCGCGGGCCATGTTCGAGCACATGGAGCGCACCCTGGAGCAGCACCACCACGAAGTCGCGGCGGTGATCGTCGAGCCGCTGATCCAGGGCGCCGGCGGCATGCGCATGTACCACCCGGTGTACCTCAAGCTGCTGCGCGAGGCCTGCGACCGCTACGGCGTGCACCTGATCCACGACGAGATCGCCGTCGGCTTCGGCCGCACCGGCAGCATGTTCGCCTGCGAGCAGGCCGGCATCACCCCGGACTTCCTGGTGCTGTCCAAGGCGCTGACCGGCGGCTACCTGCCGATGGCCGCGGTACTGACCACCGACAAGGTCTACCAGGCGTTCTACGACGACTACGCGACCCTGCGCGCCTTCCTCCACTCACACACCTACACCGGCAACCCGCTGGCCTGCACCGCGGCCCTGGCGACCCTGGACATCTTCGAGCAGGACAACGTCATCGAGGCCAACAAGGCCCTGGCCGCGCGCATGGCCTCAGCCACCGCACACCTGGCCGGGCACCCGCACGTCGCCGAGATCCGCCAGACCGGCATGGCCCTGGCCATCGAGATGGTCCAGGACAAGACCAGCCGCGCGCCCTTCCCGTGGCAGGAGCGCCGTGGCCTGAAGGTCTACCAGCACGCCCTGGAACGTGGCGCGATGCTGCGCCCGCTGGGCAACGTGGTGTACTTCCTGCCGCCCTACGTGATCACCCCGGAGGAAATCGATTTCCTCGCCGAGGTGGCCAGCGAAGGCATCGACATCGCCACCCGCGACAGTGTCAGCGTGGCGGTCAGCCAGCGCTTCCCCGACCATCGCGATCCGGGCTGAGGCGCGCCGGCGGCTACAAGCGCCAGGCTGAAAGCTTTAAGCTTGGCGCTTTCCACTCGCCGCCTGCAGCCGCCCCTATGCGCCTTTCCCGCTTCTTCATCGACGCCCCCCTGTCCCTCGGCCAGCACGACCTGCCCGAGGCCCAGGCCCACTACATCGGCCGCGTGCTGCGGCACGCCGCCGGCGACCCGGTGCAGCTGTTCGACGGCTCCGGCCAGGAGTTCCTCGGCGAACTCGTCGAGGTGGGCAAGAAGAGCGTCCGCGTCGAGCTGCGCGAGAGCTTCGCCGGCCTCGCCGAGTCGCCCCTGCGCATCCACCTGGGCCAGGGCCTGTCGCGCGGCGAACGGATGGACTGGGCGATCCAGAAGGCCACCGAACTGGGCGCCACGGAAATCACCCCGATCGTCAGCGAGCGCTGCGAAGTGCGCCTGAAAGACGAGCGCGCCGACAAGCGCACCGCGCACTGGCGGCAGATCGCGATCAGCGCCTGCGAGCAGTGCGGCCGCTCGGTGCTGCCGCAGATCAACGCGCCCCTGACCCTGGCCGAGTGGCTGCAGGCCAGCGACGCCGAGCTGAAGCTGGTGCTGCACCCGGTGGCCGACCCCCTGGCCAGCCACGCCCGCCCGGCCAGCCTGGCGTTCCTCATCGGCCCGGAAGGCGGCCTCAGCGACGCCGAAGTCGAGCAGGCCAAGGCCGCCGGCTTCCACGCGGCGCGCCTGGGGCCACGGGTGCTGCGCACCGAGACGGCGCCGGTGGTGGCGTTGAGCGTGGCGCAGCAGCTGTGGGGCGATTTCTGAGGCAGCCCGGCTATCGCGGACAACCTCCGCTCCTGCGGCCGTGCCTCCCTGTTGGCCGGAGCGCCGGCGATGGCGGATAACGCCGTAGGCGTTATGCGCCCTACGGGCAGGCGCACGAGTTCCCCTAGGGCGCATAACCTATTCGCCGTCGGCCGGTACGCCGGCGCCCATCGGGCAGACGCGCGCGGCGTGCACCCTCAGAGCCCGCGCAGGGCCAGGCCGGCCAGGCCGAGCAGGAGCAGGCCGCAGCCGGCGTAGCTGACCCGGTGCCAGAACAGCGAGGTGTTGCGCCGCAGCCAGTCCACCAGCGCCGCGCAGACGAAGCACCAGATCAGCGACGAGAGCATGAAACCGGCGAAGAACACCAGCGACTGCGCCTGGCTCGGCGCCCCTTCGACGATGCCGGCCAGGGCACTGCCGAGCGCCCCCCAATAGACCACGTTCTTCGGGTTCGACAGGGAGATGGCCGCCCCCGAGGCGAAGGCGTTGCCGGCGCTGGTGGCCGCTTCCAGATTGTCCAGCGGCGGCTTCCACGCATCGCGCAGGCCCTGCACGCCGAGCCAGGCCAGGTACGCGGCGCAGGCGATGGTCAGCGGCACGCGCACCTCCTCGTGGGCCAGCAGCAAGGCCAGGCCGGTGAGCCCGGCCAGGGCCCAGACCGCGTCACCGATCAGCGAGCCGAACTGCACCAGCAGCGCCGGGCGGAAGCCGCCGGTGAGGCCGCGCCGCAACGTCTCGCTGAACACCGCCCCGGGCGAGACATTGAACGCGAAGCCGAACAGCAGGGCGGCGAGGAAGATGGTGAGCACGGCGAAACTCCAACAAGGGACCTGGCGCCCATTGTCGACGCGGCGCCGGGAAAAAACTTGAACCGGATTGCGCGGGCGTTCAGCCGCGCAGGGCCCGCTGGTAGCGCCCCGGACTGATGCCGTAGGCGTTGCTGAAGTAGCGTGTCAGGTGGCTCTGGTCGGCGAAGCCCAGGGCGTGAGCCACCTCCCCCACCGGCCGGCCGGCGCGCAACAGCGCCAGGGCGCGCCGGGTGCGCAGCTGCATCGCCCATTGCCTGGGACTCAGGCCGGTGTGCTGCTTGAAGGCGCGCAGCAGATGGAATTTCGACACCTGCACCTGGGCGGCCATGGCGTCGAGGCCGAGCGGCTCGGCGAGGTTCGCCGCGAGCAGCTCCTGCAACCGGTCCACCGGCCGCCGCCCCAGTGCCGTCGCCGCCGGCGGGCGGGTGCCGGCGTGGCGCGCCAGCTCCGCCAGCAGCAGGGTCAGGCGCTCCTCGCCGCGTTCGCGCAGGAAAACGTCGCCGCTCAGCGCCAGCTCCACCGCCGCGGCCAGCTCCCCGGCCAGCGCCGGCTGTTGCAGCAAGGGCCGCTCGAAGGCCACGCGGGCCAGGCCGAGGCTCTCGGCCAGCGCCGCCTCCGGCAGGTACAGGCTGACGAAGCGCCAGGGCTCGCCGTCGGCGGCGCCGCCACCCTGGATCTGCCCCGGGTTGTAGAGGGTGATGTCACCGGCGCCGGCGGCGAAGGTGCGGCCGTCCAGCCAGACCTGCTCGGCGCCGCGCAGGTTGGCGCTGATGACGAATTCGTCGTGGCTGTGCTTGTCGAAGCGGTGCCCGCTCAGGGCCGCGCTGGCGACCTCGACGCCGTCGCCCAGCCAGCCGTGGCGCAGAGCCATGGCCGGCTCAGATCAGCCCGGCGTCGGCGAGCTTCTGCTCCAGCGCCAGCAGGTCGGGGATGCGCACCAGTTCGCCGGCGATGTTCACCGCGTCCAGCTCCAGCGGCGCCAGTTCGGCGTCGGCGCGGGCCAGCTCGGGGCCGACCTTCGCCGAACGCGGGATGCCCTGGGCGAGCAGGGCGAGGAATTTCACGTGGGGCCGGCCGCCGAGGGCGTTCAGCACTATCACCCGGGCGCCCGCGCCAATCTGGGCGGCGCCGCCGGAAGCGGCCTCGAAGGACAGCAGCGGCAGGCGCAGGTCGCGCCAGGCCACCTGGCCCAGGTACCAGGCCGGCAGGCCCGGCTGTACCTGGGGCGCGCGATAGGCAATCAGCTCGGCCACGGCGACGTTGGGCAACAGCAGGGTGCGATCGGCCAGCGGCACCAGCAGCCCGGTGAGGCTGGCCGGGCTGTCGTCCTTGGCCGGGAGGTTGGCCGAGCCCGCGCTCACGCCGGACTCCTGTGGCAGGGAAAGGTCACTCATGACTCCACTCCAGTGGCCGCACACTGCGCGGCCAGGTAGTCGACCAAAGCCGCGGCGAGCTCCCGCGGGTCGGCAGAGAAGGTGCTGTAGCCGCCTTCGCGGAGGCTGTCGGGCATGCTCGAACAGGCGCAGCTGTCGGCGCGCTGGGTCCAGATCTCGGCGCCCTGGCGACGCACGTAGGCTGCGGCGGCGCTGCCGTCGCTGCACATGCCGCTGAAGACTATCACTCCGCAGCAGCTACCGAACTGCTGGGCGAGGTTGAGCATCAGCTGGTCGATGGACGGGCTGTAGGGTTCCGGCCAGGGCCGCTCGCCCAGGCGCAACCGGCCGTCCTCGGCGAAACCCAGCTCCTGGCGCACCGGCGCCACCATCACTTCGCCGCAGCGCAGCCAGTCGTCGCCGCGCGCCGGGGTGACCCGCCACTGGCTGTGACGACCGACGGCCTGGGGCAGGTTCTGCTCGAAGGCCGCGTCAATGTGCTGGGCGTACACGAAGGCCAGCGGCAGGCCGCCGGGCAGCGCGTCGAGGAACGCCTTGACCGCCTCCGGGCCGCCCAGCGAGGCGGCCAGCAGCCAGACCTGGCGCGCCGGCTCGCCAACCTGCAGCGGCGAGGCCGCCAGGCCTTCCGGCAGGCTCAGGCGGGTTGGGCGCTGGGCCTCGGCCAGCAGCGCTTCCAGGCTCTTGCCGACGCTGGCGCTGGAATCACCGACCAGGCGGCGCAGCTTGCCCACCAGGCGCCGTTCCCAGCGTGGATAGTGTTCGGACAGGCGCTCCGGGGCGTGGCCCTCGCCGAACAGCACGGGCACATCGGACTGCTCCAGCAGGTTGTCCAGCAGCGGCGAGTCTTCCTGCTGGGCCAGGTCCACCAGCCACAGGTCGGGCGCGCAGGCGGCCAGCTGTGCTTCGTCCAGGCGCCCCGGGTCGGCGTTGAGCACCACCTGGTAGCCATGCCCGGACAGCGCCTGCTGCAGCACATGGCGCTGCAGCGAGGTGTCGGCGATTACCGCGATCCTTGCACCGGCCGATTCAGACATGGGCTTTCACCAGATCGTGGATGCTGTCGAGCAGTTCGGACTCCTGGTACGGCTTGCCCAGGTACTGGTTGACGCCGATGGCCAGGGCGCGCTCGCGGTGCTTCTCGCCGGTCCGCGAGGTGATCATGATGATCGGCAGGTCCTTCAGGCGCTCGTCGTGGCGCACCAGGGTGGCCACTTCGAAGCCGTCCATGCGCGGCATCTCGATGTCCAGCAGCATGATGTCGGGCTTGTGTTCCTGCAGCTGGGCGATGGCGTCGACCCCGTCCTTGGCGGTCAGCACGTTCATGCCGTTGCGTTCCAGCAGGCGGCTGGTGACCTTGCGCACGGTGACCGAGTCGTCCACCACCATGACCAGGGTCGGGCGCTGCTGCTCGCCGTCCGCCTGTGGCGCGCTGGGCAGCGCGCGACGCGGCTGGGTGTGCAGCGCCAGGCTGGCCAGGCGCGCGCGGATGGTCGCCAGCAGGTCGAGGATCACCACCACGCGACCGTCGCCAAGGATGGTCGCGCCGGAAATCCCGCTGACCCCGGAGAACTGCGCGCCGAGGCTCTTCACCACGATCTCGCGGGAGCCGGCCAGCGCGTCCACCTGCACCGCCACCGCGTGTTCGGCGGAGCGCACGAGGATCACCGGCAACGGCAGCGACTGCCCGACCAGCTTGGGTTGCTGGCCGTTGTTCAGCAGGTCGCCGAGGTATTTCAGCTCGTAGTCCTGCCCGGCGTATTCGAAGTGCGGCGCGCGGCCGTCCTTGCCGCCCTCCTCGTAGAGCGCTTCGAGCTCGTAGGGGGAGACGCGGACGATGCCTTCGATGGTGTTCAGCGGCACCGCGTACAGGTCTTCGCCGGAGAGCACCATGAGCGCGCGGTTCACCGACACGGTGAACGGCAGGCGGATGCTGAAGCGGGTGCCCTGCCCCGGATCGGAATGGATGCTCATGGAGCCGCCGAGCTGCTTGACCTCGGCGTTGACCACGTCGAGGCCGACGCCGCGCCCGGAAATCTGCGTGAGCTTCTCTGCGGTACTGAAACCGGCCTCGAGGATGAACTGCAGCACCTCGTGATCCGACAGGTCGGCGTCGGCCGCCATCAGGCCGCGTTCGATGGCCTTGCGGCGCACCGCGTCGAGGCGGATACCGCCCCCGTCGTCGGCCAGGGTCAGGAGGATATCGCCGCCCTCGCGACCGAGGTTCAGGCGGATGCTGCCGACTTCCGGCTTGCCGCTGCCGCGGCGCGCCTCGGCGGATTCGATGCCGTGGTCGACGGCGTTGCGCAGCATGTGCTCCAGGGGCGCGACTATGCGTTCGAGCACGGTGCGGTCCATTTCCCCTTCGGCGTTGCCGACGATGAACTCGACCTGCTTGCCGAGCTCGCCGGCGACCTGCCGGACGATGCGCCGCAGGCGCGGCACCAGGCGGTCGAAGGGCACCATGCGGGTGCGCATCAGGCCTTCCTGGAGCTCGGTGTTGACCCGCGCCTGCTGCAGCAGCAGGGTCTCGGCGTCACGGTTCTTGGCCGCCAGGGTTTCCTTCAGGTCGAAGAGGTCGGAGGCCGATTCGAAGAGTGCGCGGGACAGCTGCTGCAGTTGCGAGTAGCGGTCCATCTCCAGCGGGTCGAAGTCTTCGTAGCCGGCGCGCTCGGCGTCGGCCTGGTGGCGCGAGAGGATCTGCGCCTGGGTTTCGGTATCGAGGCGACGCAACTGGTCGCGCACCCGCTCGATGGTGGCGTCCATTTCCGACAGGGTCGAGCCGACGTCGCTCACCTGCTGTTCGACCCGGCCACGGAAGATCGAGGTTTCCCCCGCCAGGTTGACCAGGTTCTCCAGCAGCGGCGCTGGCACTTTCACCAGCTCCTGCGGCGCGCGGCGCGCGGCGGCCTGCTGTGCGGCCTCCTGGGCGCGGCGGACGAACGGCAGGACCTTGGGCGCCTCGGTGCGCGGCGCCTCGGCGACCGCCATGATGGCGCCGGCGGCCAGCAACGGCGCGGTGGGCGCCGGCAGGTCAGGTTCGGGCTCGATCTCCGGCAACGGCAGCGCGACGACTTCAACGGCCTCGACGGCCGCGGCGGCATCCGCCTCACCGAGTTGCTGGCGCAGCTTGTCGACTTCGTTCTGCAGGGCGTCGAAGCCCGACTGCACGTCCAGCAGCAGGCTGTCGGGCCAGGGCGCGCCCTGGCGCTGGGCGTCGGTCAGGTGTTCCTCGAGGTCGTGGGACAGGTCGCCCAGGGCGTTCTGCCCGGCCAGCCGCGCGCCGCCCTTGAGGGTGTGGAGAATGCGCAGCAGCTCGTCGAGGGCACCGTGGTCGCCATCGGCGTCCCAGCGGCCCAGGGCGTGCTCCATGTTCTCCAGGAGGTCGTCGGCTTCTTCGAGGAAGATGTCGATGATGTCCGCCGCCGCCTCGTCGCCGGGCAGCAGGCCGAGCGGCTGCAGGCTGACGCTGGTCGGCACGCTGAGCTGCTCGTCGGGGTTCGCGCGGAAGTCGCGGATCGCCGCGATCAGCGCCTCGCCTTCGGGCACGGCGCGACGCGCCTGCACGGCGTCGAGCATCTCGGCCAGGCGGTCATGGCAGCGCTGGAGCAGCGTGAAGAGTCCGTCGCTGGCGCGCAGGCGCCCGCCGCAGAGGCCTTCGTAGAGGTATTCCAGTTCGTGGGCGAGGTCGCCGATGGGGCGAATCTCGGCCATCCGCGCGCCGCCCTTGAGGGTGTGCAGGTCGCGCTGCAGGGCTTCCAGCTCGACGCTGTTGTCGGGGTTACCCATCCAGCGCTGCAACGCGCCAGCGGCGCTTTCGAGGATGTCGAAGCCTTCCTCGAGGAAGATGTCCACCAGTTCCTGGTCGTGCACTTCCAGCGGTTCGAAGCTGTGCTCCTGCACCGGCTGCAGGTCGGCATCGCCCTCGACCTCCGCCTCATGGAGGAAGGTGGCGAGGTCGATTTCCTCCAGCGGCATGGCCGGCGCTTCGACCGGCTCGGCTTCGGCCTGGAGCGCCTGCTCGGGCTCGGCCGGAGGCTCGGTTTCAGGCTCGACGGGCTGCTCGGGCTCAGGCTCGGCCTCAAGTTCCGCCACCGGCTGGCACTCCGCCTCGGGCTCGACGGCGACCGGAGCTTCGGCTTCGGCTTCGGCTTCGGCTTCGGCTTCGGCTTCGGCTTCGGCTTCGGCTTCGGCTTCGGCTTCGGCTTCGGCTTCAGGCTGGGGCGCGACGGGAGGGACGGCCAACTCCGCCGCGGGATTCTGCCGGAACGCGCGGATGCGCTGGATCAACGCTTCGGGGTCGCTCAGCGCTTGCCCGGCCTGCAGTTGCTCCAGCTGGACCGCCAGGCAGTCGTGGCAGGCGTGCAGCAGCGTGGCCAGGCCGGGGCTGGCCTGGAAGCGACGGTCCAGCAGGCCTTCGTAGAGCGATTCGAGCTCGTGGGAGAGGTCGCCGATCTCACGGATCTCGGCCATCCGCGCACCACCCTTGAGGGTGTGCAGGTCACGTTGCAGGGTCGACAGCGGCGCCGGCGCGTCCGGGGCCTGGGCCCACTGGTTGAGGGCCTGGCCGGCGCTGTCGAGAATATCCACCGCTTCTTCGAGGAAGATCGCCACCATTTCCTCGTCGAGCACCTGGGCCGGCGCGACGGCCAGCGGCTCGACGGTTTCGCCGGGCGACCCGAGCGGCTCCGCGCCGGCCGGCAACTGCAGCTCCTCGGGGAGGTCTTCCGGAGCCGTCGGACGGTTGAGTAGCAACTCCTCGTCTTCCAGCGGGAAATCGTCGGCGGTAAGGCTTTCGAGGTCGATGAAGGCTTCCTCGACCGCCATTTCCGGCTCGGCCTCTTGCGCCGGCGGCGGCGCGTCAAGCAGGCGACGCAAGGCGTCGATCTGCTGCGGACAGGCGCTGACCTGCAGGGCCGCGGCCACCTGGTCCATCTGCCCGATCAGCGCTTCGTGAGCCTCTTCGGCGGCGCTGAAGAAGGCCTCGCCAACGCTGAGCCGGCCGTCCTGCACGGCGCCGTAGACCGCCAGCAGCGCCTCGCACAGCTCGGCCATCTGCGGCAGTTCGGCCTGCTGCGCGCCACGCGCCAGGGTCGTCAGTTCGTCATGCAGGGCGCCCAGTTCCTGGCGTTCCTGCGGGTGCTGGCGCCAGCGGCCGAGCAGGTCCTCGGCGTCCAGCAGGATGTCCATGCCCTCGCTGAGGAATACCCCGAGCATCTGCGGATCGCCGCCTTCGCCGGTGTCGCCGCGGCGCTTGGCCTCGGCGGCTTCCAGGCGCTCCTGGTGAACCTGGGCGATGCGCGCCAGCAGCGCCTCGCTGCCGGCGATCGGTGCCAGCGGCTGGTCGCCTACGAGCTGGCCGAGGCCGACGCGCAGCAGTTGTCCGGCTTCGCCGAGCAGTTCCGCTTCGCGCAGGTCCACCTGCAGCAGGTTGGTCTTGAATTCCTTCACCAGCCGCTCCAGCGGCGTGGCGATCTCGGCGATCGGCAGGATGCCGGCCATGTGCGCGCTGCCCTTGAGCGTATGCAGGGCGCGCTGCAGGTCGTCGGTGACCGGCTGCGGCAGTTCGCGGCCGCAATCGGCGAGGAAGCGGTCGAGGGTTTCCAGGTGCGCCTCGGCCTCGTTGCGGAAGATTTCCAGCAACTGCGGGTCGAGGCTTTCGTCCAGCTGCGCCGCCTCGGCGCTTGCGCCCGGTTGCGCCATGCCGGCGTTTTCCTCGGCCGAGGCCGGTTCCACGCTGATCGGCGTCTCGGCCTTCTCGCCTTCGGGCGGCGGCACCGGCTCGCCCTTGGCCAGGGCGTGGGCGGTGGCGGCCAGCAGGTCGACGTCGTCGCGCTGGCGCTGGGCGCTGGCGGCGAACTCCTCGACCAGCGCCGGCATCAGCGCCACCACGTCGTTCACCACTTGCAGGACCGGGGCAGTGCTCGAGATGCTGCGGTCAAGCACGCGGTTGAGCAGGTTCTCGATGGACCAGGCCAGCTCACCGATGACCAGCGCGCGAACCATGCGCCCGCTGCCCTTGAGGGTGTGGAAGGCGCGGCGGATCTCGGTCAGCGCCTCGCGGTCGTCGGCCTCGGCCTGCCAGCGCGGCAGGTATTCATTGATGGTTTCCAGGACTTCGCCGGCCTCCTCGATGAAGACCTCGCGCAGTTCTTCGTCGATCGGCTCTTCGTCGGCCGGCGGCGGCAGCAGGCTGGGCGGCACCTCGCGGGCCGGCGGGTTGATCGCCTGGGTCGGCGCGGCCATCACCTCGGCCAGCGACAGCGGCCGCGGCTCGCTTTCGACGGGCAGCGCCTCCACGGGAGCGCTCGGCAGCTGCACTTCCGGCAAGTCGAGGGCGGCCATGTCCAGCGCTTCCCAGGCCTGGTCGGCGGGGCTCGGCCCTTCGCCGCTCAGGGACTCGTCGAGCGCTTCCAGGGTGTCGGCGGCGCCCAGGTCGTCAAGGACCGGCAGCTCTTCCAGCAGGGACGCGTCGAGTTCCAGCGGGGCGAGCCCGGCCGGGTCGGTGGGCGCGTCCTCGGCGAAGGGTTCCAGGCTCCATTCGCCCAGGCCGGCCACCGGCTCGGCCGGAGCGTCGGCGGAAAGGTCGAGGTCCCAGGTCAGGTCACCGCCGGCGGGTTCCTGCGGGGCCTGCGCGGCCTGGGCTTCCAGCGCCGGCAGGTCGTCCAGGGTCCAGCCGGAGCTCAGCGACACCTCCGCCGGGGCCGCGGGCGGGGTTTCGTCGAGGGTCCACTCGGTCGTTTCCAGCGGGGTCGCTTCGAACTCCAGCGGCTCGTCCGGGGGCGTCAGGCTGTCCAGTGTCCAGGAGTCGCCCAGGGAGTCGGCCAAGGGCTCGCCGAAGGGGGCGGCTTCGAGGGTCTCCAGTGGCGCGTCCAGGCTCAGGTCGACGCCCGGCTCGTCCAGCGTCAGCGGCTGCGCTTCGGCCAGGGTCCAGTTGTCGTCGGAAACCAGCAGCGGCTCTTCCGCCGCGGCCGCTTCCAGGCTGATCTCGCCGGCCTCCGGCAGCTCCCAGGCCAGTTCGTCGGCCCCGGCCGCCTCGGTGGTGGCCGGGTGTTCGTCGACCAGGTCCGCCAGCGGCGCTTCCAGGCCCTGTTCAAGGGCCGCATTGGCGGCGCCTTCGGCCGCCAGGCCATCGAACTCGGCGAACGGATCGAGCGGCTCGGGCTCGGGCTCGGGCTCGGGCTCGGCGTCGAGGATCGAGGGACGCGGCTTCACCGAGTAGCCCAGTTGTTCCAGGCTCTCCTCGGCGACGTCGAGGATCAGTTCGCCGGAGCTACCCTGGTCCTCCGACAGGCGTTCGAGGTAGTACTCGACGCCGGTGATGGCGTCGGCCAGGGTGTCCAGGCTGTGCCAGTCCGGCACCGCCTTGCGCACCAGCAGTTGTTCCTGGATGTAGCGGTTGCAGGCGTCGAGCAGGCGCGCGGCGCGGCCCTGGTCGATCATGGCGAGGCCGCCACGCACCTGGGTCAGCAGCTCCGGCACTCGCGCCAGGTGCTCGTGGTTCCACTGCGAGGCGATGAATTCGATGATCGCGTCCTTGGCCAGCTCCAGGCCATTGCGCGACTCCTTGATGACCACCTGGTGGATCTGCGCCACGTCGGTAGTCGGCAGGCGGCTTTCCTCGTCGCCCGCTTCCTCGCTGGGGCCGGCCATGCCGGCCAGGGTGGCCTCGACATAGAGCAGGGCGCCGGCGACGTCCATCAGGGTGGCGTCGCTCGGTTCGCGACGGCCGTCGGCCAGGGCGCCGACCACGTCCAACTGATCGAGCACGACCTTGCGCGGCTGGCCGAAGCCCAGCACTGCCAGGGTGTCGGCGATCTGCTTGAGCGGCGCCACCAGCGCCTGCAGCTCGGCCGCCGCCGAACGGTCGCTGCGCACGAACAGGTCGAGGCTGTCCTTGACCCGAACCAGTTCCTCGCACAGGGCACCGACCACCGAACGCATGGCGTCGCGGTCCGGCCCGGCCAGGCGGGCACGCTCCTCGTCGACCACCGAGGCGCCGGGCAACGCTTCGTCGAGGCGGTACTCGTCCTTGACCTCGCGCACCTTGGGCGACTGGTCGGAAGCCTTGGCCACGTAGAACAGCAGGTGCTTCACCAACTCGTCCGGGGCGGCCTGGTTCATGCCGTCGACGCCCTGCTCGACCAGGCGCTTGAGCTCGCGGTCGACCTGGCGCAGCAGGTTGCGCACGCTGGTGCCGCTGGCGATGCTGCCGTTGGCCAGGCCTTCGACGGTGGCCGAGGCGATGGTCCACAGGCGGCCCAGCGGGGCCTCCTTGCACAGGGTTTCCAGGCGCGCGAAGACCCGCGCCATGTAGCCCAAGTTGGTCGCCAGGTCCTGGTTGCGGATCACCCCGACCAGCGCCACCTGGAGCATCTGCCGCAGCTTGCGCAGCAGAGCCGGCAGCTCGGCGGTGCGCAGACGCGCCAGAGCGTCGTGGGGCAGCAGCGGCTTGCCGTGGGACAGGTCGGGGGCGAACAGGCTGGTTTCGCTCAGCAGCTTCTCGCCGCGCGCGGCGCGCAGGTCGTTGAGCAGCGGCAGCACGACCATCGGCAGGTCGCGGCGGGCGCTCTGGATGCGGTCCAGGTACACCGGCAGCTGCAGGATGGCCTGCATCAGCACTTCCAGGGCCTCGCCCTGGCTCGGCACGGTCTGGTCGATCAGCGCCTGGGTGAGCTGTTCCATTTCCTCCGCGAGCAGGGCGGCGCCATAGAACTCCACCATCTGCAGGGTGCCCCGCACCTGGTGGATGTGGGCCAGGCAGAAGCCCATGCGTGTCGGGTCCTGGGGGTTCTCGACGAACGCCTCCAGGGCCTGCCGCGCCTGCTTGAGGGTCTCGGCGATCTCGCCTTTCACCCATTCCAGGGCGACATAATCGTGCCGATCACCCATAGCCACTCCACTCATGTGTCTGTGTCATCCCTTCCGGGTAAAGGCCAGAACCCGCTCGTCGGCCACCGGCTCCAGGTCCGGGTGCTGCCACTCGGCAACCTCGCCGACGCCGATCACCAGCAAGCCGCCCGGCGCCAGGCGCTCGGCCAGGTGGCCGAGGATGTCGCGGCGCCGCCAACGGCGGAAATAGATCAGCAGGTTCTGACAGAAGATCACGTCCAGGCCGGCCATGGGCGCCTGGCCCAGGTCCAGCACGTTCAATCGCGTACAGCACACCCGCTCGGTCAGCTCGGGCAACACGCGGAAGCGGCCAGCGGCCTCTTCCCGGAAATAGCGGTGCGTCAGCTCCGCGCCGACGTCTTCCAGCTTGCGCGCCGGGTACAGCGCCTCGCGCGCCTTGCCCAATGCGCTCAGGCTGATGTCGGTGCCGCTGACGCCGTACAGCGCCGGCAGCTCCAGTTCCCGCAATACCTCGGCCACCACCATGGCCAGCGAATACGGTTCCTCGCCGCTGGAGCAGCCGACGCTCCATAGCGCCAGCGGCCGGCCCAGCCCGGCGAGGCGCTGGCGCACGTAACCGGCCAGCAGCTCGAAGGACGGCGGGTGGCGGAAGAAGCGGGTCTCCTGGACGGTCAGGCGGTCCAGCAGGTTCGACCACTCCACCGCGCCGCGCGGGCCATCGGTGACCTGCCGGTAGTAGCTGCCGTAGTCAGTGACGCCCAGTTCGCGCATGCGCGCGCCCAGGCTGGTCTGCAGGAAGGTCCGGCGCTGCTCGTTGACCACGACGCCGGTGCGTTCCTCCAACAGAGCCTGCCAGTCGCGGAATTCCGTCGCCGACATGTCGGCCAACGGCTGCAACGACCAGACGCCGGTTGCCTGCATGTCGCGTCTCTCGTTCAAGGCTGTGGCGCGCGGAGCCTTTCAGCCCCGCACGGCTCCCGATCAGGCCCGTTCCGCCAGGTCCGGCAGCTTGAAGCCGGATACCGAGTTGCGCATCTCGCTGGCCATCTTCGCCAGGTTGCCGATGCTGCGCGCGGTGGCGGTGGTACCGGCGGAGGTCTGCGAGGTGATCTCCTGGATCACGTTCATGGTGTTGGAGATGTGGCCGGCGGACGACGCCTGCTGACGGGCGGCGTTGGAAATGTTCTGGATCAGCGCCGCCAGGGTCTTGGATACCTTTTCGATCTCTTCCAGCGCCACCCCGGCGTCCTGCGCCAGGCGGGCGCCGCGGACCACTTCGGAGGTGGTCTGCTCCATGGAGATCACCGCCTCGTTGGTGTCGGTCTGAATGGTCTTCACCAGCGCCTCGATCTGCTTGGTCGCGGCGGAGGAACGTTCCGCCAGGCGCTGTACCTCGTCCGCTACCACGGCGAAGCCACGGCCCGCGTCACCGGCCATGGACGCCTGGATCGCGGCGTTCAGGGCGAGGATGTTGGTCTGGTCGGCGATGTCGTTGATCAGGCTCACGATGTCACCGATCTCCTGGGACGATTCACCCAGGCGCTTGATCCGCTTGGAGGTGTCCTGGATCTGCTCGCGGATGTTGTCCATGCCGGTGATGGTGTTGTGCACCACCTCGTTGCCCTTGTTGGCGATGGCTACGGAACGTTCCGCTACCGCGGAGGATTCGCTGGCGTTCGCCGATACCTGGTCAATGGACACCGCCATCTCGTTGATCGCCGCGGAGGCGCCGGCGATTTCCTGCGCCTGGTGCTCGGAAGCCTCGGCCAGGTGCATCGCCGTGGCCTGGGTTTCCTGGGCGGCGGCGGCCACCTGCACGGCGGTGAGGTTGATGGTTTCCACCAGCTCGCGGAGCTGGTCGATGGAGTAGTTGATGGAGTCCGCGATGGCGCCGGTGAAATCTTCGGTCACGGTCGCGGCCACCGTCAGGTCACCGTCGGCGAGGTCGGCGATCTCGTCGAGCAGTCGCAGAATCGCCGCCTGGTTGCGTTCGTTCTTCTCGGCGGTCTCGGCGAGGCGGCGGTTGGTTTCGCGCACCATCACCAGGCCGATGAGGATGATCGAGCCGAGGGCGAGGATGGCCAGGGCGATGCTCGCCACCTGGTTCAGGTGCCGGCCACCGGCCAGGTTCTCGAAGCCGTCGGCCAGTTTGGAGGCCTTGTCCAGCAGGGTTTGCGAGCTGCTGAAGATGGTGTTGGCGGACTCGCGGACCTGGAACAGTTCCGGCGAGGTCTCGAGGATCTCGTCCACGGAACCGGAAACGAACTCGAAGAGCTCGGACACCTCGTTGAGGCGGTCGACGGCCTCGGCGTTGGTCACCTTGGAGATGCTCATCGCCGCGTTGCCTTCCTTCATGCCCTTGAGCACGCGGCCGAACAGGCTGGCGTCACGACCGAAGCTGTCGGCGGCCTGCACCGAGTTCTCGTCGCCGGCGAGCACCTTGTTCACCGAGCCGAGGATACGTTCGGCGAGCAGCGACTGGCGCTGGGCCACGGCGACCTGGTCGGCGGGCGCGCCGTTCTCCAGGAGGATGTCCACGACTTCCTCGTAGGTCACCTGCAGCTGCGGGATGGTCTCGGCGAGGGTCGCGGCCACCTGGTGCAGCGACAGTACGGTCTGTTCGCTGGCGAGGATGGAGTCGGTGTTCTTGCGCAGCAGGTCCCAGTCCTTCTGCACGTCGGCCATTTCAGCCTGCACCTGGGCCGGCGCCGGCGGCAGGCCGGTGCTCTCGTCACCCTTCTGCAGCACGTTCCAGCGCTTCTCGAAGTCGTTGCGCGCGTCCTTCAGCAGCTTGAACGCCTCGCTCTTGCCCGCCGCCGCTTCGGTGGCGTTCTTCGCGATCCGCTGCGACAGCACGCGCAGTTCGCCGGCGTGGCCGATGTACTGCTTGTCGTGGTTCGACTGGGTGTTGAGGTAGGCGAAGTTGGCGAACAGCAACACGATCGAGACGATCAGGACGATGAACAGCCCGGCGATCAGTGAACTGCTGCGCGTGCCCGAAAAGAGATTGCCTGTCTTGATTTTCTTCATATACGGCCCCCGCCTGGACCCACCACGATTACGGTTTCCATGTCACGACAAGGGCCGGAAACTCCCGGCCCAACCGGTTTCGAACTAGCTGGCGACGTCGAGGAAGCCCGGGTGCTGCGCCAGGGCATGCGGGCTGAATACCAGCCAGGGCTGTTCTCGATGGAATACGCCATGAACAAAGGGTTGCACCGCCGCCTCGAGGGGCGGCAGCTGCTCGCTGAAAGCGTCCACCGGGAAGTGCTGCATGCCCAGGACCTCATCGACGATGAGCCCGGCGAACACCTCCCCGTGTTCCACCACCAGCACGCGGCGCTGCTTGCGCAACGGCGACAGCTCCGCGCCGAGAAATCCGCACAGGTCCATGATCGGCAGCAGCCGACCGCGGACGTTGGCCACGCCCTTTACCCAGTCGCGCACGCCGGGCAGCAGGGTATAGCGGGGCTCGTGGAGCACTTCGCCGACCTCGCCCATGGGCGCCACGAACAGGCGGCCACCCATGCGGAAGCCGATGCCGTTCCAGCTCTGCACGGCCTCGCGTTGCGCCGGCAGGCCGGCCGCCAGGCGCCGACAACGCTGGTCGATCTCGACGAGGAGCTGGTAGGGACTCTGGACTTCCGACATGCCGGCCCTGGCCTTTTTCTAATAGTTATCCGGGCCCCGTCCGGCGTCAGCCGGCGAGAACCGCATTGATGGTCTTGAGCAGCGTTTCTTCGTCGACCGGCTTGGTCAGGTAGTCGCGCGCGCCCTGGCGCTTGCCCCAGACCTTGTCGGTCTCCTGATCCTTGGTGGTGACGATGATGACCGGGATGGCGCTGGTCTCCGGGTCCTTGGACAGCTGGCGGGTAGCCTGGAAGCCGTTCAGGCCGGGCATGACGATGTCCATCAGGACCACGTCCGGCTTCTCCTGCCGGGCCAGGGCGACGCCGTCGGCGCCGTTCTCGGCCTTGAGTACCTGATGCGAGTGCTTCTCCAGCATCGCGGTCAGCTTGTACATCTCGGTCGGAGAGTCATCAACAATCAGAATTCGAGCCATTGGGGTCCCCCAGGAAAGGCATCACCGGCACGCAGGGCCGGACATCAGGAAGCTTGCTCCACCGGGGTGAAGTCGGGCACGTGGGTCTTGATGGCGCCGAGCAGCTCTTCCTTGCTGAAAGGCTTGGTGAGGTACTGATCGGAACCGACGATGCGACCCTTGGCCTTGTCGAACAGGCCGTCCTTGGAGGACAGCATGATCACCGGGGTGGATTTGAAGGCGCTGTTGTTCTTGATCAGGGCGCAGGTCTGGTAGCCATCGAGGCGCGGCATCATGATGTCGACGAAGATGATGTTCGGGTGGGTGTCGGCGATCTTCGCCAGCGCATCGAAACCATCGATCGCGGTGATGACGTCACAGCCGACCTTCTTCAGCAAGGTTTCCGCGGTGCGACGAATCGTCTTGGAGTCGTCGATCACCATGACCTTCAAACCATCGGAATGCTGTTCCATGTTCGCCCTTAGCATCTCGGTGAATCGTTCATGTCTTATATTCAGTGCGCTGACGCCCTGCCACCGTTCGGGCTGCGACCCAATCGTCGGAGTCTTTTAGCACACTCTCCAGCATCCATCCATAACACCCCAAACGGGCTGGCTTTTTCCTTGACCGGGCACATATCCGGCGCCACCCTGAGCATCTTTTCGCCCCCATTCGGCGCGGCTCGACACCGCACCCAGCCCCTTTCGGAGGACTCCCCATGAGCGTACGCCTGGGCATCGTGATGGACCCCATCGCGAGCATCAACTTCAAGAAGGACAGCTCCCTGGCGATGCTGCTGGCGGCCCAGGCCCGAGGCTGGTCGCTCTTCTATATGGAACAGCAGGATCTTTACCAGAAAGAGAACGTCGCCCGGGCGAAGTTGCGCTCCCTGAAAGTCTTCAACGACGCCGAACGCTGGTACGAGCTGGCGGAGGAGACCGACCTGCCGCTCGCCGAGCTGGACGTGATCCTGATGCGCAAGGATCCGCCGTTCAACAACGAGTTCGTCTATTCCACCTACCTGCTGGAACAGGCCGAACGCGCCGGCACCCTGGTGGTGAACCGCCCGCAGAGCCTGCGTGACTGCAACGAGAAGTTCTTCGCCACCCTGTTTCCCCAATGCACGCCGCCGACCGTGGTCACCCGGCGCGCCGACATTCTGCGCGAGTTCGCCGCCGAACATCGTGACATCATTCTCAAACCCCTCGAAGGCATGGGCGGCAGCATGATTTTCCGCCACCGCGAGGGCGACCCGAACCTCTCGGTGATCCTCGAGACCCTGACCCATCACGGCAGCCTGCAGATCATGGCGCAGCGCTACATCCCGCAGATCAAGGACGGCGACAAGCGCATCCTGATGATCGACGGCGAGCCGGTGGAATACTGCCTGGCGCGCATCCCGGCGCAGGGCGAGACCCGCGGCAACCTCGCCGCCGGCGGCCGCGGCGTGGCCCAGCCGCTGACCGAGCGCGACCGCTGGATCGCCGCCCAGGTCGGCCCGCAGCTGCGCGAGCGCGGCCTGCTGTTCGTCGGCCTGGACGTGATCGGCGACTTCCTCACCGAGATCAACGTCACCAGCCCGACCTGCATCCGCGAGATCGACAAGGCCTACGACACCCGCATCGGCGAGCGCCTGATGGACGCCATCGAGGGCAAGCTCAAGGCGCGCGCGGCCGCGCCGCAAGTTTGACGCAGCCGACAACTTGACGCTTGCCGCTTGCAGGCGGCGGCCGGGGAAAGCAGACTTCGCCCACCCCGGCCCAGCTCGAACCGCAATGAACGCTGCAACCTCCCCCAAAGTCTTCGCGTCCTCCGGCGTCCGCCCGGCGGACCGCCTGGGCTTCACCCTGTTCGTGGCGGCGGTGCTGCATGTCGCGCTGATCCTCGGCGTGGGCTTCTCCATGCCGCACCCGAGCCAGTTGAGCAAGACACTGGAAATCACCCTGGCGACCTTCAAGAGCGATAAAAAGCCGGAGAAGGCCGACTACCTGGCGCAGATGAACCAGGAAGGCAGCGGCACCCTCGAGCACAAGGCCATCCCGAAGACCACCGAGCAGGCGCCGTTCCAGGACAGCGAGGCGAAGAAGGTGGCCCCGCCGCCGGTGCCCAAGCAGGCCAAGGAGCAGGAAACGCCGAAGACCGCGGTGGCGACCAAGGCGCCCAAGCAGCAGAAGGTCCAGGCCAAGCCGCAGAAGCCCAAGGCCGAGCAGGCCGCCGAGCCGACCCCGCAATTCGATTCCAGCCAGCTCTCGGCGGAGATTTCCAGCCTCGAGGCGGACCTCGCCAAGGAGCGCCAGGCCTACGCCAAGCGCCCGCGCATCCACCGCCTGACCGCCGCCTCGACCATGCGCGACAAGGGCGCCTGGTACAAGGAGGAGTGGCGCAAGAAGATCGAGCGCATCGGCAACCTCAACTACCCCGACGAGGCCCGTCGCCAGCGCGTCTATGGCAGCCTGCGGCTTTTGGTGTCGATCAACCGCGACGGCTCGCTGTACGAGGTGCAGGTGCTGGAGTCTTCCGGCCAGCCGCTGCTCGACCAGGCGGCCCAGCGCATCGTCCGCCTGGCCGCGCCCTTCGCGCCGTTCAGCGGCGACCTGGCGGACATCGACCGCCTGGAAATCATCCGCACCTGGCGCTTCGAACGCGGCGACCGCCTGTCCAGCCAGTAGCCCGCGCGTGCGCTTGCAGGCGGCGCGCCGAGGCCTGAAACTAGCGCAATGAATACAGCGCCCACCTACCTCAAGCACCATTTCCTGATCGCCATGCCGCACATGGCCGATCCGAATTTCGCGCAGACCGTCACCTACCTGGTCGAGCACAACGAGCAGGGCGCCATGGGCCTGGTGATCAACCGCCCCAGCGGCCTCAGCCTCAGCGACGTGCTCGAACAGCTGCGCCCCGAGCCGCTGCCGCCGGCGCGCTGCCAGGGCGTCACCGTGTACAGCGGCGGCCCGGTACAGACCGACCGCGGCTTCGTCCTGCACCCCGCCGGGCAGACGTTCCAGGCCACCCTGGAGCTGGGCGAACTGAACCTCTCCACCTCCCAGGACGTACTCTTCGCCATCGCCGACGGCAGCGGCCCCGCGCAAAGCGTGATCGCCCTCGGCTACGCCGGCTGGGAAGCCGGCCAGCTGGAGGCCGAGCTGGCCGACAACGCCTGGCTGACCTGCCCCGCCGACCTCGAAGTGCTCTTCGACACCCCCACCGAACAGCGCCTGGCCGCCGCCGCGCAACGCCTGGGCATCAACCTGGCGCTGCTCACCGCCCAGGCCGGGCACGCCTGATGGCCGCGCCGCGCCTGCTCCTGGGCTTCGACTACGGCACCCGGCAGATCGGCGTCGCCGTCGGCCAGGCGATCACCGGCCAGGCCCGCGAGCTGTGCGTGCTCAAGGCGCAGAACGGCGTGCCGGACTGGAACCGCGTCGAGGCGCTGATCAAGGAATGGCAGCCCGATGCCATCGTCGTCGGCCTGCCGCTGAACATGGACGGCACGCCCAGCGAAATGAGCGAGCGCGCCGAGAAGTTCGCCCGCCGCCTCAGTGGCCGCTACAACCTGCCGGTGCACACCCACGACGAGCGCCTGACCACCTACGCCGCCAAGGGCGAACGCCTGGCCCAGGGCCAGCGCGACGGCTTCCGCGAGCGCCCGGTGGACGCCCTCGCCGCGGCCCTGCTGCTCGAGGGTTGGCTGGAGCAGCACGGCGGCGCTTGACCTGCGGCAGTGCCGGCCACGGCACACGCGCTAATCTTGAGCGGGTACCCGCCACCCACGGGCGCCCGAGGAATCCCCGGCGGCCCAGCCTGGACCGCCCCGAGCCCCTTCCAGGAGGTGTCATGAACCTGCCCAGCCCCGCCGAACTCCTGCCACGCATGGCCACCGACCTGCGCAACCACCTCGCCGAGCGAGGCATCGACGCGCCGCGCTTCGTCGGCATCCACACCGGCGGCATCTGGGTCGCCCAGGCCCTGCTCAAGGAGCTGCACAGCGAGGAAATCCTCGGCATCCTCGACGTCTCCTTCTACCGCGACGACTTCACCCGCAGCGGCCTGCACCCGCAGGTCCGCCCGTCGGAGCTGCCGTTCGAGATCGACGGCCAGCACCTGGTGCTGGTCGACGACGTGCTGATGAGCGGCCGTACCATCCGCGCCGCGCTCAACGAACTGTTCGACTACGGGCGTCCGGCCAGCGTGACCCTGGTCTGCCTGCTCGACCTGAACGCCCGCGAATTGCCGATCCGCCCCGATGTCGTCGGCCAGACCCTGTCGCTGTCCCCCAATGAAAGGGTAAAATTGCGCGGTCCCGCACCACTCATCCTCGAGCGCACCCTCATCGGCGCGCTCTGAGCGCGCACGCCACCCTTTCACATTTCAGGGCCTGCCCCATGCCGACAGACGCCAAGCGCCCGCTGCAGCTCAACGACCAGGGCCAGCTGCGCCACTTCCTCTCGCTCGACGGCCTGCCCCGCGAGCTGCTGACCGAGATCCTCGACACCGCCGACTCCTTCCTGGAAGTCGGCGCCCGCGCGGTGAAGAAAGTCCCGCTGCTACGCGGCAAGACCGTGTGCAACGTGTTCTTCGAGAACTCCACGCGCACCCGCACCACCTTCGAACTGGCCGCCCAGCGCCTGTCCGCCGACGTCATCACGCTGAACGTGTCGACCTCCTCGACCAGCAAGGGCGAGACGCTCACCGACACCCTGCGCAACCTCGAGGCGATGGCCGCCGACATGTTCGTGGTGCGCCACAGCGACTCCGGCGCCGCGCACTTCATCGCCGAGCACGTCAGCCCGAAGGTGGCGGTGATCAACGGCGGCGACGGCCGCCACGGCCACCCGACCCAGGGCATGCTCGACATGCTGACCATCCGCCGCCACAAGGGCGGCTTCGAGAACCTCTCGGTGGCCATCGTCGGCGACATCCTGCACTCGCGGGTGGCGCGCTCGAACATGCTGGCGCTGAAGACCCTCGGCTGCCCGGACATCCGCGTCATCGCGCCGCGCACCCTGCTGCCGATCGGCCTCGAGGATTCCTACGGGGTGAAGGTCTACACCGACGCCAACGAGGGCCTGAAGGACGTCGACGTGGTGATCATGCTGCGCCTGCAGCGCGAGCGCATGGCCGGCGGCCTGCTGCCCAGCGAAGGCGAGTTCTTCAAGCTCTACGGCCTGACCGAGAAGCGCCTGAAGCTGGCCAAGCCGGACGCCATCGTCATGCACCCGGGGCCGATCAACCGCGGCGTGGAGATCGAATCCGCGGTGGCCGACGGCGAGCAGTCGGTGATTCTCAACCAGGTGACCTACGGGATCGCCATCCGCATGGCCGTGCTGTCCATGGCCATGAGTGGGCAGAACGCCCAACGCCAGCTGGAACAGGAGGACGCGCAATGACCGTCAGCATTCACGGCGCCCGCGTCATCGATCCGGCCAGCGGCCTGGACCAGGCCTGCGACATCCATATCGAGGCCGGCCGCATCGTCGCCCTCGGCGAGGCGCCGGCGGGCTTTCGCGCCGCCCAGGAACTCGACGCCGCGGGGCTGATCGCCGCCCCCGGCCTGGTCGACCTCAACGTCGCCCTGTGCGAACCGGGCTACAGCCGCAAGGGCAACATCGAGAGCGAGACCCGCGCGGCCAGCGCCGGCGGCGTTACCAGCCTGTGCTGCCCGCCACAGACCAAGCCGGTGCTGGACACCCCGGCGGTGGCCGAGCTGATCCTCGACCGCGCCCGCGAGGCCGGCAACGCCAAGGTCTTCCCGCTGGGCGCGCTGACCCGCGGCCTGGCCGGCGAGCAGCTGTCCGAGCTGGTGGCCCTGCGCGACGCCGGCTGCGTGGCCTTCACCAACGGCCTGGCGCCGCTGGCCAGCAACCGCGTGCTGCTGCGTTCGCTGGAGTACGCCGCGACCTTCGACCTGACGGTGATCTTCACCTCCCAGGACGCCGAGCTGGCCGAGGGCGGCCTGGCCCACGACGGCCCGCTCGCCGCCTTCCGCGGCCTCGCCGGCATCCCCGAGAGCGCCGAGACCGTGGCCCTGGCGCGCAACCTGCTGCTGGTGGAACAGAGCGGCGTGCGCGCGCACTTCAGCCAGCTGACCAGCGCCCGTGGCGTGGAGATGATCGCCCAGGCCCAGGCCCGTGGCCTGCCGGTGACCGCCGACGTGGCGCTGTACCAGCTGATCTTCACCGACGAGGCCCTGAGCGACTTCTCCAGCCTCTACCACGTGCAGCCGCCGCTGCGCTCGCGCAAAGACCGCGACGCCCTGCGCGAAGCGGTGAAGAGCGGCGTGGTGCAGGCCATCGCCAGCCACCACCAGCCCCACGAGGCGGACGCCAAGAACGCCCCGTTCGCCGCCACCGAGCCGGGCATCAGCAGCGTCGAGCTGCTGCTGCCGCTGGCCATGACCCTGATCCAGGACGGCCTGCTCGACCTGCCGACCCTGCTGGCGCGCCTGACCAGCGGCCCCGCCGCGGCCCTGCGCCTGCCGGCCGGGCGCATCGCCGTGGGCCAGGCCGCCGACCTGGTGCTGTTCGAAGCGCAAGGCCAGACCCTGGCCGGCGAGACCTGGTACTCGCGCGGGCAGAACAGCCCGTTCCTCGGCCACTGCCTGCCGGGCGCGGTGCGCTGCACCCTGGTGGATGGGCATATCGTCCACGCCATCTGAGCCTGCCTGGCATGACAAAGCCCGCCAATTGGCGGGCTTTTTCTTTTCCTGCCGGAGCGCGCTTGCTCACGAACGGTGTTTCCCTTTAACGGCAGTGCATCACCCCAGCTCCGCCCCCTCTCCCTAACCCTCTCCCTGAAGGGAGAGGGGACCGTTGGGCAGAGTTGGATGTGCTGCAGTTAGCCGTCTGTCTCGGCGGTTTCCAGTTGAAACCATTCCTCCTCTCGGCACGGACAAGCCCCCTCTCCCTTCAGGGAGAGGGCTGGGGAGAGGGAACGGAGATGACCCCAGGCACAGGATGGCCGGGAGGCGCCATTCGCGAGCAAGCTCGCTCCTACAAAAAAAAACCCTTAGATAGTCGCCAGCGCTTGCGCCAGGTCCGCGCGCAGGTCTTCGACATCCTCCACCCCCACCGACAGGCGGATCAGCGCGTCGCCGATGCCCAGCTCCGCGCGGGTCGCCGGGGGGATGGTGGCGTGGGTCATGATCGCCGGGTGCTCGATCAGGCTTTCCACGCCACCCAGGCTCTCGGCCAGGGCGAAGAGGCGGACGTTCTCCAGGAAGCGCTTCGAACCGGCCAGGTCGGTGGCCAGGTCCAGGGAGATCATCCCGCCGAAGCCGTTCATCTGCCGCTTGGCCAACTCGTGCTGCGGGTGCGACGGCAGGCCCGGGTAATGCACACGCGCCACCTGCGGCTGGTTCTCCAGCCAGCGCGCCAGCTCCAGGGCGTTGCTGCAGTGGCGCTCCATGCGCAGGGCCAGGGTCTTCACCCCGCGCAGGGTGAGGAAGGCGTCGAACGGCCCGGCGATGGCGCCCACCGCGTTCTGCAGGAAGCCCAGGCGCTCGGCCAGTTCCGGGTTGTCGCCGACCACGGCGATGCCGCCGATGACGTCGGAGTGGCCGTTGAGGTACTTGGTGGTCGAATGCACCACCACGTCGAAACCCAGCTCCAGCGGGCGCTGGATGCGCGGGCTGGCGAAGGTGTTGTCGGCCACGCAGAGGATGCCGCGGCTGCGGCACAGGCGGGCGATGGCCTGCAGGTCGGCCAGGCGCAGCAGCGGGTTGCTCGGCGTCTCGATCCAGACCATGCGGGTTTCCGGGCGCAGGGCGGCCTCGATGGCGGCGGTGTCGGTCAGGTCGACGAAGCTGAAGTCGTGCCCGGCGCTGCGCCGGCGCACCCGTTCGAACAGGCGGAAGGTGCCGCCGTAGATGTCGTTGCCGGAGACGATGTGCGAGCCGGCGTCGAGCAGCTCCAGGGTCGCCGAGATGGCCGCCAGGCCCGAGGCGAAGGCGAACGCCTTGCTGCCGCCCTCCAGGTCCGCCACGCAGCGTTCCAGCGCCCAGCGCGTGGGATTGTGAGAACGCCCGTAGTCCAGGCCCTTGTGTACGCCGGGGCTGTCCTGCAGGTAGGTGGAGTTGGCGTAGATCGGCGGCATCAGCGCCCCGGTGGAGGGGTCGGGGGCCTGGCCGGCATGAATGACGCGGGTGGCGAAACCGCGCCGGGCGTTGGAATCCTGGCTCATGCGAGCGTTCTCCGTAGGTGGTTGAGCAGGTCGAAGCGGGTGATCAGGCCGTGGAAGCCCGAGGCGTCGGCGATGATGGCGACCAGCCCGCGATCCAGCTCGGCCTGCAGCTCGGCCAGGCTGGCGTTCGGCGCCAGGGTCTCCAGGCGGGTGGTCATCACGCTGGCCACCGGCTCGCGGAACTGACTGTTGTCGGCGTGCACGCCGAGGAGGATGTCGGATTCGTCGATGACCCCGGCCAGCCTGCCGTCGGCCAGCACCGGCAGTTGCGAGACGTCGGCCAGGCGCATGCGCTGGAAGGCGGTGAGCAGGGTGTCCTGCGGGCCCACGCTGACCACCCGGCCGTCCTCGAAGCGCCGCGCGATAATGTCGCGCAGGTCGCCGTAGCGCTTGCGCTGGAGCAGGCCCTGGTCGGTCATCCACTGGTCGTTGTAGACCTTGGACAGGTAGCGCGTGCCGGTGTCGCAGACGAAGCTGAGCACGCGCCTGGGCTCGGTCTGCTCACGGCAGTAGCGCAGCGCCGCGGCCAGCAGGGTGCCGGTGGACGAGCCGCCGGGGATGCCCTCGGCGCGCAGCAGCTCGCGGGCGTGGGCGAAACTTTCCTCGTCGCTGATGGAGTAGGCGTGGCGCACGCTGGAGAGGTCGGCGATGGACGGAATGAAGTCCTCGCCTATGCCTTCCACCGCCCAGGAACCGACCTCGCCCAGGCTGCCGTCGCGCACGTAGCCGGCCATCACCGAGCCCACCGGGTCGGCCAGGACCATCTCCAGCTCCGGCTGCACCTGGCGGAAGAAGCGGGTCAGCCCGGTGAGGGTGCCCGCCGAACCGACGCCGACGACGATGGCGTCGAGGTCGTGGCCGGTCTGCTGCCAGATTTCCGGGGCGGTGCTGGTCTCGTGGGCCAGGGGGTTGGCGGGGTTGTTGAACTGGTCGGCGAAGAACGCACCGGGAATGTCCCGCGCCAGGCGCGCGGCCACGTCCTGGTAGTACTCCGGGTGGCCCTTGCCGACGTCGGAGCGGGTGATGTGGACCTCGGCGCCCATGGCCTTGAGGTGCAGGACCTTCTCGCTGGACATCTTGTCCGGCACCACCAGCACCACCCGGTAGCCCTTGGCGCGGCCGACCAGCGCCAGCCCCAGGCCGGTGTTGCCGGCGGTGGCCTCGACTATGGTGCCACCGGGACGCAGGCGGCCGTCGCGCTCGGCGGCCTCGATCATGGCCACGCCAATGCGGTCCTTGATCGAGCCGCCGGGGTTCTGCGACTCCAGCTTGAGGAACAGCGTGCAGGGGCCGGTATCGAAGCGGGTGACGCGGACCAGCGGCGTGTTGCCGATCAGGTCCAGTACGGCAGGGCGAAGTTCGTTGCTCATGGCAGCCACTCCTTGTCGGCGCCCCGGGGATCGCCCGGCGGCGCGGCTTTATGGTCCTCCTGACCATAGGCCGGCGGCCCGCCCACTGCCAGGCCGCGGCAACGAAAAAGCCCGCCGATGGGCGGGCTTTCTGGCAAGCAGGGCTTACAGCCGCTGCGGGCCGTTGCGCTCGGAAATCTGCGCGTTCAGCGTCCAGAAGTCGTAGAGCACGCCCAGGAAGAACAGCCCGCCGGTACACAGGTAGAGGATACCGGTGAGCCACTTGCCCATGTACATGCGGTGCACGCCGAATACGCCGAGGAAGGTCAGCAGTATCCAGGCCACGTTGTAGTCCAGGGCGCCGCTGCGGAAGCGCTGGTCGGCCTCGTCGTCCATCGAGGGGATCAGGAACAGGTCGATGATCCAGCCGATGAAGAACAGGCCGAGGGTGAAGAACCAGATGGTCCCGGTCACCGGCTTGCCATAGTAGAAGCGGTGGGAACCGGTGAAACCGAAGATCCACAGCAGGTAGCCGATGACCTTGCTGTGGGTGTCGGGGGTGTTGGGCATGAAGCGCTCCTTGGCAGGCATTCCTGGATTCGACCGATGCGACAGCGGCAGGTTTGCCATCACTGTAAGAAAAAGTCGCGGAGGGGCCTTTCGGGGCCAACGCCGTAGGGCGCATAACGCCTACGGCGTTATCCGCCGATACCGCCAGGCACCGGTGTTGCGGCCAACGGCGTATGACCGCGAACGGTTATACGCCCTACCTGGGATGGCGGTCAGCGGAAACGCCGGTTCGGGTCGTCGTCGCTCAGCTCCAGGGTCAGGCCCTGGGTCATGGTCGTCAGGTGATCGGCGTCGGTTTCCGAGCCGAGCTTGATCATCAGGCGCAGGTCGTTCGCCGAGTCGGCGTAGGCCAGGGCGTCCTCGTAGGTGATCTCGCCCTGGGAGTAGAGCTGGTACAGCGCCTGGTCGAAGGTCTGCATGCCCTGCTCGGTGGAGCGTTTCATCAGCGGCTTGAGTTCGTGCACTTCGCCCTTGCGGATCAGGTCGGCGGCCAGCGGGGTGTTCAGCAGCACCTCGATCACCGCGCGGCGGCCCTTGCCGTCCGGGGTCGGCACCAGTTGCTGGGCGACGATGGCCTTGAGGTTCAGCGACAGGTCCATCCACACCTGGCCATGCCGGTCGGCGGGGAAGAAGTGGATGATCCGCTCCAGCGCCTGGTTGGCGTTGTTGGCGTGCAGCGTCGCCAGGCACAGGTGGCCGGTCTCGGCGAAGGCCACGGCGTGGTCCATGGTCTCGCGCGAACGCACCTCGCCGATCATGATCACGTCCGGCGCCTGGCGCAGGGTGTTCTTCAGCGCCACCTCGAAGGTGTCGGTGTCCAGGCCCACTTCGCGCTGGGTGACGATGCAGCCCTGGTGCTGGTGGATGTACTCGATCGGGTCCTCGATGGAGATGATGTGCCCGGTGGAGTTCTTGTTGCGGTAGCCGATCATCGCCGCCAGCGAGGTGGATTTACCGGTACCGGTGGCGCCGACGAAGATCACCAGCCCGCGCTTGGTCATGGCCAGTTTCTTGAGGATCTCCGGCAGCTTGAGATCCTCGATGGTCGGGATGTTGGTCTCGATGCGGCGCAGCACCATACCCACCAGGTTGCGCTGGTAGAAGGCGCTGACGCGGAAACGGCCGATGCCGCGCGCACTGATGGCGAAGTTGCACTCGTGGTGCTCGGCGAAGTCGCGGCGCTGCTGCTCGTTCATCACCGACAGCACGGTCTCGCGGGTCTGCTCGGGCGACAGCGGGGTCTTGGTCACCGGCAGCACCTTGCCGTTGACCTTCATCGACGGGGGTACACCGGCGGTGATGAAGAGGTCGGAAGCGCCCTTCTCCACCATCAGCCGCAGCAGTTTCTCGAATTCCATGATCGATCCCACCTAATTCGTTCACGCAGTGTGCGATTCGACTGACGACCTGCGGCCCGTGCGTGTGCGGCGCCGCCTGGCCGGGCGCGGAGCCCGGCGCGGATCAGAAGTTTTCCGGGATCTTGGCCTTTTCCTTGGCCGAATCGCGGGTCACCAGGCCCTTGGCAACCAGGCCCTTGAGGCACATGTCGAGGGTCTGCATGCCCAGCGCGCCACCGGTCTGGATCGAGGAGTACATCTGCGCCACCTTGTCCTCGCGGATCAGGTTACGGATCGCCGGTGTACCTATCATGATCTCGTGGGCCGCCACCCGGCCACCGCCGATCTTCTTCAGCAGGGTCTGCGAGACCACCGCCTGCAGCGATTCGGAAAGCATGGAACGGACCATGGCCTTTTCCTCGGCGGGGAACACGTCGACGATACGGTCGATGGTCTTGGCCGCGGAGGTGGTGTGCAGGGTGCCGAACACCAGGTGGCCGGTTTCCGCGGCGGTCAGCGCCAGGCGGATGGTTTCCAGGTCGCGCATCTCGCCCACCAGGATGATGTCCGGGTCCTCACGCAGGGCCGAGCGCAGCGCCTCGTTGAAGCCGAGGGTGTCGCGGTGCACCTCGCGCTGGTTGACCAGGCACTTCTTCGACTCGTGGACGAATTCGATCGGGTCCTCGACGGTGAGGATGTGGCTGTACTTGGTGTTGTTCAGGTAGTCGAGCATCGCCGCCAGCGAGGTGGACTTGCCCGAGCCGGTCGGCCCGGTCACCAGCACCAGCCCGCGCGGCACGTCGGAAATACGCTTGAACACTTCTCCCATGCCCAGATCCTCCATGGTCAGTACCTTGGAGGGAATGGTCCGGAACACGGCGCCGGCGCCGCGGTTCTGGTTGAAGGCGTTGACCCGGAAGCGCGCCACGCCCGGAACTTCGAAGGAGAAGTCGGTTTCGAGGAATTCCTCGTAATCCTTGCGCTGCTTGTCGTTCATGATGTCGTAGATCAGCGCGTGCACCTGCTTGTGTTCCAGCGGCGGCAGGTTGATCCGGCGCACATCGCCGTCGACGCGGATCATCGGCGGCAGGCCAGCCGAGAGGTGCAGGTCCGAGGCGCCTTGCTTGGCGCTGAAGGCGAGCAACTCGGTAATATCCATGGGACTCCCCAATCCAATGCAAGCAGGTAGAATGCCGCTGAACTTGCAGCAGCCGGGCGTTAGAGCGCAGGTAATGTCCACGATAGCAGAGAATATTGCAAAGGTTCGCACACGCATCCGTGAGGCGGAGCAAGCTTGCGGCAGGGCTCCGGACGCGGTCCGGCTGCTGGCGGTGAGCAAGACCAAACCGGCCGCCGACATCCGCGCGGCGCACGCCTGCGGCCTCGTCGACTTCGGCGAGAACTACCTGCAGGAAGCCCTCGGCAAGCAGGCCGAGCTGGCCGACCTGGCGCTCACCTGGCACTTCATAGGGCCGATCCAGTCGAACAAGACCCGGCCCATCGCCGAGCACTTCGACTGGGTGCATTCGGTCGACCGCCTGAAGGTCGCCGAGCGCCTCTCCGCGCAGCGCCCGGCCGGGCTGCCGCCGCTCAACGTATGCCTGCAGGTGAACGTCAGCGGCGAGGACAGCAAGTCCGGCTGCAGCCCCCAGGACCTGCCGGCCCTGGCCCACGCCGTGGCCGCCCTGCCGAACCTGAAGCTGCGCGGGCTGATGGCGATCCCCGAACCCACCGAGGACGTCGCCGCCCAGCGCGCCGCCTTCGCCCGCCTGGGCGAACTCCTGACTGCCCTGAACCTTGGCCTGGACACCCTGTCCATGGGCATGAGCCACGATCTGGAAGCCGCCATCGCCGAAGGCGCCACCTGGGTGCGCATCGGCACCGCGCTGTTCGGCGCGCGCGACTACGCTCCCCACTCTTGATTAAGGAAAGCCATCCATGAGCAGCACCCGCATCGCATTCATCGGCGCCGGCAACATGGCCGCCAGCCTGATCGGCGGCCTGCGCGCCCAGGGCGTCCCCGGCAGCCACATCCGCGCCAGCGACCCGGGCGCCGAGCAGCGTTCGAAGATCGCCGCCGAGCACGGCATCGACGTGTTCGAGGACAACGCCAGCGCCATCGCCGGCGCCGACGTGGTGGTCCTGGCGGTCAAGCCGCAGGTCATGAAGCAGGTCTGCGAGCCCCTGGCCGCGCTGCTCGAACCGGGCCAGCTGATCGTCTCCATCGCCGCCGGCATCCCCTGCGCCAGCCTGTCGCGCTGGCTGGGCACCGAGCTGCTGGTGCGCTGCATGCCGAACACCCCGGCGCTGCTGGGCGAAGGCGCCAGCGGCCTGTACGCCACCGCCCAGGTCAGCGCGGCCCAGCGCCAGCAGGCCGAGCAACTGCTGGGCGCGGTGGGCATCGCCCTGTGGCTGGAGGAAGAAAAGCAGATCGACGCCGTCACCGCCGTCTCCGGCAGTGGCCCGGCCTACTTCTTCCTGCTGATGGAAGCCATGACCGCCGCCGGCGAGAAACTCGGCCTGAGCCCCGAGGTGGCCGCCCGCCTGACCCTGCAGACCGCCCTGGGCGCCGCGCGCATGGCCGTGGCCAGCGACGTCGGCCCGGCCGAGCTGCGCCGCCGGGTGACCTCGCCCAAGGGCACCACCGAAGCCGCCATCACATCTTTCCAGGCCAATGGATTCGAAGCGCTGGTCGAGCGCGCCCTGGCCGCCGCCGACCACCGTTCCGCCGAACTGGCCGAACAACTGGGGCAATGAGGAGCCTTACATGACCGGACTTTCCACCGCCGCCATCTACGTCATCCAGACCCTCGGCAGCCTGTACCTGCTGATCGTCCTGCTGCGCTTCATCCTGCAGCTGGTGCGCGCCGACTTCTACAACCCGCTGAGCCAGTTCATCGTGCGCGCCACCAAGCCGCTGCTGAACCCGCTGCGCAAGGTGATCCCCGGCTTCGGCGGGGTCGACATCGCCTCGCTGGTGCTGGCGATCCTGATCCAGCTGCTGCTGATGATCGTCACCCTGACCCTGATGGGCTACGGCGTCGGCGGCTACATCCTGCAACTGCTGGTGTGGTCGGTGATCGCGGTGACCTCGCTGTTCCTCAAGGTGTTCTTCTTCGCCCTGATCATCAGCGTGATCCTCTCCTGGGTCGCCCCCGGCAGCTACAACCCCGGCGCGCAGCTGGTCAACCAGATTTGCGAACCCTTCCTGGCGCCGTTCCGCAAGCTGCTGCCGAACCTCGGCGGCCTGGATATCTCGCCGATCTTCGCCTTCATCGCGCTGAAGCTGATCGACATGCTGGTGATCGGCAACCTCGCCGCCATGACCGGAATGCCGCAAATCCTCAGCCCCTTCATGTGAACGAGGAGCGGCTGCGCGGCGGCGATACAGCGTTGGAAACACTCGGTGATTGCTCATTTACACAACGTAAACTGCGCATCCCCGACTGTTTCCGCCTCGTCTCGCTCCAGCTCGCACGCTCCAGGAATCCGGTACTCCGATGAGTTTCTACCGCTGGGACGGCGAGGACCTGATCCTCGAGTGCCACCTGCAGCCCAAGGCGAGCCGCGACGAGTTCGCCGGGCTGCACGGCGAGCGCCTGAAGATCCGCCTCACCGCCCCGCCGGTGGAAGGCAAGGCCAATGCCCACCTGCTGGCCTTCCTCGGCAAGGCCTTCGGCGTGCCGAAAAGTGCGGTGCTGCTGGAAAGCGGCGAGCTGAACCGGCAGAAGCGCGTGCGCATCCCGCGCCCCACCCGTTTGCCGGCCGAACTGGGAATTGCTGCCATTCGGTCGACTTGACCGACCTTACAGACAGGAATGTGATGAAGGCCAATTGACGCCATCTCGCGTCACCGCATAATCCAGGCATTCTTTCCCGCGCAGGATGCGCCAGCCACAGGACCCGCCTGGATGAGCATGGAACGACTCAGTCAGCAGATCGACGCCTACGTCACCTGGAAGCGGGAACTGGTCCGGGACATCATCCGCTATCGCAGCTGGCTGGAGCAGTGCCGGCTGAACAGCCCGGAGATCGACGCGCGCCTGGAACGCATCCTGCGGCTGCTGCGCCTGGACCACATCACCCTGGCCTTCGTCGGCGAGTTCTCCCGCGGCAAGACCGAGCTGATCAACAGCCTGTTCTTCTCCGAGTACGGCCAGCGCATGCTGCCGTCCCACGCCGGGCGCACCACCATGTGCCCCACCGAGATCTTCTTCGACCCGCGCTCGGAACGCCCCTACATCCGCCTGCTGCCGATCGAGACGCGGGTGGCCGACGCCAGCATCGCGCGCTTCAAGCAGGTGCCGCGGCACTGGGTGAACATTCCCCTGGACCTGAGCGACCCGGCCAACATGGCCCAGGCCTTCGCGCAGACCGCCCGGACCAAGGCCCTGCCGGTGGAACAGGCGATCCAGCTCGGTTTCCTGCCGGACATGCTCGAGGCCGCCGACCGCCCCGGCTACGTGCAGGTGCCGGCCTGGCGCCACGCCCTGGTCAACTTCGACCACCCGCTGCTGCGCCACGGCCTGCGCATCCTCGACACGCCCGGCCTGAACGCCCTGGGCAGCGAGCCGGAACTGACCCTGTCGATGCTGCCCAACGCCCAGGCGGTGGTCTTCCTGCTGGCCGCCGACACCGGCGTCAGCGCGTCCGACATGGCGGTCTGGGAAGAGCACGTGCGGCAACTGGTGGAAGACGGCCAGTGCAGCCTCTACGCGGTGCTGAACAAGATCGACGTGCTCTGGGACGACCTCGCCGGCGACGCCTTCGTGCACAACGCCATCCAGCGCATCCGCCAGGCCACCGCCCGCCAGCTGGGCATCGCCACCGACGCCGTGCTGCCGCTATCGGCCAAGCAGGCGCTGCTGGCCAAGGTGCGCAAGGACCCGGAGTTGCTCGCCCGCAGCCAGCTGGAAAGCCTCGAGACGCTGCTCTGCGAACGCATAGTGGCGGACAAGGAGCGCCTTCTGGAGAACGCCGTGCTCGGCCAGGTGCTGGGCCTGCTGAATAACAGCCAGCACACCCTGCGCACCCGCCTGGACCGCGTTCGCGAGCAGCAGGCGCAACTGGAGAACCAGCAGCAGGACAGCGGCCAGCTGCTGTTCGAGCTGACCGCGCGGACCAAGGACGACCACGGCGTGCACCACCGCCGCCTGCTCAACCTGAAGACCAACCAGCGCCTGCTGCGCCGCCAGGGTGAGCTGCTCGGCCGCGCGGTGAGCGCCGAGCGCCTGGAACAGCACCTGGCCAAGGTCCACGAGAAGCTGCGCGGCAGCTGGACCACCCTGGGCATCAACCACGCCATCCTGAACTTCTTCCAGGCCGTCGAGGGCGACCTGCACACCCTGCAGCACGAAGCCGAACTGGGTAACCGCATGGTCGATGCCATCTACCTGCGGCACAACCAGGAAAACCCGCTGCAGGCCCTGGACGCCCCGCGCTTCGACGTGGAGGCCTACCAGCGCGAGCTGGGTCGCCTGCGCGAGAAGGCCGACCGCTTCCGCCTACAGCTCAAGACCCTGCTCACCGAGCAACGCCTGCTGACCCGGCGCTTCTTCGCCACCCTGGCCCAGGAAGTCATCCGCCTGCACCAGCGCCTGCGCGAGGAAGCCGGGCAGTGGGCTGCCGACGCGCTGATGCCGCTGATGCAGTACACCCTGGAGAACAAGCAGCTGCTGGAAACCCACATGCTGCGCCTGAAGGCCCTGGCCCAGGAGACCCAGCAGGTGCGCGAACGCTCGCTGCTGATGGGGCGCTACCAGCAGGAGCTGGAGAAGCAGCTGGCCGAGGCTTCGGAAATCCTCCGCCTGCTGCGCCGCCCGGCGCCGCTGCAACGCCAGGCCAGAGTCGTCTCCCTGCCCGGCTCGCAACGCGCCTGAAACGCTTGAAGGGCAGCGGCTTGCCGCAGGGGGCGGTGCTCTTTAGACTGGCGCCCTCCTTTTATTCTTGAGCCGGGTCGATGCCAACAGTCTTCCCCGAAGATTCCGTCGGTCTGGTCACCCCCCAGACGCTGCACTTCAGCGAACCGCTGGCCCTGGCCAGCGGCAGGACGCTGCCCGAATACCAGCTGGTGATCGAGACCTACGGCGAGCTGAACGCCACGGCGAGCAACGCCGTGCTGATCTGCCACGCCCTGTCCGGCCACCACCACGCCGCCGGCTTCCACAGCGAGGAAGATCGCAAGCCGGGCTGGTGGGACAGCTGCATCGGCCCCGGCAAGCCCATCGACACCCGCAAGTTCTTCGTCGTGGCGCTGAACAACCTCGGCGGCTGCAACGGCTCCACCGGCCCCACCAGCAGCAACCCCGCGACCGGCCGCGTCTATGGCTCGGACTTCCCGGTGGTCACCGTGGAAGACTGGGTCAACAGCCAGGCGCGCCTGGCCGACCGCCTGGGTATCGCCCAATGGGCCGCGGTGATCGGCGGCAGCCTGGGTGGCATGCAGGCGCTGCAGTGGACCATCACCTACCCCGAGCGGGTCCGCCACTGCCTGTGCATCGCCAGCGCGCCCAAGCTCTCGGCACAGAACATCGCCTTCAACGAAGTGGCGCGCCAGGCCATCCTTTCCGACCCGGAATTCTTCGATGGCCACTTCCAGGAACAGGGCGTGATCCCCCGCCGCGGCCTGCGCCTGGCGCGCATGGTCGGGCACATCACCTACCTGTCCGACGACGCCATGGGCGAGAAATTCGGCCGCGACCGCAAGGCCGAGAAGCTCAACTACGACCTGTACAACGTCGAATTCCAGGTCGAGAGCTACCTGCGCTACCAGGGCGAGGAGTTCTCCACCCGCTTCGACGCCAACACCTACCTGCTGATGACCAAGGCGCTGGACTACTTCGACCCGGCCTCGGCCCACGACGGCGACCTGGTGCGTACCCTGGCCGGGGTCAAGGCGGACTTCTGCCTGATGTCCTTCACCACCGACTGGCGCTTCTCCCCGGCGCGCTCGCGGGAGATCGTCGACGCCCTGATCGCGGCGAAGAAGAACGTCAGCTACCTGGAGATCGACGCACCGCAGGGCCACGACGCCTTCCTCATGCCGATCCCCCGCTACCTGCAAGCCTTCAGCGGCTACATGAACCGCATCAGCGTATAAAGGAAGACCATGCGCGCCGACCTGGAAATCATCCAAGACTGGATCCCCGCCGGCAGCCGGGTGCTCGACCTCGGCTGCGGCGACGGCGAGCTGCTCGCCTGGCTGGCCGAACACAAGCAGGTGACCGGCTACGGCCTGGAGATCGACAGCGATAACATCGCCAAATGCATCGAACGCGGTGTGAACGTCATCGAGCAGGACCTCGACAAGGGCCTCGGCAGCTTCGCCAGCAACAGCTTCGACGTAGTGGTCATGACCCAGGCCCTGCAGGCCGTGCACTACCCCGACAAGATCCTCGAGGAAATGCTCCGCGTCGGCCGCACATGCATCATCACCTTCCCCAACTTCGGCCACTGGCGCTGCCGCTGGTACCTGGCGCGCAACGGCCGCATGCCGGTGTCGGAGTTCCTTCCCTACACCTGGTACAACACGCCGAACATCCACTTCTGCACCTTCTGGGACTTCGAGGCGCTGTGCCGCGAGCAGCGCCTGCGGGTGCTCGACCGCCTGGCCGTGGACCGTGATCACCGTCATTCCTGGGTGTGCCGAGTTTGGCCTAATCTGTTGGGTGAAATCGGTATCTACCGGGTCAGCGGTCCAAGCCTGCCGGACCACCGCATCGCCGTCTGAACCGCCCGGGGCCCCGAACCCAGGAGAAGAAAACCATGCGTCGCCTAGCCTCCCTGCTGCTCTGCCTGTTCCTCGCCCTGCCGGCCTTCGCCGAGCAGGCCCAGACCCTGGGGGACCTCAAGGTCCACTACAGCGTCTACAACTCCAGCTTCCTGCAGCCCAAGGTGGCCGCGGCGGTCGGCGTGGTGCGCAGCAAGGCCCAGGGCGTGGTCAACATCGTGCCGCTGGACGCCGCCGGCAAGCCGGCCCAGGTCACCGTTTCCGGCACGGCCAAGAACCTCATGGGCCAGCCGATCCCGCTGACCTTCAAGCGCGTGGTCGAAGAAGGCGCGGTCTACCACATCGCCCAGTTCCCCATCGAAGGCCGTGACACCCTGACCTTCGACATCCAGGTACAACAGGGTTCCGAAGCCCCGCAAAGCTTCGAGTTCCTCCAGGAAATCTACCCAGACGAATGATCAAGCTCGACCAACTGGTGCTGGCCAGTCACAACGCCGGCAAACTCAAGGAACTCCAGGCCATGCTCGGCGCCCACGTGCAGGTGCGCTCGATCGGCGAGTTCAGCGACGTGGAGCCGGAGGAAACCGGCCTGTCATTCGTCGAGAACGCCATCCTCAAGGCGCGCAACGCCGCGCGCATCTCCGGGCTGCCCGCGCTGGCCGACGATTCCGGCCTGGCGGTGGACTTCCTCGGCGGCGCGCCGGGCATCTATTCCGCGCGCTACGCCGACGGCAAGGGTGACGCGGCGAACAACGCCAAGCTGCTGGACGCCCTCAAGGACGTGCCCGACGAGCAGCGCGGCGCGCAGTTCGTCAGCGTGCTGGCCCTGGTGCGGCATGCCGACGACCCGCTGCCGATCCTCTGCGAAGGCCTCTGGGAAGGCAGCATCCTGCGCGAAGCGCGCGGCGAGCACGGCTTCGGCTACGATCCGCTGTTCTGGGTGCCGGAAGCCGAGTGCTCCAGCGCCGAGCTGCCGCCCGAGCAGAAGAACCGCCTGAGCCATCGCGCCCGCGCCATGGCCCTGCTCAAGCAGCGGCTGGGACTATGAGCCAGGCAGGACGCCACGGGCTCGAAGGCGGGCCCCTGGCTTCCGCCTTCCGCCTGCCAGCGTTGTCGGCGTACGTGCACATCCCCTGGTGCGTGCGCAAATGCCCGTACTGCGACTTCAACTCCCACGCCGCCGGCCCCGAGCTGCCCGAGGATGCCTACGTCCAGGCCCTGCTCGCCGACCTGGCGGCTGACCGGCGCCACGTCCACGGCCGCAGGCTGACCTCGATCTTCTTCGGCGGCGGCACCCCCAGCCTGTTCTCCGCCAATGCCCTGGGGCGCATCCTCGAAGGCCTGGAGCGTGAAGTCGGCTTCGAGGACGACATCGAGATCACCCTGGAGGCCAACCCCGGCACCTTCGAGCAGGCCAAGTTCGCCGACTACCGCGCCCTGGGCATCAACCGCCTGTCCATTGGCGTGCAGAGCTTCCAGGCCGCCAAGCTCAAGGCCCTGGGCCGCATCCATGACGGCGACGAGGCGATCCGCGCGGCGGACATGGCGCGCCGGGCCGGCTTCGACAACTTCAACCTCGACCTGATGCACGGCCTGCCCGAACAGAGCGTGGCCGACGCCCTGGCCGACCTGGAACAGGCCATCGCCCTGGCCCCGACGCACCTGTCCTGGTACCAGCTGACCATGGAGCCGAACACGGTGTTCTGGAGCCAGCCGCCGGAGCTGCCGGAGGACGACGCCCTCTGGGAAATCCAGGAGGCCGGCCAGGCTCGCCTGGCGCAAGCCGGCTACCTGCAGTACGAGACCTCGGCCTACGCCCGCGACGGCCTGCGCGCCCGGCACAACCTGAACTACTGGACCTTCGGCGACTTCCTCGGCATCGGTGCCGGCGCCCACGCCAAGCTCAGCAGCCCCGAGGGTCGCATCCTGCGCACCTGGAAGACCCGCCTGCCAAAGGACTACCTGAACCCGGACAAGGCCTTCCAGGCCGGCGAACGCCCCCTGGAAGCGGAAGACCTGCCCTTCGAGTTCATGATGAACGCGCTGCGCCTGGTAGACGGCGTCCCCGCCGAACTCTACGAACAGCGCACCGGCCAGCCCCTGGCGAGCATCGCCGAAGCCTGCCGCGCCGCCCGCGCCAAGGGCCTGCTCGCCGACGACCCGGCCCGCCTGCGCCCAACCGAGCGCGGCCAGCTGTTCCTCAACGACCTGCTGCAGCACTTCCTGCCCTGATGCCACCCGGACCGGGGGACGTGTAAACTCCCCCGGCGACCGCCTTCGTCCAAGGAGCCTGCATGGACTTCGTCCTCGACCTGATCGCCAGCGCCTCGCGCTGGAGCCGCAGCCATCTGTCTGATATCGCCCTGGCGATCATGGCCACCCTGCTGGTGCTGTTCGGCCCGGCGATCAACGCCTGGATCCAGCAGCGCATCGGCAGCCTCAACTTCGTCTTCCGCACCCTGCTGTTCGTGCTGATCTGCGCGGTGGGCTACGGCCTGGCGATGGTCTTCGTCACGCCCTGGGTCGCCCACGGCCTGAGCTACTTCAACAACTACACCCTGGCGCCGGTGCTGCTGTTGCTGTTCTTCATCATCGGCATGATCGCCGACCGCAGCTGACGCGGGCTGCTAGTGTTTCCCCAGTAGCCAACACGCAGCCGGGGAAACGCCATGAAACCGATCAAGCACCTGTACCTGCACTTCACCGACGGGCAGCGCCTGGCGCTGCGTTTCCCGCAGCAGAGCGACGACCCGCTGGAGGTCGCCCGGGGCATTCGCAAGCAGCTTGAGTCGCCGTTCCTCAGCATCGAGGTGGACGGCGACCTGCTGATGATCCCCCGGGAAAGCATCAAGTACCTGCAGATCAGCCCGGCGCCCGCGCGCCTGCCGGACCCGACGGTGCTGGGCGCAGAACTGATCGAATGAGCCCCTGCCGGATCAGTTGCCTTCGCGGCGCAGCGCTTGCGGCGTGAAGTCGCGCGGGCCCAGGTTCACGTGGAAGTCGTACATCGGCTCGTTGTTGTCCAGGCCGTCGACGAAGTAGCGCTTGCCGGCGAAGTCGTACAGCGCCTCCAGGGTGCTGGAGACCATGGGCACGTCGTAGTAGTTGACCGGGTGCACTTCCTGGGCGCGGATCAGCTTGCCATCGGCGTCGTAGATGTCGCTGCCGAGGATCTGCCAGCTGTCCTCGTCGAGGTAGAAGCGGCGCTTGGCGAAAGGATGGCTGTAGCCGGTGCGCAGGCTCGCCTCGACCACCCAGACGCGGTGCGGCTCGTAGCGCAGCAGCTCGGGATTGAGGGTGCTGCGGCCAAGGATGCGCTCGTAGGGAATGCCCTTCTGGTGCACCTGGTAGCTGTTGTACGGCACCAGCATCTCGCGCTTGCCGAGCAGCGTCCATTCGTAGCGGTCCGGGGCGCCGTTGTAGACGTCCACGGTGTCCGCCGTGGCCAGGCCGTAGGTGTCCGGCTGGGCGCTGTCGTAGGCCAGGCTCGGCAGCCGCCGCACGCGCCGCTCACCGCGGCTGAAGCGCCAGGCGCGGCGAGTGGCGAGGACCTGGTCGATGGTTTCCTGCACCAGCAGCGCCGAGCCGGACAGCTTGGAAGGCGCCACCACCGTGTACTTGTAGAAGAACAGGGTGTTGTTCAGCTGCTGCGGCGTCATGCCCTCGCGGCCATAGACGAAGTAGGCGTCGCGCTCCATCTTCAGCAGGTTGTAGTCGCCGCTGGCGAGCACCGCCGCCTGGTTGGTGACCATGTGCAGCTGGTCGCCCCGGTAGCGCATGATGTGGTTCCAGATGGCTTCCAGACCGCTTTGCGGGATCGGGAACGGCGCGCCGGCGGCCGCGCCCTGTACGCCGTTGCCGTCGGCGATCAGCTCGGCGTGCTCGGCGTTGAAACGGGTGGCGTCGTACAGACGCTGCGGCAGCGAGGCGCTGCGCCGGCTGGGGAACACGCGCAGGTAATAGTCGGGGTTGGCCTGCAGCAACGCCTGGGTGCCCGGGCTGAGCAGGGCCTGGTATTGCGCCAGGTTCTTCGCGTCGACGCGGTACAGCTCCTTGTCGGCGGCGAAGGGGTCGAGGTGGTGCATACCCGGCTGGTAACCCGGCGGCGGCGTGGTGATGCCCCCGGTCCAGGGCGGGATGCTGCCACTGGCGTTCCCGGCCTTTTCCCCACCCAGTGGCGTCAGCTCCTGGCCCAGGCGCGCGGCCTGGTTCGCGTCCACCTTGGCCTGCGCGGGAAGCGCGCAGGCGGCGGCCAGCAGCAGTACGGCAACTTTGTTCAGCACAGCAGTCTCCTTTGCGGCGGGCTGCCTGCCCGTCGCTGTTATTGTCGTGGCGGCGCGGGGCCGCTGGTTCGAGATTCAGCTTGCGAGGTGAGGTGGCCGTCCTGGCCGCCGGGTGGTCCCGGTCTGTTCTGTCGTCCATGAAAAAGGCCTGCGCGGGCAGGCCTTGCGGGGTGTCGCGGGGTCAGTCGACGCGCTGGAACTTCAGGTCCCAGACGCCGTGGCCGAGGCGTTCGCCGCGGCGTTCGAACTTGGTCACCGGGCGCTCGTCCGGGCGCGGCACGTAGGTGTTGTCGGCGGCCAGGTTGCGGTAGCCGGGCGCGGCGTTCATCACTTCCAGCATGTGCTCGGCGTACTGCTCCCAGTCGGTGGCCATGTGCAGCACGCCGCCGATCTTCAGCTTGCTGCGCACCAGCTCCGCCCAGGCCGGCTGGACGATGCGGCGCTTGTGGTGGCGCGCCTTGTGCCAGGGGTCGGGAAAGAACAGCAGCACGCGGTCGAGGCTGGCGTCGGCCACGCAGTCGCGCAGCACTTCCAGGGCGTCGCAGCTGTACACGCGGATGTTGTCGAGGTTCTGCGTCAGCATGCCGTTGAGCAGCGCGCCGACGCCCGGGCGATGCACCTCGACGCCGATGAAGTCCTGTTCCGGCGCGGCGGCGGCCATCTCCAGAGTGGCGTGGCCCATGCCGAAGCCGATCTCGAAGGTGCGCGGCGCCTGGCGGCCGAACACCTGGTCGAAGTCGCGGGCGCCGTCGGCCAGCTCCAGGCCGAAGCGCGGCCAGCCCTGGTCGAGGCCGCGCTGCTGGCCCTCGGTCATGCGTCCGGCGCGCATCACGAAGCTCTTGATGGTGCGCATCGGCCGGTCGGTGGCCTGCTCGGCCTGGGGCTGCTGGGTATCGCTCATGTTCGGACCTTGGAAAAAATCGGGGCAGTGAAAGTGACGACGGGCCGGCCCGCTGCTGGCGAGCCGGCCCGCTCGGGGCGCCGGGCCGGGGTCAGCCGATCAGGCCGCTCATCGGCGAAGAGGCGCTGGCGTACAGTTTGCGCGGCATGCGCCCGGCCAGGTAGGCCAGGCGACCGGCGACGATCGCGTGCTTCATCGCCTCGGCCATCATCACCGGCTGCTGCGCATGGGCGATGGCGGTGTTCATCAGCACCGCCTCGCAACCCAGCTCCATGGCGATGGTGGCGTCGGAGGCGGTGCCCACGCCGGCGTCGACCAGCACCGGCACCGTGGCCTCTTCGAGGATGATGCGCAGGTTATAGGGGTTGCAGATGCCCAGCCCGGAACCGATCAGGCCGGCCAGCGGCATCACCGCGATGCAGCCCATCTCGGCCAACTGGCGGGCGATGATCGGGTCGTCGCTGGTGTAGACCATGACGTCGAAGCCGTCCTTGACCAGCACTTCGGCGGCCTTGAGGGTTTCCACGACGTTGGGGAACAGGGTCTTCTGGTCGGCCAGGACTTCCAGCTTGACCAGGTTGTGGCCATCCAGCAGTTCGCGGGCCAGGCGGCAGGTGCGCACCGCCTCGACGGCGTCGTAGCAGCCGGCGGTATTCGGCAGGATGGTGTAGCGGTCCGGCGGGATCACGTCGAGCAGGTTCGGCTCGCCCGGGTTCTGGCCGATGTTGGTGCGGCGCACCGCCACGGTGACGATCTCCGCGCCGGAGGCCTCGATGGCGCGGCGGGTCTCGTCGAGATCCTGGTACTTGCCGGTGCCCACCAGCAGGCGCGAGGCGTAGGTGCGCCCGGCGAGGGTGAAGGGCTTGTCGACCGGCAGGGTGGAAGAGGCTTGGCTCATCGGATCGTTCCTCAGCAAAAGCAGGTGGGGCGGGGCCTGAATGCGGTGGGCGACGGCCTAGCCGCCGCCGATGGCCTGCACCACTTCCACCTGGTCACCCTCCTTGAGGGCGGTGGCGGCGTGCTGGCTGCGCGGCACAATGTCCAGGTTCAGCTCGACCGCGACACGGCGTCCGACCAGCTCCATGCGTTCGAGCAGGTGGGCCACGCTCTGGCCGTCGGGCAGCTCGTAGGGTTCGCCGTTCAACTGGATAAGCATGGGCAGGACCGTCGCGGTTGGAAGGGTCGGCATTCTAGCCCGATAGCCGGCGATGACCAAGGCGCAGGGAGGACATCGGCCGGCGTTTCTGACGTCCGGGTCAGGCGCCGAGCTTCCACGCGGCCAGGCCCAGGCACAGCCAGCCAACCAGGAAGCAGACGCCGCCGATCGGGGTGATGGCGCCGAGCACCGGGGTGGAGGTCAGGGTCAGCAGGTAGAGGCTGCCGGAGAAGATCAGGATGCCGGCGACGAAGAACCAGCCGGCGAAGCCCACCAGGCGCCCGCCGACATGCGCCGAGAGCAGCGCCACGCCGAGCAGCGCCAGGGCGTGGAGCATCTGGTAGTGCACGCCGGTCTGGAACACCGCCAGGTAGTCGGCGCTCAGGCGGCTCTTCAGGCCGTGTGCGGCGAAGGCACCGAGGCCCACCCCGGTGAAACCGAAGAAAGCGGCGAACAGCAGGAAGGTACGCAACATGGGAAAACTCCCTCGAAGGTCAAGCCCGTTATAATGACGCGCACTATCGCCCGGGCATACCCCAGCATGCGCAACCTACTCCGCCGCCTGTTCAAGTTCCTCGTCTATTTCGCCCTGGGCAGCGTGGCCGTGGTCATCGTCCTGCGCTGGGTGCCGCCGCCGGGCAGCATGCTGATGCTGGAGCGCAAGCTGCAGTCCTGGTTCAACGGCCAGCCCATCGACCTGCAGCGCGACTGGCAGAGCTGGGACGAGATCTCCGACAACCTGAAGATCGCGGTCATCGCCGGCGAAGACCAGAAGTTCGCCGAGCACCACGGCTTCGACCTGCCGGCCATCGAGCAGGCCCTGGCCCACAACGAGCGCGGCAAGAGCGTGCGCGGCGCCAGCACGATCAGCCAGCAGACCGCCAAGAACCTGTTCCTCTGGTCCGGCCGCAGCTGGCTGCGCAAGGGCCTGGAGGCCTGGTTCACGGTGCTGCTGGAAACCTTCTGGCCGAAGCAGCGGATTCTCGAGGTGTACCTGAACAGCGCCGAGTGGGACAGCGGCGTGTTCGGCGCCCAGGCCGCCGCGCGCCATCACTTCGGCGTCGACGCCGACAAGCTGTCGGCGCAGCAGGCCGCGCAGCTCGCCGCCGTCCTGCCCAACCCGCGCAAGTGGAGCGCCGCGCGCCCCAGCGCCTACGTGCGCCAGCGCGCCGCGTGGATTCGCCAGCAGATGTGGCAGCTCGGCGGCCACGACTACCTGGAACGCCTGCACTGAGCCCGGCTCAGTGCGCCAGGCTTTCGCGCGGCACCACCTGCATCCACACCAGCTCGCCGCCACGGTGCAGCAGGGTCAGGCCGCGCTCGGGGTAGATCCAGGCTTCGCCGCGGTCGGTCTGCAGGCGCACGCGCGGCGGGCCGAAGCTGGCCACCAGGCGGCCGACGCTCAGCGACTGGTTGGGCGCCAGCAGCACCGACGAAACCGCCTGGCGCCGCAGCTGTTCGAGCATCGCGTCGCTCAGCGGCTGGTCCGGCGCCCCCGGCGTGATGCCGGTGGCTTTCTGCAGGCCGTCGCGCTCGCTGTCGCTCAAGGCCAGCTCGGCATCCATGCTCCAGGGGCCTTCCGGCGTGGCCAGGGTGCCCCGGTAGCTCAGCTGCGCGCCCTGGCTGTCGCGGGTCAACCACAGCGAGCCGCCCTGCCAGGCGTGCAGTTGGCCAAGGTCGAGGCTGGCGTCGGCCAGCGGCCCGAACACCTCGCGCTGCCAGTCCTGCAGCCAGGCCGGCGGCGGCAGCGGCGCGTTGGAACGCGCCACCCAGAGGCCGGCGGCGAAGGCCAGCACGGCGAAGGCGAGGATCAGCAGGCCATGGGCCGGGCGTAGTCGGGGCATCGGGTCTCCGGGATATCGCGGGCAGAAAAAAGCCGCACCCCAGGGGGTGCGGCTTTCAGTCTAGCGGCGCGGCGGGCTTATGCCTCGATGCGCCCCTTGAGCTTGTTCATCGCGTTCTTTTCCAGCTGACGGATGCGCTCGGCGGACACGTTGTACTTGGCCGCCAGGTCGTGCAGGGTCGCCTTCTCCTCGGCCAGCCAGCGCTGGTAGAGGATGTCGCGACTGCGCTCGTCCAGGCCTTCCAGCGCCTCGTGCAGGCTGGCGGTGGAGCTGTCGCTCCAGTCCGCTTCCTCCAGCTGGCGCGCCGGGTCGTAGCGATGGTCTTCCAGGTAGTGCGCCGGGGACTGGTAGGCGCTCTCGTCGTCGGCGTCGGCCGCCGGGTCGAACGCCATGTCCTGGCCGCTCAGGCGGCTTTCCATCTCGCGTACTTCGCGGGCTTCGACACCCAGGCTCTCGGCGACCCGCTCGACTTCGTCGTTGTTCAGCCAGGCCAGACGTTTCTTCTGGCTGCGCAGGTTGAAGAACAGCTTGCGCTGCGCCTTGGTGGTGGCGACCTTGACGATCCGCCAGTTGCGCAGGATGAACTCGTGGATCTCCGCCTTGATCCAATGGACCGCGAAGGACACCAGGCGAACGCCCATTTCCGGGTTGAAGCGTTTGACGGCCTTCATCAGGCCGACGTTGCCCTCCTGGATCAGATCGGCCTGGGCCAGGCCGTACCCGGAATAACTCCGGGCGATGTGCACGACGAAGCGCAGGTGCGCCAGCACCATTTGCCGTGCCGCCTCCAGATCTTGCTCATAGTAGAGGCGTTCGGCCAGTTCGCGCTCCCGCTCCGGCGTCAACAGCGGGATGCTGTTCACCGAGTGCACGTAGGATTCCAGGTTTGCACCGGGAACCAGGGCATAAACAGGTTGCAGGGAAGTGGTCATGCGAATCCTCCGATTCACGAAACTCGCGCAGTGTAGCACTGAGCGATCTGACTGCAAGCGGGTGTAAAAGTTCCTTTACACCCTCGTCAAGTACAGGGAAAACAGCGGCTTGTCAGCGTGGCGCGAGCTCCCGCAGGTGCCGCGCCACCGCCAGCCAGGCGCCGATCCAGCCTAGCAGCACCGCGCCGACGGTGAGCGACAGGCCGTCGCCCAGCGGCACCCCGGCGAGGGCGAAATCGCTGCCGTAGAGGCCGGCGAGGTTGACCACCGAGGCGTTCAGCCAGTTCAGCCCGAACTCCAGCAGGGCCCAGGACAGGATGCCGGCGCCCAGGCCGTAGAGCGCGCCCATATAAAGGAACGGGCGACGCACGTAGCCGTCGGTGCCGCCGACCAGCTTGATGACCTCGATTTCGTTACGACGGTTTTCGATGTGCAGACGAATGGTATTGCCGATCACCAGCAGCAGGGTCAGCACCAGCACCACGGTCAGGCCGAAGACGAAGCGGTCGCCCAGCTTGAGGATGGCCGACAGCCGCTCGACCCAGACCAGGTCGAGCTGGGCCTGTTGTACACCCGGCAGCTCGGAGAGGCGTTGACGCAGGGCATCGAGCTGGTTGCGGTCGACCTGCTTGGGGGTGACCGAGATCACCGCCGGCAGCGGGTTGTCCGGCAGTTCCTTGAGCGCCTCGCCCAGGCCGGACTGCTCCTGCAGTTCCTTGAGCGCGTCCTCGCGGCTGATCAGCTGCGCCTCGATCACATCGGGCATCCGTTCGATCTGTTCGCGCAGGTCCTGGCCCTGGCTCTCGCTGGCCTTGAGGTCCAGGTACAGGGAAATCTGCGCCGCGCGCTGCCACGAGCCGCCCAGGCGCTCGACGTTGCCGAGCAGCAGCGACAGGCCCATGGGCAGGCTGAGGGTGATGCCCATCACCAGGCAGGTGAAGAAGCTGCCGAAGGGGTGGCCGAACATGCGCTTGAGGCTGTCCACCAGGCTGGCCCGGTGGCTCTCGCCGTAGGCGCTGAACAGCTGGCCCCAGTCGGTGGATTCGCGCTCTTCGCGCGCGCGCGGCGGCTTCGGCTCGCGACCTTCTTCCGGGCCGTGCGGCAGGGGTTGTTCGCTGGCGCTCATCAGGCCTCCTCCTCGCGGTCGGCGATGATTCGCCCGCGCTGCAGGGTGATCATGCGGTGGCGCATGCGCGCGATCAGCGCCAGGTCGTGGCTGGCGATCAGCACCGTGGTGCCCAGGCGGTTGATGTCTTCGAACACGCCCATGATTTCCGAGGCCAGGCGCGGGTCGAGGTTACCGGTGGGTTCGTCGGCGAGCAGCAGCGCCGGACGGTGCACCACCGCGCGGGCGATGCCGACGCGCTGCTGCTGGCCGGTGGACAGGTCGCCGGGAAGGTCCTGGGCCTTTTCCTTCAGGCCCACGCGGTCCAGCGCGGCTTCGACGCGCTGGGCGATTTCCGGCTTGGGCATGCCGAGGATCTGCATCGGCAGGGCGACGTTGTCGAACACCGTGCGGTCATTCAGCAGCTGGTGGTTCTGGAACACCACGCCGATCTGCCGGCGCAGGAAGGGAATCTGCGCGGTGGAGATGCGCGAGACGTCCTGGCCGCCGAGCAGCAGCTTGCCCGAGGTCGGCCGTTCCATCGCCAGGATCAGCCGCAGCAGGGTGCTCTTGCCGGCGCCGGAGTGGCCGGTGACGAAGAGAATCTCGCCGCGGTGCACGCGGAACGAAATCTCGTGCAGGCCGACGTGGCCGTTGGCGTAGCGTTTGCCGACCTGCTCGAAGCGGATCATGCGATCTCCCGGGTCTCGAACAATGCTCGTACGAAAGCGTCGGCCTCGAAGGTGCGCAGATCGTCGATACCCTCGCCGACGCCGATGTAGCGGATCGGCAGGCCGAACTGCTTGGCCAGGGCGAAGATCACCCCGCCCTTGGCGGTGCCGTCCAGTTTGGTCAGGGCCAGGCCGGTGAGTTCCACGGCGTTGTTGAACTGCTTGGCCTGGTTGATGGCGTTCTGCCCGGTGCCGGCGTCGAGCACCAGCAGGACTTCGTGGGGAGCCGTCTCGTCCAGCTTGCCGATCACCCGGCGCACCTTCTTCAGCTCTTCCATCAGGTTGTCCTTGGTGTGCAGGCGCCCGGCGGTGTCGGCGATCAGCACGTCGACGCCACGGGCCTTGGCGGCCTGCACCGCGTCGAAGATCACCGAGGCCGAGTCGGCGCCGGTGTGCTGGGCGATCACCGCGATGTTGTTGCGCTCGCCCCAGACCTGCAGCTGCTCCACGGCGGCGGCGCGGAAGGTGTCGCCGGCGGCCAGCATGACTTTCTTGCCGTCCATCTGCAGCTTCTTGGCCAGCTTGCCGATGGTGGTGGTCTTGCCGACGCCGTTCACCCCGACCACGAGGATCACGTAGGGCTGCTTGTCGGCGGGGATGGCCAGCGGCTGCTCGACGGGGCGCAGCAGCCCGGCCAGCTCTTCCTGCAGGGCCTTGTACAGCGCCTCGCTGTCGGCCAGCTCCTTGCGCGCCACGCGCCTGGTCAGATTCTGCACGATGGCGGTGGTGGCCTCGACGCCGACGTCGGCGGTCAGCAGGCGGGTTTCGATCTCGTCGAGCAGGTCGTCGTCGATGGCCTTCTTGCCCAGGAACAGGCTGGCCATGCCTTCGCCGAGGCTGGCGCTGGTCTTCGACAGGCCCTGCTTGAGGCGGGCGAAGAAGCCGGGCCGGGCGGCCGGTTCGGCGGTAGCGACAGGGGCAGGCTCGGCGGCGACAGCCTGCGGCTGCGCCTCGACGACCGGAGCCGGAGCCGGAGCCGGCTCGCTCGCTGCGACGGTGACGGCCACGGGCTCGACGACCGGTGCCGGCGCCACAGGTTCGGCGGGCTGGACAGGCTCCAGCGGCGCGGCCGCGGCTTCGGGCGCAGGCGTCGACAACGCGGGCTCGGCCGGCGCGACCGGCAGCGGTGCGCGCTGCTCGACCACGGGCTCAGGCGCGCGCGGCGCAGGCGCTTCGGCGCTGGGCGCCGGGCTGGATTCGGTTGGCGGCGCGGCCGGAGCTTCCTGCGGCTGCGCACTGGCCGCCTCACTCTCGGAGGCTGGCGTCAGGCGCTCTTCGGCCTCGGGCTTCTTGCGAAACCAGCCGAACAGGCCCTTCTTCTCCCCGCCCTGCGGGGCCTTCTTGTCGTCGTTGGAACCAAACATGAATGGCTTGCATCTCAAGGGAGCGGCACGGGACGTGGCCGCCCGGAAAACGGATGGGTATCCTAGCATCTCCTCGCCTGCCGGGGTTAGGCGGCTGCCCGACAGACATCCCCGCCTCCCTTCGGGCCATCTGCAAGGATCCGATCGACCATGAAAATTGCTCCGCGCCTCGCGCTCGGCCTGCTCTGCGGCAGCCTCTGCCTACCGCTGTTCGCCCTCGCCGCCGAACCCCAGCCGACTCACGAGTACGTACTGGACAACGGACTGAAGCTGGTGGTTCGCGAAGACCATCGCGCCCCCGTGGTGGTTTCCCAGCTCTGGTACAAGATTGGCTCCAGCTACGAGACGCCCGGCCTCACCGGCCTGTCCCACGCCCTCGAACACATGATGTTCAAGGGCAGCAGCAAGATGGGCCCGGGCGAAGCCTCGCGCGTGCTGCGCGACCTCGGCGCCGAAGAGAACGCCTTCACCACCGACGACTACACCGCCTATTACCAGGTGCTGGCCAAGGACCGCCTGCCGGTGGCCTTCGAACTGGAAGCCGACCGCATGGCGCACCTGACGCTGCCGGCCGACCAGTTCAAGAGCGAGATCGAGGTGATCAAGGAAGAGCGCCGCCTGCGCACCGACGACAAGCCCATGGCCCTGGCCTACGAGCGCTTCAAGGCCTCGGCCTACCTGTCCAGCGGCTACCACTCGCCGACCATCGGCTGGATGGCCGACCTGCAGCGCATGACCATCGAGGACCTGCGCGCCTGGTACCACGCCTGGTACGCGCCGAACAACGCCACCCTGGTGGTGGTCGGCGACGTCCAGCCCGAGGAAGTCAAGGCCCTGGCCCAGCGCTGGTTCGGCGACATCCCGCGCCGCGCGCTGCCGCCGGCGCGCAAGCCACTGGAGCTGCCCGAGCCGGGTGAGCGCCGGCTGACCCTGAACGTTCGCACCCAGCTGCCGAGCCTGATCATGGGCTTCAACGTGCCCAGCCTGGGCAGCAGCGAGAATCCCCGCGAAGTGCAGGCCCTGCGGCTGATCTCGGCGCTGCTCGACGGTGGCTACAGCGCCCGCCTGTCCGCGCGCCTGGAGCGCGGCTCGGAACTGGTGGCCGGCGCCTCGGCCTCCTACGACGCCTTCGCCCGTGGCGACACCCTGTTCACCCTGAGCGCCACCCCCAACGTGCAGAAGGGCAAGACCCTGGAACAGGTGGAAAAGGCCCTGTGGGAACAGCTGGACGAGCTCAAGACCACCCCACCCAGCCAGGAAGAACTGGAGCGCGTGCGCGCCCAGCTGATCGCCGGGCTGGTCTTCGAGCGTGACTCCATCGCCGCCCAGGCCAGCAGCATCGGCCAGCTGGAGAGCGTCGGCCTGTCCTGGCGCCTCGCCGACCAGGACCTGGAGGCGATCCGCCAGGTCACCGCCGAGGACATCCAGAAAGCCGCCCGCACCTACTTCACCCGCAGCCGCCTGACCCTCGCCCAGGTGCTGCCGCAAACCGATACCGACAAGGAGCCGACCCATGAGTGAACGAAACGGCCTGCGTTACGGCCTGCTCGGCCTGGTCGTCCTCCTGCTGATCGCCGGCCTGGCGTTCTGCGTCAGCCGCCCCGCCGGCGGCAGCAACCCCGCCCCGCAGCAGCCCGCGGCGGCAACGCCCAGCGGTTTGCAGTCGCTGGCCGAAGCGACTGGCAAGAAGCCCGGCCATCGCCAGCTGGACATCCAGCGCTGGAACACCGCCGAAGGCGCCCGCGTGCTCTTCGTCGAGGCCCACGAGCTGCCGATGTTCGACCTGCGCCTGACCTTCGCCGCCGGCAGCAGCCAGGACGGCGACGCCCCGGGCCTGGCCATGCTGACCAACGCCATGCTCAACGAAGGCGTGCCGGGCAAGGACACCAGCGCCATCGCCGCCGGCTTCGAGGACCTGGGCGCCGACTTCATGAACGGCTCCTACCGCGACATGGCGGTGGCCGGCCTGCGCAGCCTCAGTGACAAGGACAAGCGCGAGGCCGCGCTGAGCCTGTTCGACCAGGTGCTGGGCCAGCCGACCTTCCCCGAGGAAGCCCTGCAACGCATCAAGAACCAGGTGCTGGCCGGTTTCGAGTACCAGAAGCAGAACCCCGGCAAGCTCGCCGGCCTGGAGCTGTTCAAGCGTCTCTATGGCAACCACCCGTACGCCCACTCCAGCGACGGCAACGCGCAGTCGGTGCCGAAGATCACCAGCGCCCAGCTGCGCGCCTTCCACCAGAAAGGCTACGCCGCCGGCAACACCGTGATCGCGCTGGTCGGCGACCTCAGCCGCGCCGAGGCCGAGGCCATGGCCGCCAAGGTTTCCGCCTCGCTGCCCAAGGGCCCGGCGCTGGCGCCGACCGCCCAGCCGGAAGTGCCCAAGCCCGGCGTCAGCCACATCGAGTTCCCGTCCAAGCAGACCCACCTGCTGCTGGCCCAGCTCGGCATCACCCGTAACGACCCGGACTACCCGGCGCTCTACCTGGGCAACCAGATCCTCGGCGGCGGCGGCTTCGGCACCCGGCTGATGGACCAGGTGCGCGAGAAGCGCGGGCTGACCTACGGCGTTTCCTCCGGTTTCACCGGCATGCAGGCGCGCGGGCCCTTCACCATTGGCCTGCAGACCCGCGCCGAGCTCAGCGAAGGCACCCTCAAGCTGGTCCAGGACATCGTCCGCGACTACGTGCAGAACGGCCCGACGCAGAAGGAACTGGACGACGCCAAGCGCGAACTGGCCGGCAGCTTCCCGCTATCCACTGCGAGCAACGGCGACATCGTCGGCCAGCTCGGCGCCATCGGTTTCTACGGCCTGCCCTCGGACTACCTGGAGACCTTCCTGGCCCAGGTCCAGGCGCTCGACGTTGGCCAGGTCAAGGCGGCCATGCAGCGCCACCTCGACCCAGACGCCTTCGTCATTGTCACCGCCGGCCCGACGGTGCCGCAGAAACCGCTGCCGGCGCCGACCGACAAGCCCGCCGAACAGCCCCTCGGCGTCCCGGAGCACTGATGAACAGACGTCCCAAGGCCCCCGCCCCATCCAGCGCCCGCCAGCACGGCGGGCAAGGCCAGCTGCGCATCATCGGCGGCGAATGGCGCAGCCGGCGCTTCGCCTTCCCCGACGGGCCGGGCCTGCGCCCGACCCCGGACCGGGTACGCGAGACCCTGTTCAACTGGCTCGCCGCCTACGTCCCCGGCGCCCGCGTGCTCGACCTCTTCGCCGGCAGCGGCGCGCTGTTCCTCGAAGCCTTGTCGCGCGGCGCCAGCAGCGGCCTGGCCCTGGACCTGAACCGCGAAGCCGTGGCCGCCCTGCGCGGCCACCTGGCCACCCTGAAGTGCGAGAACGGCGAAGTGCAGTTGCAGGACGCCCTCGCCTACCTGTCTACGCCGGCGACGACGCCGGTCGACCTGGTGTTCCTCGACCCGCCGTTCCACCAGGACCTGCTGCAGAACGCCTGCCAGTTGCTGGAAAGCAACGGCTGGCTGGCCACCGACGCCTGGGTCTACACCGAAAGCGAAACCGCCCCCTCCAGCCTCGACCTGCCGCCCAACTGGCGGCTGCACCGGGAGAAACAGGCCGGCAACGTGCATTACGCGCTCTGGCGGCGACAGAACGCCTGATCGGCGGCGAGCCCGGCAAGGCTTGGGATAGACTTGCCGGGTCACTCCAACGCGAAACGCCCATGGAAAGTCCCGCCTCCGCCTTCACCCCAGCCTGGTGGCTCCCCGGCCCCCACTTGCAGACCCTCTACGGCTCCCTGCTGCGCAAGGCGCCGGCCTTGCAGCGCGAGCGCGAGCGGCTGTGGCTGGAGGATGGCGACTTCATCGACCTCGACTGGCATGGCCCGCACAACGCGCGCACGCCGCTGGTGCTGGCCATTCACGGGCTCACCGGGTCGTCCGACTCGCACTACATTCGCGGCCTGCAGGTCGCCGTGCAGGCGCGCGGCTGGGCCAGCGTCGCGCTCAACTGGCGGGGTTGCTCGGGCGAGCCGAACCGCCTGGCGCGCGGCTACCATTCGGGGGTCAGCGAGGACCTGGCGGCGGTGATCGAGCACCTGCGCAGCATCCGCCCGCTGGCGCCGCTGTACGCGGTGGGTTACTCGCTGGGCGGCAACGTGCTGCTCAAGTACCTCGGCGAGCGCGGCTCGGACAGCCCGCTGCGCGGCGCCGTGGCGGTGTCGGTGCCGTTCCGCCTGGACCGCTGCGCCGACCGCATCGGCATCGGTTTCTCGCGGGTCTACCAGGCGCACTTCATGCGCGAGCTGACCGCCTACGTGCGCAACAAGCAGCGCGCCTTCGGCGAGCGCGGCAGCCTCGACGGCCTGGCCGCGCTGGAACGCCTGGGGCCGCTGGACGGCATGCGCACCTTCTGGGACTTCGACGGCAAGGTGACCGCGCCGCTGCACGGTTTCGCCGACGCCCACGACTATTACCGGCGCGCCTCCAGCCGCTATTACCTGGGCGGCATCCACACACCGACGCTGATCATCCACTCCAGCGACGACCCCTTCATCGACGCCGGCAGCATTCCGCCGCCGGGCGAGCTGTCGGCCAGCACCGAGTTACAGTTGCTCGAGCGTGGCGGTCACGTCGGTTTCGTCGGCGGCACGCCGGGACGCCCGGACTACTATCTGGAAAGGCGCATTCCCGACTGGCTGCTGGCGCTGCACGGCGTCGCCGGCTGACGCAGGCTTGACCGGGGTCAGTTCATGGCGCCCACGAAAGGCCCAGGCTGGCCGCAAGGAGGCGAACCATGAGCGAACCGAGCATCGAGATCCTGCGCGCCGGCGCCCTCGAGGGCGACCACTGCGCCGATATGGTCGCGCTGTACCGCGCCATCGGCTGGGGCCACCCGGACGACGCCGACGAGCTGCGCGACCTCTACGAATTCTCCGGCTACGCGCTGCTGGCGCTGGACGCCGGAAAGGTGGTCGGCCTGCTCCGCGCCGAGCATGAGAACGCCCAGACCACCTGGCTGGCCGAACTGGCTGTGCTGCCCGGCTACCAGAAGCGCGGCATCGGCAAGGCGCTGATGCAGCGCTTCATCGCCGACCACCCCGGCGCGCGCCTGTACACCGACGCCACCGACGGCGTGGAAGAGTTCTTCCGCAAGCAAGGCCTGGAGCTGCGTCGCCCGCTGGTGCCGGGGCCGCGCAGGAACTGAGCATTTCGTAGGGCGGATAACGTTCGACGTTATCCGCCGCCTAACGTCGGCCCCAGGGCGCGGCAAGATGCACAGCGGAGCGACGCGGCGTGCAACCGCAATCGGTTGTACGCCCTACACGTCATCGCCGAGCGGGACGTAGAGGCGCTCGGCGAGCCTGTCCACCGCCGCCTGCGAATCCTCGGCGATATGCCCGCTCTCCAGCGCCAGCACCTGGTAGATGCCGCGCCGCAGCAGTTCCTCGCTGAGGTCGCCGGTGACTTCCTGGGTGGTGCACAGGAAGCGCACCCAGGAGGTGAGGATGATCCAGGAGTTGAGGGTCAGCGCCTCCACCTGGATCTCGGTCATGCGCAGGATGCCGGCCTCGACGAAGCCCCGGTAGATCGCGGTGGCGTTGACCAGCGCGCGACGGGCGAAGGCGCGGTAGGCGGCGGCCAGCTCGGGATCGCTTTCCAGCAGGTGCTCCAGGTCGCGGTGCAGGAAGCGGTAGCGCCACATCGCCGCCAGCAGGGCCTCCAGGTAGAAGGTCTTGTCCTCGACCGTCGGTGCGCGCCCCGCGGGCAGGCGCAGGAAGTCGTCGACCCGCGCTTCGTACTCGGCGAACAGCTCGGCGATGATCGCCTGCTTGTTGCGGAAGTGGTAGTACAGGTTGCCCGGCGAGATGCCCAGGTGCGCGGCGATATGGTTGGTGGTGACGCTGCGTTCGCCCTGGGCGTTGAACAGCGCCAGGCTCTCCTGAACGATGCGGTCACGGGTCTTGATGCGAGGGGCCATGCGCTGAACCTGGGTCTACGGCGAGGGGCAAAGGTACACGGATTGCTACCGCCAATGCAGCCGGCGTAACACCTCCGCCGGTCGCCCAGCATTTCGTTGGGTGGGCCGGACGTCGGCGGCGCGGCATGCTATTTGACAGTCTAGAGTAATTGCTCTAAAAATCCAGCGACAAGCACAACGCGAAGCCTCCACCCCTCGGAGCGCTTCCCCCGCCGGTCCGCAGAGGAACCCGTCATGGTCGCCGATATCGCCTACCTGCAGCAGACGCAGCAGGAACTCAACCAGCTCCAGAACCTGTTCGAGCGCCAGCGCCAGGCTTTCCGCGCCAACCCCATGCCCAGCGCCGGCCAGCGCCAGCAGTGGCTGAAGAGCCTGGCCGAGCTTCTGGTGAACGAGCAGCAGGCGTTCGTCGACGCCATCTCCCGCGACTTCAGCAACCGCTCCAGCGACGAGACCCTGCTCGCCGAAGTCATGCCCAGCCTGCATGGCGTGCACTACGCGCGCAAACGCCTGGCGCGCTGGATGAAACCCTCGCGGCGCGCCGTCGGCATGCAGTTCATGCCGGCCTCGGCCAAGGTCGTCTACCAGCCGCTGGGCGTGGTCGGCGTGATCGTGCCGTGGAACTACCCGCTGTTCCTCGCCATCGGCCCGCTGAGCGGCGCCCTGGCCGCCGGCAACCGGGTGATGATCAAGATGAGCGAATCCACCCCGGAATCCGGGCGTGTGCTCAAGGAACTGCTGGCGCGGATCTTCCCCGAAGACCTGGTGGCCGTGGTCCAGGGCGAAGTGGACGTCGGCGTGGCCTTCTCCAAACTGCCCTTCGACCACCTGCTGTTCACCGGCGCCACCAGCGTCGGCAAGCACGTGATGCGCGCCGCCGCCGAGAACCTCACCCCGGTCACCCTGGAGCTGGGCGGCAAGTCGCCGGCGCTGGTCTCCGAAAGCGTACCGATGAAAGACGCCGCCGAGCGCATCGCCTTCGGCAAGTCGATCAACGCGGGGCAGACCTGCGTGGCCCCGGACTACGTACTGGTGCCGCAACAGCGCGTCGAAGAGTTCATCGCCGCCTACCGCGAGGTGGTGCAGGGCTTCTACCCCAGCGTGGCGAACAACCCGGACTACACGGCGATCATCAACGAGCGCCAGCTCAGCCGCCTCAAGGGCTACCTGAGCGACGCCGAGGCGCGCGGCGCGAAGATCATCCCGGTACTGCCGGAAGCCGACGGGCGGCGCCTGCCGCAGGCGCTGCTGCTGAACGTCGACGACGAGATGAAGGTGATGCAGGACGAGATCTTCGGCCCGCTGCTGCCGATCATCCCCTATCAGCGCCTGGACGACGCCCTGGCCTACATCAACGACCGCCCGCGCCCGCTGGCGCTGTACTACTTCGGCTACGACAAGCGCGAGCAGGAACAGGTGCTGGCCCAGACCCACTCCGGCGGCGTGTGCCTGAACGACACCCTGCTGCACGTCGCCCAGGACGACATGCCCTTCGGCGGCGTCGGCCCCTCGGGCATGGGCCACTACCACGGCCACGAAGGCTTCCTGACCTTCAGCAAGGCCAAGGGCGTGTTCAGCAAGCCGCGCTTCAACGCCGCGCGGGTGATCTACCCGCCCTACGGCAAGTCGCTGCAGAAGCTGGTCTACAAGCTGTTCATCCGCTGATGAGCCTGCCTACGATCTGCTGCGCGTCGGCATAACTGCGTTGAAAACAGGCGAGTAATGCTCATTTAGCTATCTAAACTGCGCTTCCTCGCCTGTTTTCGCCTTGTTCTGCTCTAGCTCGCGAGATCGTACACAGGCTCTGAGACCCCGTTCCAACCAAGGTGAAACAACAAGAATGACAAACACCTCCCTGAGCGCGCCGGGACTTTCCCGGCGCGGCGTGCTCAAGATCGGCCTGCTCGGTGGCGCCTTCCTGGCCACCGCGGGCGTCACCGCCAGCCTCTCCGGCTGTTCGGCCAGCACCCCGGCCGGCGGCATGAAAGTCCTGCGCGAATCCGACCTGCCGTTCCTCCGCGCGCTGATCCCGGTGATGCTCGCCGGCGCGGTGAGCGCGGAACGCATGGCCGAAGCCGTGCCGAGCGCCATCGCCGGCCTCGACCACACCCTGGAGCACCTGTCGCCGGAGATGCTCAAGCTCACCGTACAGCTGTTCGATGTGCTCGCCCTGCCGCTCACCCGCGGCCCGCTGACCGGCGTCTGGGGCAGCTGGGAGAAGGCCTCCGCCGACGACGTGCAGCGCTTCCTCGAACGCTGGCAGAACAGCGCCATCGGCCTGCTGAAGATGGGCCACAGCTCGCTGCTGCAACTGGTGATGATGGCCTGGTACGGTCGCCCGGAATCCTGGGCGCACTGCGGCTATCCCGGCCCGCCGAAGGTCTGAACGTCGCGCCGCTTTCGATAACAAGAATTCCCGAGAGTACCCCTGATGCCCGTACCCGATCTGTTCGCCGAGGGCCTGGCCCGTGGCTGGAAAGTCCATGATGGCTCGCGCCTGGAGCAGGACCTGACCCTGGAAGCCGACGTCGTCGTCATCGGCACCGGCGCCGGCGGCGGCACCACCGCCGAAACCCTCAGCGCCGCCGGCTACAAGGTGCTGCTGGTGGAGGAAGGCCCGCTGAAGACCAGCGGCGACTTCAAGATGCAGGAGCCCGAGGCCTATTCGAGCCTGTACCAGGAAGGCATCGGCCGGATGAGCAAGGATGGCGCCATCACCATCCTCCAGGGCCGCGCGGTGGGCGGCACCACCCTGGTCAACTGGACCTCCAGCTTCCGCACCCCGGAGCCCACCCTGGAACACTGGGCCAAGGAGCACGGGGTCAAGGGCCACAGCGCGGCCGACATGGCGCCCTGGTTCGCGAAGATGGAAGAGCGCCTGGGCGTGGCGCCCTGGATCATGCCGCCGAACTTCAACAACGACGTGATCCGCCTGGGCTGCGAGAAGCTCGGCTATCACTGGAAGGTCATCCCGCGCAACGTGCGCGGCTGCTGGAACCTCGGCTACTGCGGGATGGGCTGCCCGACCAACGCCAAGCAGTCGATGCTGGTCACCACCATCCCGGCCACCCTGGACAAGGGCGGCGAGCTGCTGTTCCTGGCCCGCGCCAACCGCCTGCTGCTGGACGGCGACAAGGTCGGCGGCCTGGAATGCCTGGCCATGGACGCGAAATGCGTGGCGCCCACCGGCCGCAAGATCACCGTCAAGGCGCGCCACTACGTACTCTCCGGCGGCGGCATCAACAGCCCGGCGGTGCTGCTCCGCTCCAAGGCGCCGGACCCCAACGGCCGCGTCGGCCAGCGTACCTTCCTGCATGTGGTGAACTTCAGCGCCGCGCTGTTCGAGCAGGTGGTCAACCCGTTCTACGGCGCGCCGCAGTCGATCTACTCCGACCACTTCCAGTGGGACGACGGCGCCACCGGGCGCATGTCCTACAAGCTCGAGGTACCGCCGCTGCAGCCGGCCCTCGCCGCCACCCTGCTCGGCCGCTTCGGCATCGACAACGCCATGCGCATGGAACAGCTGCCGCACACCAACATGATCCTCGCGCTGATGCGCGACGGCTTCCACCCGGACAGCGCGATGGGCAGCGTCAGCCTGCGTGGCGACGACACCCCGGTGCTCGACTACCGCATGACCGACTACACCTGGGACGGCATCCGCCGCGCCTTCCACACCATGGCCGAGGTGCAGTTCGCCGCCGGCGCCAAAGCGGTGCTGCCGCTGCATGCCGACGCCGGCTACGTGAAGACCCCGGCCGAGGCCCGCGCGCTGATCGACGGCCTGAGCCTGGAGCTGTACCGCACCCGCCTGGGCAGCGCCCACGTGATGGGCGGCTGCGCCATGGGCGAGGACCCGAAGCAGTCGGTGTGCGACAGCCTAGGCCGCCACCACCAGCTGGAGAACCTGTCGATCCACGACGGCTCGCTGTTCCCCACCAGCATCGGCGCCAACCCGCAATTGTCGGTCTACGGCCTCACCGCGCAGCTGGCCGCCGGCCTCGCCGAGCGCCTGCGCACGGCCTGACGGGAAATCCGGCGCGAAGGCTCTGGAACGGGCCTTGCGCGCCGGAACACCGCACCCGCGCGGAAAATTCAGGTAGTCCGCGCCGGCAAGCACTACCGAGGTCGCTTGGCCCATCCTTGATGCTGCGTTACCATCCAGCCCCGCCAATGCCCACGCCTGCCCCTTGAACCACCAGGACGCTGCGATGAACCGAGTGCTGTACCCGGGTACCTTCGACCCCATCACCAAAGGCCATGCCGACCTGGTCGAGCGAGCCTCGCGCCTGTTCGACCACGTGATCATCGCCGTCGCCGCCAGCCCCAAGAAGAACCCCCTGTTCCCCCTGGAACAACGGGTCGAACTGGCGCGCCAGGTCACCTCGCACCTGGCCAACGTCGAAGTCGTCGGCTTCTCCACGCTGCTCGCGCACTTCGTCAAGGACCAGAACGCCAACATCCTGCTGCGCGGCCTGCGCGCGGTGTCGGACTTCGAGTACGAGTTCCAGCTGGCCAACATGAACCGCCAGCTCGCCCCGGACGTGGAGAGCATGTTCCTCACCCCGTCGGAGAAGTACTCCTTCATCTCCTCGACCCTGGTGCGCGAGATCGCCGCCCTGGGTGGCGACATCACCAAGTTCGTCCACCCCGCGGTCGCCCAGGCCCTGGCCGAGCGCTTCAAGCGCTGAGCGCCCGCCGCCAGGGATGGCGGCAATTGATCCGGCCGGCGTGCACTGTGCGCGCCAATGCGGCAAAATTGCGGCATTACCCTTGCTGACAGCCTGGCCGCGGCCAAGGCCGGAGTGTTTCGATGTCCCTGAAAATCACCGACGATTGCATCAACTGCGACGTCTGCGAACCCGAGTGCCCGAACGGCGCCATCTCCCAGGGCGAGGAGATCTACGTGATCGACCCGAACCTGTGCACCGAGTGCGTCGGCCACTACGACGAGCCGCAGTGCCAGCAGGTTTGCCCGGTGGACTGCATCCCCCTCGACGAAGCCCATGTCGAGAGCAAGGACGAGCTGATGCAGAAGTACAACAAGCTCACCGGCAAGGCCTGATCCGCGCGGCTTGACAGGCGCATTGCCGAATTCGTTCGACGCATTCGGCAACCGCGAGCCAGCGGGATTGTCTATCCTCCCAATTCGCTCCCGTGGTTTTTCCCGGATGCCAGTCCGGGGCCGCCCGACGATTCGTGAGATGCCATGTCCCTGCTGAACCTCCGCCTCAGTACCCTCGCCCTCTCCTGCGCCCTGCTGCTGGGCGCCGCCAGCGCCCAGGCCGCGAGCCAGGCGGTGGCCCAGGCCACCGTCGCCAGCGCCCACCCGGCGGCCACCGTGGCCGGCCTGGAAACCCTGGCCGGCGGCGGCAACGCCTTCGACGCCGCGGTGGCCATCGCCGCCTCCCTGGCGGTGGTCGAACCCTACGGCTCGGGCCTCGGCGGTGGTGGCTTCTTCCTCCTGCGCCAGGCCGGGCCGACGCCGACCTACCGTTTCATCGACGCCCGCGAGCGCGCGCCGCTGGCGGCCAATGCGCAAATGTACGTGCGCAATGGCAAGGTGCAGCCGGAGCTGTCGCTGAACGGCCCGCTGGCCGCCGCCATTCCCGGCCTGCCGGCGGCGCTGGTGGAGATCACCAGGCGCTTCGGCAAGAAGACCCTCGGCGACAACCTGGTACCGGCCATCCGCCTGGCCACCGACGGCGTCTCTGTCGACCGAGTGTACATCGACCGCTCCGCCGGCCGCCTGGACGCCATGCGCAAGGACCGCGAGACCGCGCGCATCTTCCTCCAGCAGGGCAACCTCCACGAGGAATGGGACCTGCTGCGCCAGCCGGACCTGGCGAATACCCTCTCGCGCCTGGCGCGCTACGGCCGCAGCGGCTTCTACGAAGGCGAGACGGCGGACAAGCTGGTGGAAGGCGTGCGCGCCGCCGGCGGCATCTGGAGCCTGGAAGACCTGCGCGGCTACCAGGTGGTGGAACGCCAACCGCTGCGCGTGCCGCTCGCCGACGGCCGCGAGCTGATCAGCGCGCCGCCGCCCTCGGCCGGTGGCGTGGCCCTGGCGCAAAGCCTGGGCATCCTCGCCCAGCTGCCGTGGCAGAAGGCCGACCCGATGCAGCGCGTGCACTACGTCGCCGAAGCCATGCGCCGCGCCTATCACGACCGCGGCATGCTCGGTGACCCGGACCGCATCGCCAACCCGTTGCAGCAATTGCTCGCCCCGGACTACCTCAAGCGCCTGGCCGCCGGCATCGACCCGCGCCGCGCCACGCCCAGCGCCAGCCTGCCGCCGATGCCGAGCTGGCGCGAAGGCGATCACACCACCCACTTCGTGGTCATCGACGAACAGGGCAACGCGGTGGCCGCGACCCTCTCGGTCAACCTGCCGTTCGGCGCGGCGTTCACCCCGCCGGGCACCGGCGTGCTGCTCAACGACGAGATGGACGACTTCGCCGCCGACATCCAGGGCAGCAACGCCTACGGCCTGGCCGGCAGCGCGGCCAACGCCATCGCGCCGGGCAAGCGCCCGCTGTCGAGCATGAGCCCGAGCTTCATCGAGAGCGCCGACGAACTGGCCGCCTTCGGCACCCCCGGCGGCAGCCGCATCCCCAGCATGGTGCTGCTGGCCATGCTGCAGTACCTGGACGGCCGCTCGGTGCAGAGCTGGGTCTCGGCGCCGCGCTACCACAACCAGTACCTGCCCGACGTGCTGGAACACGAACCGCGCACCTTCACCGACGCGCAGAAAGCCGACCTGATCGGCCGTGGCTATACGCTCAAGGACGTGGGGCGCGCCTACGGCAACCAGCAGGTGCTGCTGTGGCGCAAGAAGACCGGCGACGTCGACGCCGCCAGCGACCCGCGCGGCATCGGCCTGGCCGCCGGGACCAACGTCCACCTGCAGTGATTCAGGGCATCAGCAGCGGCGACGTGTCGTCCTCGTCGACCACCGGCAGGTGCCCGGCCTGCTCCTGGTCGGCGCGTAGCTGCAGCACGTTGCGCAGGCTCTGCACGATACGGCTGACGTAGCCCAGGTCGTTCATCAACGAACTGGTCTGCGCGCCGTTCAGCTCCTGGCGGCGCACGGCGGCGAACAGCCGGTTGCGGAAGGCGCCGTCGAACTGCGCGGCCTGCTCGTCGAATAGCGCCAGGCGCGCGGCCCAGGCTCCTTCCGGCAGTTGCTTCGGGCTCAGCGCGCCGATCGCCCGCACTTCGCGCAACGCGCCCAGCAGGTGCTGGCGCAGCTCCAGGTAGCAGTCACGCGCCACCGAGGGCTCGCCCTGCAGCGCCAGGCCCAGGTTCTTCTGCAGGTGTTTGGCGTCCTTCACCGCGTCCACCAGTTGCAGCGCCGCCACCTGGCAGGCCATCCAGAACTGCTGGTGCGCCTCGTCCAGGGTCATGTCCAGGCGCCCCATGAAGCTCAGCAGGTCGCCGTACACGCCCTTGATGTGCTGCTGGTAGAGCGTCTGGGCATCCATGGCGAAGCGGTCCGGCGCGGCGCGCAGGGCGGCCTCGTCCACCTTCGCCTGGTTCAGCAGGTCCACCGGCAGGTAGAGCGCGTGGCAGATCACCTCGATGCTCAACCGGCCCAGGTGCTGCAGCTCCTGGGTCACGGCGCTGGCGGCGGCGTCGGCCGAATCCAGCGCGCGCTCGCTGAGGTAGCGGGCGCGGGTGCGCTCCAGCGGCTTCGCCGTAGCCTGCGGGGCGAGGTCGGTAATCAGCACCGACGGCTCCTCCACGTCCGGCAACCAGCGCACCAGCCATTGCGCCAGGCGCGTCTGCAACGGCCAGAACAGCAGCACGCCCATGCCGTTGAACAGGGTGTGGAACAGCGCCAGCTGGATCAGCAGGTTGTCGCCCAGGCCGACCTGGGCGGTCAGCCAGCGCACCAGCCAGGTCAGCGGCGCCAGCAGGGCGAAGGCCAGCACGCCACTGACCACATTGAAGAGCACATGCGCCAGCGCCAGGCGCTGGCCGTTGCGGTTGCCGCCCAGGGAGCCGACGAAGGCGGTGGTGACGCTGCTGCCGACGTTGGAGCCGATGGCGATCGCCAGGCTCTGGCCAAGCTCCAGCTGGCCGCCGGCGAGTGCCGCCAGGGTCAGCATCAGGGTCGCGTGGCTGGATTGCAGCACCACGGTGATCAGCGTACCGATACCGACGAACAGCAGCGCGCCGAGCACGCCTTCCGAACGCAGGCCGGTCATGTCCATGGCGTCGCCGAAGCTGGAGAAGCCTTCCTTGATCTGGTCGATGCCAAGGAAGATGAAGGCGATGCCCATGAGGATGCGCCCGGCAGCCTTGCTCTTCGCCCCGTTGAAGCCCAGCAGCACGCCGAACACCAGCAGCGGCAGGGCCAGCGGGCTGAGGCTGAGGTTCTGCCCGGCCAGGGCCAGCAGCCAGATGCCGCTGGTGGCGCCGAGGTTGGCGCCGAAGAGGATGGCGATGCCGCTGGCCAGCTGGATCAGCCCGGTGCTGATGAAGGCGATGGTGAGCAGCGAGACCAGGGTGCTGGATTGCAGCACGAAGGTGCCGCAGAGGCCGAACAGCAGGCTCTTCGACGGCGTCGAGGTGCTGCGTTCCAGCCACAGCTCCAACTGGCTGCCGGCGAGGTCGCGCAGGCCCTCCTCCAGGCACTGCATGCCGAACAGGAAGAGCGCGAGGCCGGCGCCGAGCTGCAGCAGCCCGGCGCTGGACCAGAAGGCGTAGCCGAGCCCGACCGCCGCCGCCAGCAGAAGCAGCGGGCGCAGGTGTTTCTTCAGGTCGGCGCGGGCCATGCGCTCGGACGGGACGCGCCGGAAGGCCCCGGCGCGGCTCGGGTCAGTCCTGCTTGTAACCGCTTTCGGTGCAGCCCAGGCAGCGCACGAAGGTGGCCTTGCCGGGGTCGATCACCAGCGCCTGGCCGGCTTCCTTGACGTTGCCGCCCAGGGCGGTGAACGGCAGGCTGACGATGAAGGCGGCGGTGCCGATGACGGTGGCGCCCAGCAGCAGCGGACGGGCGATGATCAGGTCGCCGAGCATCTTGTAGTAGGGCGGCGAGTCGGTGCTGTAGATCGGGTCGCCGCTGGAGACGTTGCTCGTCGCGTCGGAGGCCTGGGCGGGCACGACCGACAGCCCGAGGGTCAGGGCCAGAACGACGGCCAGGGCGCGGAACAGGTTCATGGCGTAAGTCCTTTTTTATGCGAGGTTGGCAGGCAGACTGCCATTAACTATATCAGCGTGGCACCAGTTGTCAGCGTGACGGCCTTCAACCGCCGAGGAAGGCGTATTGCGGCTTTCTCGGCACGAAGGGGCGGTAGAAGTCGAGCATCTGGCGCAGGTCGGCGGCCTCGTCGCCGCTCGGCCAGAACGGCTCGCCGATGACCACCCGGCGGTTGGCGTAGTCCAGTGCCGCCAGCACCACCGGCACGCCGGCGCCGCGGGCGATGTGGTAGAAACCCATCTTCCAGCGCTCGACCTTCTTGCGCGTGCCTTCCGGGGAGATGATCAGGATCAGCTCGCGGCTGTCGTGGAAGGCCTGCACCGCCTGGTCCACGGTGTTCAGCTTGAGGTGGCGCTGGATCGGGATGCCGCCCCAGCGCCGCAGCAGGCCGCCGAACGGCCGGCGGAACAGGGTGTGCTTGGCGAACCAGCGGGCGTTCAGGCGCAGCACGAACTTCACCGCCAGGAATGCCATGAAATCCCAGTTGGACGTGTGGTGCGCGCCGATCACCACGAACTTGTCGAGGGCGGGCAGCGCCCCCTCGATGCGCCAGCCGGCGAGCTTGAGCATGCTGCGGCCGAGCCATTCGGCGAAAGGGTTGCGAGGCAGGTAGTTGCCGGACATCGATGGACCTTGCTTGTTGTTATGGGTGCAGCACAGGGTTCGCGAGCAAGCTCGCTCCTACAGGCAGCTATAGCGAAAAACCCGCCGCTCAGCGTTGGCAGCGCGGACAGTAGACGCTGGCGCGCTGGCCCAGGCGCTCTTCGCGCAGGGTGCTGCCGCAGACCTTGCAGAATTCCCCGGCGCGTCCGTAGACGAACAGTTCCTGCTGGAAGTAACCGGGCTGGCCGTCGCCGCCGACGAAGTCGCGCAGGGTGGTGCCGCCGCGCTCGATGGCGATGGCGAGGATGCGCTTGATCTCCGCGGCGAGCTTCAGGTAACGCGCCCGCGAAATGCCCCCGGCCTCGCGGCGCGGGTCGATGCCGGCGGCGAACAGCGCCTCGGTGGCGTAAATGTTGCCCACCCCGACCACCACGGCGTTGTCCATGATGAACGGCTTCACCGCCATGCTGCGGCCGCGCGAGAGCTGGAACAGGCGCTCGCCCTCGAACGCGTCGGTCAGCGGTTCCGGGCCGAGGTTGCGCAGCAGTTCGTGCTGCAGCGGGTCCTGGCTCCAGAGCATGGCGCCGAAGCGCCGCGGATCGGTGTAGCGCAGCGCCAGGCCGGACTCCAGCTCGATGTCCACGTGCTCATGCTTGGCCGCCGCCAGGCCGCATTCCACCAGGCGCAGGTTGCCGGACATGCCCAGGTGGCTGATCAGCGTGCCCGCCTCGGCCTCCAGCAGCAGGTACTTGGCGCGCCGCCCGACGCTGAGGATGCGCTGCCCGGACAGGCGCACGTCGAGGTCCTCGGGAATCGGCCAGCGCAGGCGCCGGTCGCGCACGATCACGCGGCTGACGCGCTGCCCTTCCAGGTAGGGGGCGATGCCCCGGCGGGTGGTTTCGACTTCGGGTAATTCAGGCATGGAAGGTCACGACGCTGATGATCTGTCTGTAGGCGCGAGCGTGCTCGCGAATCGCTTCGCTTACCAGGCGCGGATTGCCCGGCTATCGCGGACGAAGTCCGCTCCTGCGGTGAA
>NZ_JARJLT010000119.1 GCF_029335315.1 Pseudomonas citronellolis
CCGCGCCCTCCACGCAACAATTCCTTCGCAGCTTTCCAACGAAAGCTTCACGAATCCTTCCCTAACCTGCCAAGACGATGCGCCAGGCTCTGCGCACCGGTCGGAGCAGTCACGCCCAGTGCGAGCCCGGACGAGCAAGACCAGAAATCGGCGGAAAGCCGGTCACGACGATAAGCTCACTAGCGCTGGCGACCCCAATGCACATGACACCCGACACCCCCGTTCGCGGCTCCACCCGGAGTGCCCGACGGTGAAGTTCCTGGTTACCGGCGCCGCCGGTTTCATCGGCTTCCATACCGCCCAGCGGCTGTGCCGCGAAGGCCACGAGGTGGTCGGTATCGACAACCTCAACGACTACTACAGCGTCGAGCTCAAGCACGCCCGCCTGGGCCTGCTGCGCCAACAGCGCAACTTCCGTTTCGAACGCCTGGACCTGGCCGACGCCGCGAGCATGGCCGCGCTGTTCCGCCGCGAAGGCTTCGAGCGGGTGATCCACCTGGCCGCCCAGGCCGGGGTGCGTTATTCGCTGGAGAACCCCGCGGCCTACGCCGACGCCAACCTGCTGGGCTTCGTCAACCTGCTCGAAGGCTGCCGCCACGGTGTGGTCGGCCACCTGGTCTACGCCTCCAGCAGTTCGGTGTACGGGATGAACAGCCCGATGCCCTTCTCCACCGACGCCGCGGTGGACCAGCCGGTCTCGCTGTACGCCGCCACCAAGCGCGCCAACGAGCTGATGGCGCACACCTACGCGCACCTCTACCGCCTGCCGCTGACCGGCCTGCGCTTCTTCACCGTGTACGGCCCCTGGGGCCGCCCGGACATGGCCCTGTTCAAGTTCACCCGGGCGATCCTCGAAGGGCGGCCGATCGACATCTACAACAACGGCGAGATGTCCCGCGACTTCACCTACATCGACGACGTCGTCGAAGGCCTGCTGCGTATCCAGGATCGTCCGCCGCAGCCCGGCGAGCACGGCGAGGCGCCGGCGGCGCTGTACAACATCGGCCGTGGCGAGCCGGTGCGCCTGCTCGACATGGTCGAGTGCGTCGAACAGGCCCTCGGTCGCCGGGCCATCCGCAATTACCTGCCGCTGCAGCCGGGCGACGTGCTGCAGACCTGGGCCGATGTCGAAGCCCTGGCCCGGCGCACCGGCTTCCGCCCGGCGACCCCGCTGCACAGCGGCGTCGAGCGGTTCGTCGATTGGTACCGCGAGTTCTACGCGGTCGAAAGTTCCCACGCCGGCGCGGCGTGATACAGCAACGGAGCAACGCTTACAGCATGTCCAGCAGCCCTTACGTGTCGGTCCTGATTCCGGCGAAGAACGAAGCCGAGAACCTGCCCGGGCTCCTCCACGAGATCCGCCAGGCCCTGGCCGGCGAGGCATTCGAAGTCATAGTGGTGGACGACGGCAGCACCGACGCCACCCGCGCCGTGCTGCAGGGCCTGCAGCGCGACGGTTACGAGCAGCTGCGGGTGCTCGCCCACGAGCGCTCGCTGGGCCAGAGCACCTCGCTCTACCACGCCGCCGAGGCCGCCCGTGGCCAGTGGCTGGCGACCCTCGACGGCGACGGCCAGAACGATCCGGCGGATATCCCCGGCATGCTCGCGCAGGTACGCGCGGCCGACTGCCCGGCCGACCTCAAGCTGATCGCCGGGCACCGCGTGAAGCGCCAGGACAGCGCCAGCAAGCGCTGGGCCTCGCGCTTCGCCAACCGCCTGCGCGGGCGCCTGCTCAACGACCACACCCCGGACACCGGCTGCGGGCTCAAGCTGATCGAGCGCGAAGCCTTCCTGCGCCTGCCCTACTTCGACCACATGCACCGTTTCATCCCGGCGCTGATCCAGCGTCATGGCGGCGCCATGCGTGTGCACCCGGTCAACCACCGGCCGCGCCAGGCCGGGGTGTCCAAGTACGGCAACCTCGACCGCGCGCTGGTCGGCATCCTCGACCTGTTCGGCGTCTGGTGGCTGATCCGCCGTACGCGGCTGGACGTCCTGCCCCGCGAGCTCGGGCGCTGAAGCATGGCCGGCCCGGGCGATTCGCCGCGCAACCTGGCGCTGACCGTCGCCCCCTCGCCGGCCCATGGCTTGTGGCGCCGCTGCGCCGAGCGGCCGTGGCTGCTCCTGTTGCTGGCGGCGCTGCTGCTCGGCGCCGGCCTGGGCCTGCGCCAGCCGGGCAACGTCGATGAGGAACGCTTCCTCGGCGTGGCCCTGGAGATGCTGCAGAGCGGCGACTGGCTGATCCCGCACCGCGCCGGCGAAATCTACCCGGACAAGCCGCCGCTGTTCATGTGGCTGGTGGCGAGCCTGATCCGCCTGGGCCTGGCGCCGAATCTCGCGCTGTTCCTGCCGGCCTTCGGCGCCGGGCTGGTGGCCACCGCCTGCCTCTACGACCTCGGCCGGCGCCTGTGGAACCGCCGCGTCGGGCTGGCTGCCGGGCTGCTGTTCCTGGCCACCTACCAGACCCACGCGGTGCTGCGCGACGGTGGCATCGACGGTTTCCTCTGCCTGTGGATCAGCCTCGGCGTCTACGGCCTGCTGCGCCACCTGCTGCTCGGCCCGGCGTGGCGCTGGTACTACCTGGCCTGCGCGGCCATGGGCCTGGGCGTGATCAGCAAGGGCGTGGGTTTCCTGCCCGCGCTGATGCTCATTCCGTACGCCTACGCGGTGCGCAAGGGCTGGTCCGGCGTGGTGCGCATGCCCGGCCAGGCGCGCGCCTGGTGGCTGGGGCTGGCGGTGACGCTGGGCGCCATCGCGCTCTGGCTGCTGCCGGTGGTACTGCACGTGCTGCTCGGCGGTGGCGCCGACGGTCGCGCCTACCTGGACGACATCCTCCTGCAGCAGACCGCCAAGCGCTACGCCAGCGCCTGGCAGCACCAGGAGCCGTTCTGGTACTTCTTCGTCAAGGTCATCCCGCAGTACTGGCTGCCGCTGCTGCTGGCGCTGCCGTGGATGGTGCCGGCCTGGCGCCGGCAACTGGCGCGCCACGACGGGCGCGTCCTGGTCCTGCTCGGCTGGGTGGCGCTGGTGCTGCTGTTCTTCAGCCTCAGCTCGGGCAAGCGCAAGCTCTACATCTTCCCCGCCCTGCCGGCCCTGGTGCTGGCCATGGCGCCGCTGCTGCCCTGGCTGCTGCGCCGCTGGTTCGCCCAGCGGCCGCGTCTGCGCCGGGTCTTCGTCGGCGTGGCGGCGTTGTGGTTCGTCGCCTGGTTCGCCCGTGGCTTCATCGAACCGCTGAGCGATCCCGGCGACGATCGCCGCCCGCTGATGGCCGAGGTGGCGCGCCTGAGCGGCGGCGGCGAACTGGTGCTGGCCGGCTGGCGCGAGGGCAACTGGCTCTACGCGCGGCAGCCGCTGGTGCACTTCGGCCTGGATACCCCCAACGCCGTGGACAAGGCCGCCAGCTGGCTGCGCGGCCACCCGCAGGCGCTGGCCTTGGGGCGCGCCGAGGACCTGGAGCGCTGCTTCCGCCGCGAGGCCGCCCGCGAGGTGCCCGGCGACTTCGAGGAACACTGGCTGCTGGTCGGCGCCGACGCCGACAACGGTCGCTGCCACGATGACGGCGGCCCGGTCTACCGCTTCGCCTGGAACAAGCCGCTGCCCTGATGGCCAGCAAAACCCGACCTGAACCGAGGAATGCAACCTTGAACAGCGCCGTGGAACGCCTCGAAGCCCTGCCTCTACCGCCCCGCCGCCGTTTCGGCCGGCGCCACCTGCTGCGTCTGGCCCTGGGCCTGGCGCTGTGCCTGCCGGCGCTGGTGGTGGTGCTCAGCGAGCACTGGCAGCAGCGCGCCTACTTCTACGTCAGCAGCCGCCTGCACGCCGCCGAATGGGCCGGGCGCAGCGTCTGGCTGCCCGACTACAAGGTGAGCATCGACGCGCTGCCGGTGAAGGGCGTGGTCTCCGACCTGTCGGCGATCAGCTACGACTTCGACCAGGACCGCCTGCTCGCCGTGACCAACGCCGGCGACATGAAGCTGGTGGCCCTGAGCAAGAGCGGCGAGCTGCTCGCCGAGTACCCCATGGACGGTTTCCAGGACGTCGAGGCCGTGGCCTACCTGGGCGGCGGCCTGCTGGCGGTGGCCGACGAGAACTACCAGCAGATCGATTTCTTCCCGCTGCCGGCGCGACCCGGCCAGACGATCGACGCCCGCGACGCGCAATCGCTGGCCCTGGAGATCAACCCGAGCATCCACAACAAGGGTTTCGAAGGCCTCACCTACGACGCCGGCCACGACCGCCTGTTCATCGGCAAGGAGCGCGGCCCGCGGCAGATCTACGAGGTCACCGGGGTGCGCGCGAGCCTGGCCGGCAAGCTGCAGCTCAAGGTGATCGACCGCACCGCCTGGGTGAAGCGCAGCGTGTTCGGCACCGACATCTCCGACCTGCACTACGACCCGCGCAGCGGCCACCTGCTGGTGCTCAGCGAGGAGTCGCGGCTGATCATGGAGCTGGACGAGCAGGGCGGCCTGGTCAGCTTCCGCACCCTGCTCGGCGGCCCGCTGGGCGACCTGCGCCATGCCACGCCGCAGGCCGAGGGCCTGACCATGGACGCCGACGGCAACCTCTACGTGGTCAGCGAGCCGAACCTGTTCTACCGCTTCGACAAGCGCTGAAGGCCCGCCCTCAGTGGCCCCGGGCGCCGGCGCCGTCGGCCTGGGCCTGGCGGCGGATCAGCGCCAGGTTGCGCAGGTAGACGACGATGCCGAAGGACTGGCCGAGGATGATGATCGGGTCGCGCTGCGCCACCGCGTAGCAGAACAGCAGCACGCTGCCGCCCATCGACAGGTACCAGAAGTGGATCGGGTTGACCGGGCGCCCGGCGCGCTCGGAGAACCACAGCTGCAGCACGAAGCGCCCGGTGAAGACCACCTGGCCGACCATGCCGATGGCGGTCCACAGCGGATCGGCGGCGGTGATGGCGTGGAGCATCGGCTCCGGCTTGGACAGCCAGCCCAGGCTGATCGCCACCGCCGACCAGGCCAGCCAGGGCCAGGCGAAGAACGGCGGTCGGCCGCCGGCGTGGCGGCGGTCCAGTTCCAGGTTGCGCAGGTAGATGGCCAGCCCGGCCATCTGCCCGAGGCTGATCACCAGGTCGCGCTGGTGCGTGGCGTAGGCCAGCAGCAGCACCGCGCCGGCGCAGCTGAAGTACCAGAAGTGCACCGGCATCAGGCTCTTGCGGGCGCGCTCGGAGAGCACCCACTGCACCAGGAAGCGAGCGGAGAAGGCCGCCTGGGCGAGCAGCCCGATGGCGAACCAAAGTGGATTGACAGCGTTCAACCGAAGCCCCTTGCCATATCGACGAAAGCCGCGCCGGCCGTGGCCTGGCGCCTTGCAGAAGTCTACCTGCCGCAGATGTCGCTTTGTTGGCGCCGGCTCTGTAAATCGGCGGATAACCGAATCGTCATGCGCGCCTCAGGCTCGCGTTAGGGGTGGCGCCTTAGGGTAGAGGCAGTTTCCACACCAACGAGGTGACTGCCATGAACCTGCTCCGCCCCCTCCTGCTCGCCGGCCTGCTCGGCGCGTCCTCCCTGGCGCTGGCCGAAAGCGGCGGCGACCGCACCTTCTCGCGCATGGAGCAGAACCGCCAGGTGGCCATGCGCGCCGCCGCCGGCGACGTCCAGGTCGCCGACTACCGGGCTTACGAGTACGGCATGAACCTGGACATCGCCGAGGTGCTCGAAGTGACCCCCGCCAGGGGCTGTGGCGTGGTTCCGGTGCGCATGCGCTACCTGGATTCCGACGGCGCCGAGCAGCGCGTGGAGTACCGCGCCGAGCGGGTCAGCTGCAACCGCGGCAAGTGAGCCCGGCTTCAGGCCGCCCCGGGGAAGCGCAAGCGGAAGCGGGTCGGCCCTTGTGGCCGGCTTTCCACGGTCACCGCGCCAGCATGCAGGCTCATGATCGAACGCACGATGGCCAGCCCCAGGCCGGTGCCGCCCTCGGCCCGCGAGCGGCCGCCGTCGACGCGGTAGAAGCGCTCGAACAGATGCGCCAGGTGCTGCTCGGCGATGCCCGTGCCGGCGTTTTCGACCACCAGGCTGGCGCCCTCGGCGTCACGCTCCACGGCGATGTCGATACGCGTGCCGGGCGGGGTATGGCGGATGGCGTTGGACAGCAGGTTGGAGATCGCCCGCTGCACCATCAGGCGATTGCCCTGCACGCTGGCTTCGCCGCTCAGGGCGATTTCCACGCCCTTGTCTTCGGCGGCGTAGAGAAACAGCTCGGCGACCCGTCGCGCCTCCCGGTCCAGGCCGACCCGCTCGAAGGGCACCTGGGCCTGGTTCACCTGGGCCAGGAACAGCATGTCCGCGACGATGCGCGAGAGCCGTTCCAGCTCCTCGATGCTCGACGCCAGCGCCGCCTGGTATTCCTCCGCCGGTCGCTCCCGCGACAGGACCACCTGGGCCTTGCCCAGCAGATTGCCGATCGGTGAGCGCAATTCGTGGGCGAGGTCGTCGGAGAACTGCGTGAGCTGCTGCACGCCATTGTCCAGGCGATGCAGCATCACGTTCAGCGCGCAGGCCGCCTCGCCCAGCTCCAGCGGCAGCTTCTCCACCGGAATGCGGTGGCTGAGGTCCTCGGTGGAGACCCGCGCCGCCACCTTGCGGAAGCGCTGCAGCGGCGACAGCCCCCGTTGCACCGCATACCAGCCGCCAAGGCCGACCAGCAGCAGAAGCAGCGGCAGGCCGGCCAGCACTGAACGGCGAAAGGCGCCGAGCAGTGCCTCGTCGGCGTTGCGGTCGAGGGTCAGCAGCACCCGCAGCGGCGTGCCGTCGGCCAGCCGGACGCGGCCGCCGGCGCTGAGCAGCGGGCGGCCGCCGGCGTCGCGCCAGCGATGAAACCCCGGGGTGGCGTCCAGCGCCAGGCGGTCGAGGCTGGCGCGGCGCTCGGCCGGGCCGGTATCCAGCAGTGCCTGGCCGCCGGGTTCGGCAGCCAGCAGCGTGAGCGCGAGGTCGTCGTGGCCGGCCACCAGGTCGAGCAGCTCGTGGGGCTCGCGGGCCAGGTCGCGGCGGCCCAGGCCCTGGGCCAGGCCGTGATTGACCTGGGCGAGCTTGTCGGCCAGGCCGTCGTGGGCGCGCCGCTGCAGCTCGTGGTCGAGCGCGGCGTAGGCCAGCAGCGCCAGCACCACCACCAGCCCGGCGCACAGCAGCGCCATGCTCACGCCCAGGCGGGTGGACAGGCTCGCCGGCTTCATTCGCGCGCCTCGAGCACGTAACCGACCCCGCGCAGGGTGTGGATCAGCTTGTGCTCGAAGGGGTCGTCGACCTTCAGGCGCAGGCGGCGGATGGTGACTTCCACCACGTTGGTGTCGCAGTCGAAGTTCATGTCCCACACCAGGGAGATGATCTGCGTGCGGGTCAGCACCTCGCCGCTGCGGCTCATCAACAGGTGCAACAGGGCGAACTCCTTGGTGGTCAGGTCGATGCGCCGGCCTTCGCGGTAGGCGCGATGGCGCGCCGGGTCCAGCTCCAGGCCGGCCACCCGCAGCACCGCCGGCGTCGTCACCCGTTCGCTGCGGCGCAGCAGGGTGCGCACCCGCGCCAGCAGCTCGGGGAATTCGAAGGGCTTCACCAGGTAGTCGTCGGCGCCCAGTTCCAGGCCGCGCACGCGCTCGGCCAGGCGGCCGCGGGCGGTGAGCAGCAGGACGCGGATGTCGCTCTCCCGGCGCAGCCGTTCGAGCACTTCCCAACCGTCCATCTGCGGCATGTTCACGTCGAGGATGACCAGTTCATAGGCGCCCTGGCGGGCCAGGTGCAGGCCGTCCACGCCGTTGTCGGCGCGGTCCACCACGAAGCCGCTTTCGCTCAGGCCCTGGTGCAGGTAGTCGGCGGTCTTGGTTTCGTCCTCTACAACTAGGATTCGCATGTATGGCATGACCTTTTAATTGGAAAACTGACAATTCTGTTCTTATTGTTCGTGGGATTTATGGATATATCGGGCGCGTTTTTTCCGATATTCAGATGGCGCGCGAGGCTAATGGCTGTAGTTGCTGCAGAGTCAATCGGGAAGTGTCGGGTTGGCTGTTTCAGGATATTGCCAATCTGGCGGATTTAGCGGGCTCCAGGCGTTGCTTGGCGGTATTTCAAACGCTGTGAATAAACAACTTACATATTCGCGCCAATCAACTTGAGACGATGTTAGCGCAGGAAAATACCTGCTGGTCGCGCATGACATATTTGTAATTGGCGGGTCACCTTGCCGATAAAGCGCGCTCATTACCTTGGGCGGCGTTCGCTGGCCAGTCGTATCGACGGGCCGGCGGACAGTCCGTGGCAACCCTCGCGGGTTTCCTTCCGAATGCCGTTTCCCGAGGTGCGTCGTGCATTACCGCCGTGGCTTGCCGCAGCGGCCGGCGCGGGGGCTGTTTCCCCGCCTGGCGCTGTTCCTGATTTCCCTTGGCCTGCTGGCGCTGCCGGCGCAGGCGCGCACCCTCGGCTTCGACGAGGCGTTGCGCGCCGCGCTGGCCGACAACCCCGAGCTGGCCGCCGCCGGGCGCGCCAGCGGGATCGCCGAAGGCGAGCGGCGCCAGGCCGGCCTGCTGCCCAACCCGAGCCTGTCCTGGGAGACCGAGGACACCCGCCGCGACAGCGCCACCACCACCCTCAGCCTGACCCAGCCGCTGGAGCTCGGCGGCAAGCGCGGCGCGCGCGTGGCTGTCGCCGAGCGCGGCCTGGCGATCGCCGAGGCGGAACTGGAGGTCAGCCGCAACGCGCTGCGCGCCGACCTGCTGGAGGCCTTCCAGGCGGCCCTGCGCGCCCAGGAACGGGTGCGCCTCGGCGAAGAATCCGAAGCCCTGGCGACGCGCGGCCTGAAGGCCGCCGAGGCGCGGGTGCGGGCCGGCAAGTCCGCGCCGCTGGAGGCGACCCGCGCCGAGGTGCAACTGAGCGAGGTCGGCCTGGAGCTGCGTCGCGCGCGCATCGAGCGGGCCGATGCCTACCGCGCCCTGGCCGTGCTCATGGGCCGGGCGGAGGCGGACTTCACCGAGGTCGCCGGCGCCGCCGAGCTGCCCGCGCCACCGGAGGCGACGGCGCTGCTCGGGCGCCTGGAGGACAGCGCCGAGCTGCGCCTGGCGCGGCTGCGCATCGAGCAGCGCGACGCCGCCGTGGGCCTGGCGCGCGCCCAGCGCGTGCCCAACCTCGACGTCACCCTGGGCAGCCAGTACGACCGCGAGGCGCGCGAGCGGGTCAACGTGGTCGGGCTGTCGATGCCGCTGCCGCTGTTCGACCGCAACCAGGGCACCTTGCTCGCCGAGGCGCGCCGCGCCGACCAGGCGCGCGACCTGCGCAACGCCGCCGAGCTGCGCCTGCGCCGCGAGACGCGCCAGGCCCTGGATCTCTGGGATAGCGCGCGGGACGAGGCGCAGACCCTGCGCGATGGCCTGCTGCCGGCCGCGCGCCAGGCGGTGGATGGCGCCACCCGTGGCTTCGAGATGGGCAAGTTCGGCTTCCTCGAAGTGCTCGATGCCCAGCGCACCCTGCTCGCCGCGCGCGACCGCTACCTGCAGGCCCTGGCCCGCCTGGCCGAGGCCCGCGCCCGCTACGAACGCATCTTCGGCGACCTGACGGCCGCGCGCTGATGGGCCCACGCGCGCCGCTGGGCCTGGCGCCGCTGCTGGCGGCGCTGGGCGGCAGCGGCCCGCTGGCCTGCCAGGCCGGCGTCGCCGGGCACTGGTGCATCCATGACCTGTTCCGCGCCCTGGGCGCGTTGACCCGCCTGATTGGCGCCTGAGGGCGCGAGGCTTTCCGGGAGTGTCCATGAAATCGAAAGAGACCAAGATCGCCGCCGCCGTGCTGTTGCTGCTCAGCCTGGGCGGCGTCGCCGTGTTGGTGCCGGGGCGCGAGGCCCAGGCGCCCGGCGTGCATGAAGAGGTCGCCGGGCATGGCGACGGCGAGCACCATGGCGCCGGCGCCGCACAGGCTCACGCCGAGGCGGCCGGGCACGGTGACGGCGAACACCACGCCGAAGCCGCCGGCGAGGACCACGGCGAGGAAGACGCCGGCCTGCGCCTGAGCGATGAGCAGCTGCGCACCGCCGGCGTCGAGCTGGCCACGGCGGCGCCCGCCGAACTGGCCGGGCGTTTCGCCCTGCCCGGCGAGATCGCCTTCGACGCCGACCACACCGCGCACCTGGTGCCGCGCGTGGGCGGGGTGGTCGAGCGGGTCGCCGCCGACCTCGGCCAGGAAGTGAAGCGCGGCGAGCTGCTGGCGCTGATCGCCAGCCCGCAGCTGTCCGACCTGCGCAGCGAACTGGCGGCGGCGCAACGGCGCGTCGAGCTGGCGCGGGTGACCGCCGAGCGCGAGCGCCAGCTGTGGCGCGAACAGGTTTCCGCCGAGCAGGACTACCTGCTCGCGCGCCAGGGCTTGCAGGAGGCCGAGATCGCCCTCGGCAACGCGCGGCAGAAGCTCGGTGCGCTGGGCGCGGCCGGCGGCGACCGCTACGAACTGCGCGCGCCCTTCGACGGCGTGGTGGTGGAGAAGCACCTGGTGCCCGGCGAGGTGGTCGACGCGACCACGGCGGCCTTCACCCTCTCCGACCTGTCGCGGGTCTGGGCCACCTTCGGCGTCGCCCCGCGCGACCTGGCGCGGGTGCGCGTGGGCGGCGCGGCGCGGGTGCTCGCGGCCGACCTGGGGATGGGCGTGGAGGGCCGCGTGGCGCGGGTCGGCAACCTGCTCGGCGAGCAATCGCGGATGGCCAGCGCCCATGTGCTGCTGGACAACCCCGAGGGCGCCTGGCGCCCGGGCCTGCCGGTGAGCGTCGAGCTGGCCGGCGCGCCGCGCGCGGTGGCGGTCAGCGTGCCGGAGGCGGCCGTGCAGAACCTGGAGCAGCGCAGCGTGGTGTTCGTCCGCCGCGAGGGTGCCTTCGTCGCCCAGCCGGTGCGCCTCGGCGCGCGCGACCGGGGCCGCGTGGAAGTGCTGGAGGGCCTGGCCGCCGGCGAACAGGTGGCCGCCGCCGGCAGCTTCGTCCTCAAGTCGGAGCTGGGCAAGGCCAGCGCCGAGCACGCCCACTGAGCGAGACCTTCCCATGTTCGAACGCATCCTCCGTTTCGCCATCGAGCAGCGCTACCTGGTGCTGCTCGCCGTGCTGGGCATGGCCGCCCTCGGCGTGGCCAGCTACCAGAAACTGCCGATCGACGCGGTGCCCGACATCACCAACGTCCAGGTGCAGATCAACAGCGCCGCCGCCGGCTACTCGCCGCTGGAAACCGAGCAGCGCGTCACCTACCCGATCGAGACCGCCATGGCCGGCCTGCCGGGCCTGCAGCAGACGCGCTCGATCTCGCGCTCGGGGCTGTCGCAGGTGACGGTGATCTTCGCCGACGGCACCGACATCTACTTCGCCCGCCAACTGGTCAACGAGCGCCTGCAGCAGGCCCGCGAACAGTTGCCCGAGGGCGTCGAGACGGCCATGGGGCCGATCTCCACCGGCCTCGGCGAAATCTTCCTGTGGACCATCGAGGCCGACGAGGGCGCGCGCAAGGAAGACGGCACGCCCTACACGCCGACCGACCTGCGGGTGATCCAGGACTGGATCGTCAAGCCGCAGCTGCGCAATGTGCCGGGGGTGGCCGAGATCAACACCATCGGCGGCCAGGCCCGGCAGTTCCAGGTGGCTCCCGACCCGCAGCGCCTGGCCGCGCGCGGCCTGACCCTGGCCGACCTGCTGGCGGCGCTGGAGCGCAACAACGCCAACGTCGGCGCCGGCTACATCGAGCGCAACGGCGAGCAGTTGCTGGTGCGCGCGCCGGGGCAGCTGGAGGGCCTGGCGGATATCGGCAACATCGTGGTGCGCAGCGTCGACGGCACGCCGATCCGCGTCAGCGACGTGGCCCAGGTGCAGATCGGCCGCGAGCTGCGCAGCGGCGCGGCCACCGAGAACGGCCGTGAGGTGGTGCTGGGCACGGTGTTCATGCTGATCGGCGAGAACAGCCGCAGCGTCGCCAAGGCCGTGGCCGCGCGCCTGGAACAGGTCAATCGCAGCCTGCCGGCCGGGGTGCGCGCGGTGCCGGTGTACGACCGCACGCAGCTGGTGGACAAGGCCATCGCCACGGTGAAGAAGAACCTCATCGAAGGCGCGGTGCTGGTGATCGCCGTGCTTTTCCTGTTCCTCGGCAACATCCGCGCGGCACTGATCACCGCCATGGTCATCCCGCTGGCCATGCTGTTCACCTTCAGCGGCATGTTCGCCAACCGCGTCAGCGCCAACCTGATGAGCCTGGGCGCGCTGGACTTCGGCATCATCGTCGACGGCGCCGTGGTGATCGTCGAGAACGCCATCCGCCGCCTGGCCCATGCGCAGCAGCACCACGGCCGCCTGCTGACCCGCGGCGAGCGCCTGCACGAGGTCTTCGCCGCGTCCAGGGAGGCGCGCCGCGCGCTGGTCTTCGGCCAGCTGATCATCATGGTGGTGTACCTGCCGATATTCGCCCTCGGCGGGGTCGAGGGGAAAATGTTCCAGCCCATGGCCTTCACCGTGGTCATCGCCCTGCTCGGCGCCATGCTGCTGTCGGTGACCTTCGTCCCGGCGGCCATCGCGATCTTCGTCAGCGGCCGTGTGCGCGAGGAGGAAAACTGGCTGATGCGCGCGGCGCGGCGCGGCTACGAGCCGGTGCTGGGCTGGGTGATGGGCCGGCGCAAGGTGGTGTTCGCCGGCGCCGCCCTGCTGGTGTTGGGCGCCGGGGTGCTGGCCGCGCGCCTGGGCAGCGAGTTCGTGCCCAGCCTCAGCGAAGGCGACTTCGCCCTGCAGGCGCTGCGCGTACCGGGCACCAGCCTGAGCCAGTCGGTGGCGCTGCAGGAGGCGCTGGAGCGGCGCATCCTCGAACGGGTGCCGGAAGTCGAGCGCGCGTTCGCCCGCACCGGCACCGCCGAGATCGCCTCCGACCCGATGCCGCCGAACATCTCCGACAGCTACCTGATGCTCAAGCCCAAGGCGCAGTGGCCCGACCCGGACAAGCCGCGCGCGCAACTGATCGAGGACATCCAGCGCGCCGCCGCCGAGGTGCCGGGCAGCAACTACGAACTCTCGCAACCCATCCAGCTGCGCTTCAACGAGCTGATCTCCGGGGTGCGCAGCGACGTGGCGGTGAAGGTGTTCGGCGACGACATGGCGGTGCTGGAGAAGACCGCCGGGCAGATCGCCGCATCCTTGCGCCAGGTGCCGGGGGCGTCCGAGGTGAAGGTGGAGCAGACCGGCGGGTTGCCGGTGCTGACCCTCGCCATCGACCGCGAGCGCGCCGCGCGCTACGGCCTCAACGTCGGCGACGTGCAGGACTTCATCGCCATCGCCGTGGGCGGGCGCCAGGCCGGCACGCTGTTCGAGGGCGACCGCCGCTTCGACCTGCTGGTGCGCCTGCCGGACGCCTTGCGCAGCGACATCGACGGCCTCTCGCGGCTGCTGCTGCCGCTGCCGGCCGGGCCCGACGGGCGCATCGGCTTCATCCCCCTGGGCGAGGTGGCGCGGTTGAGCTTCGTGCTCGGGCCGAACCAGGTCAGCCGTGAGGACGGCAAGCGCCTGGTGGTGGTCAGCGCCAACGTGCGCGGGCGCGATATCGGCTCGTTCGTCGCCGACGCCGAGCGGCGCCTGGCCGTCGAGGTGCAGGTGCCCGCCGGCTACTGGACCAGCTGGGGTGGCCAGTTCGAGCAGCTGCAATCGGCGGCGAAGCGCCTGCGGGTGGTGGTGCCGGTGGCGCTGCTGCTGGTCTTCGTGCTGCTGTTCATGATGTTCAATAACGTCCGCGACGGCCTGCTGGTGTTCACCGGCATCCCCTTCGCCCTCACCGGCGGGGTGGCGGCGCTGTGGCTGCGCGACATCCCGCTGTCGATCTCCGCCGGGGTCGGCTTCATCGCCCTGTCCGGGGTGGCGGTGCTCAACGGCCTGGTGATGCTGGCGTTCATCCGCAACCTGCGCGAGGAAGGCCGCGACCTCGACGCGGCGGTGCGCGAAGGCGCCCTGACGCGCCTGCGCCCGGTGCTGATGACCGCCCTGGTGGCGTCCCTGGGCTTCGTGCCCATGGCCCTGGCCACCGGCACCGGCGCCGAGGTGCAGCGGCCGCTGGCGAGCGTGGTGATCGGCGGCATCCTCTCTTCCACCGCGCTGACCCTGCTGGTGCTGCCGGCCCTGTACCGCTGGGCGCACCGCCGCGACGAGACGGCCTGAGCGCGGACGAAAAAAAGGCGCCCGCGATGGGGGCGCCTCAGGGGCTGTCTCTTACCAAAGGAGCTGTCGCTGCCGAGACAACCGTCAGATCACACGAGTGGGGACTGACCCGGCCATTGGAACCCGCCGCCACTAACAGGACCCTGAAGGGAATATGACGATTCTGACAGGGGCGGATTTAACCGGGACGTTCGGGGCCTGGCGTAGGGCGCATAACGCCTACGGCGTTATCCGCCGTTGCCCCGGGCGTCGGCGTTCGGGCCCTCGGCGGATAACCGCGAACGGTTATGCGCCCTACGGTTGGGCTCGGCCCTGAACGAGAAAGGCCCCCGCAGGGGCCTCTTCCAAGCACCAACCCTCAGAGCACCTGCAACGGGTATTCGACGATCAGCCGCACTTCCTCCAGGTCCGACTCGAACGCAGTGGCGCGGGTGGAGGCCTGGCGCAGGCGGAACGACAGGTCCTTCAGGCTGCCGTTCTGCACCACGTACTTCGCCTCGATGTCGCGCTCCCAGCGCTTCTGGTCCACCAGCGGGTTGCCGTTCTCGTCGCGGCGCATGTACACGCCGTTGGCGTTGCTGTAGTCGGCGTCGCTGCCGCGCGCGTAGCGGGTCATGAAGCTCAGGCCGGGTACGCCGTAGGGCTGCATGTCGAGGTCGTAGCGGAGCATCCAGGAACGCTCCTTCGGCGAGTTGAAATCGGTGTACTGGATGGAGTTGTCGAGGTAGATGGAGTCGGCCTGGCGCAGGTAGTCGAAGTCGTTGTTGCCGTTGTTGCGCTGGTGGCTCAGGGCCAGGGTGTGGGCACCGAAGCGTACCCCCAGCTTGCCGCTCCAGATATTGGTGTTGAACTCGCCGAGCAGTTCGCGGCCGCCGTCATCCACCGACTTGTAGTAGTTGAAGCCGCCGATCAGGTCGAGGTCGTCGGCCAGCGGGTAGGTCACCGAGGTGCCCGCGTAATACTGCTTCCAAGCGTCCTTCAGGCGGCTGCCGTAGAGGCTCAGGCTGACCCATTCGCCAAGCGCGTAGTCGCCGCCCAGGTAGGCGATCCAGGGCGAGTCCACGGGGCCCGCGTAGAAGGTCTCGAAGCCCTCGCTCATCTTCCGCCGGTTGGGCTGGCTCATCGAATGCAGGCGCCCGGCCTGCAGGCCCAGGCCCTCGACGCTGGCGTTGTTCAGGGTCACGCCACGGAAGGACTCGGGCAGCAGGCGCGAGTCGCCGTAGTGCACCACCGGGGTTTCCGGGAACACGTCGCCGACCCGCACTTCGGTGTCGAACAGGCGCAGCCGCGCGGCGCCGCCGGCCTTGGCGTACTCGCTCTCGGTGCGGCCCTGGTCGTCCACCGGCAGCACGTCGAACGAGCTGTGCCCGCCGTTGCGCCCATCGCCACTGTCCAACTGCACGCCGAGCAGGCCGAAGGCGTCGACGCCGAAGCCCACCGTGCCCTGGGTGTAGCCGGACTGGTAGCGGGCGATCAGGCCCTGGGCCCAGGCCTCGGAGTAGCCGTTACCCTTGGGGCTGGACTGGCCGTGGCGGTCGTCGCGGTTGAAGTAGAAGTTGCGGTTGAGGATTTCCAGGCGGCTGCCGGCGAGGAAGCCTTCGTCCTGGGCGCTTTCCTCGGCGCCGGCCAGGGGGCTGGCCAGCGCGGCGGCGAGCAGGGGAAGGGTCAGGGAAATCTGGCGCTGTGTCATCGATCGCTCCGGGTGGCGTGCGACCCGTGGTCCGGGCCGTTTTCTTGGTGGGTGCCCGGAGCAGCCGGAGCCGCGCGCGGGCAGGCTCCATCCTGATGACGGCGGGATAACTCGAAGATGAGGCGCGCATGACAATTCCGTCATGCCGGGAACGGCGCGACGTGGAGGCGGTCGTGGCTGCGGTTGTAGCTGCGGTTGCAGAGAGAAGGTGGCGGCGGGGGGACCATTATCCCCCCGGTGCCTGCGCGTCCGGGGGTGTGGACGGGGCACCGAGGCTATGCGGCATTAGCCGCCCTGCGAGGGGTAGGTAATCGGCCTTGTCTTGTGGACAAGGCCGGACCCTGCGGCCCACCGAGGGGTACCTGACAAGTCGCCCGGCAGGCACGCTTGGGTGGCGGAACGATAGAAGCTGGCCTTCTGCCGGTCAATCGGAAATGCCGAATGGACGTTCGATATTCGCCCTTTGTATAACCCGGCCCGCGTCGATTGGCGGGATTTATCGTTAGCTGGCTATCGGCACGCGGCTATACTCATGTAACAGATTGTGTCGCCAGGCCTGGCCCGGCGCACCTCGTCCGGCGGCTACAGGGACGGCCACCGCACAACGCCAATAACAGCACCATCGACGAGAGAGCCCGCATGAACGCACCCGTACCGCATTACTCCGCCGAGGAACGCACCCGCCGCATCTTCGCCATCGTCGGCGCCTCCTCGGGCAACCTGGTGGAGTGGTTCGACTTCTACGTCTATGCCTTCACCGCCATCTACTTCGCCCACGCCTTCTTCCCCTCGGACAACCCCACGGTGCAGCTGCTGAACAGCGCCGGGGTGTTCGCCGCCGGCTTCCTGATGCGCCCGATCGGCGGCTGGATGTTCGGCCGCATCGCCGACAAGAAGGGCCGCAAGACCGCGATGATGATCTCGGTGCTGATGATGTGCGGCGGCTCGCTGGCCATCGCCGTGATGCCCACCTACGAGAGCATCGGCGTGCTGGCGCCGGCGCTGTTGCTGGTGGCGCGGCTGTTCCAGGGCCTGTCGGTGGGCGGCGAGTACGGCACCAGCGCCACCTACATGAGCGAGGTGGCGCTCAAGGGCCAGCGCGGCTTCTTCGCCTCCTTCCAGTACGTGACCCTGATCGGCGGCCAGCTCCTGGCGGTGCTGGTGGTGGTGATCCTGCAGCAACTGCTGAGCACCGAGGAACTGCGCGCCTGGGGCTGGCGGATTCCCTTCGTGGTCGGCGCCGTCACCGCGGTGATCGCCTTCTACCTGCGCCGCTCGCTGAGCGAAACGGCCAAGGACGAGAACCTCAAGCGCAGCGAGTCGGGCACCCTCACCGAGCTGTTCGCCCACCACAAGCGCGCCTTCTTCACCGTGCTCGGTTTCACCGCCGGCGGCTCGCTGATCTTCTACACCTTCACCACCTACATGCAGAAGTACCTGGTCAACACCGTGGGCATGGACGCCAAGGTGGCCAGCGGCGTGATGACCTTCGCGCTGCTGGTGTACATGTGCATGCAGCCGGTGTTCGGCGCCCTCTCCGACCGCATCGGGCGCAAGACCTCGATGCTCTGGTTCGGCGCCCTGGGCATGCTCTGCACCTGGCCGATCCTCTCCGTGCTGAAGACCACCACCAACCCGTACATGGCCTTCGTGCTGATCATCCTGGCGATGGCCATCGTCAGCCTGTACACCTCGATCAGCGGGCTGATCAAGGCCGAGATGTTCCCGCCGCAGATCCGCGCCCTGGGCGTCGGCCTGTCCTACGCGGTGGGCAACGCGATCTTCGGCGGTTCGGCCGAGTACGTGGCCCTGGGCCTGAAGAGCCTGGGCGTGGAGGAATACTTCTACATCTACGTCTCGGTGATGTGCGGCGTGGCCCTGGTGGTCTGCCTGCTGCTGCCGGACCTGCGCCAGGTCAGCTACCTCAACGACGAGGACTGACGGTGCGAAGGGGAGGCGGCTCAGGCTGCCTCCCCGGCCTCCACCTTGCCGCGCAGCAGGTTGTTCGGCAGCGCCAGGGCGATGCCCAGGGCCAGCACGCCGAAGCCGGCGTTGACCAGGAACAGCCGGCGGAACACCGCGTCCAGCGCCTGCCGGCGGTCCTCGTGGCCTGGCCCGGCGAGGCTGCTGAGCAACTCGTTGGCCGACAGCCCGTGGCCGAAACCTTCGCCAGCCGCCAGCGGCTGCAGCATGGCCAGCAGGATCGCCGACATCAGGGCGATGCCCACCGCCCCGCCGAGGGAGCGGAACAGCGTGGTGTTGCTGGTGGCGACGCCCAGGTAGCGGTGGTCCACCGCGCTCTGCGCGGCCACCAGGCTGGTGGGGAACTGGGTGCCGGCGGCGATGCCGCAGAGCAGCATGAACAGCCCCGACAGCCAGGCATTCGACGGCGCCGTCAGGGCCAGCCCGGCGATGGCGCAGGGCAGCAGCAAGGCGCCGCCGACGATCTGCGGCTTGTAGCGCCCGAGCACGGCGGTCAGCCGCCCGCAGCAGTACGCGCCGATCGGCACGCCCATGGCCAGCGGCAGCAGGTGCAGGGCGGCGCTGTCGGCGCCGGCGCCGGTCACCGACTGGTAGCGCAGCGGCACCAGCACCGACAGCGAGATGGACTGGAAGCTGGCGAAGAAGCCGACCATCCAGCTCAGGGTCGCGGCGCGGATGGCGAACAGCTGCATCGGCACCAGCGGCTCGGGCGCGCGCCGCTCCTGGGCGACGAACAGCGCCAGCAGGGCGAGCGAGGCGGCGAACAGGCCGAGCATCTTCGGGTCGCGCCAGTCGGCGCCCTGGCCGACGTCGGTGATCGCCAGCAGCAGGCTGCCGAGGCCGGCGATCATCAGCGCGGTGCCCAGGTAGTCGATGCGCGGCCGCCGTCCCGGTACCGGCAGGCCGACCAGGGTGCGCCGCGAGACCTCCAGCGCCACCAGGCCCACCGGCAGGTTGATGAGGAACACCCAGCGCCACGACAGGTACTCGGTGAGCAGGCCACCGAGCACCGGGCCGGCGATGCTCGCCACCGCGTACATGCTGCTGAAATAACCCTGGTAGCGGCCGCGTTCGCGCGGCGGCACCACGTCGCCGATGATCGCCTGGCTAACCGACATCAGCCCGCCCGCGCCAACCCCCTGCAGCACCCGCGCGAGCACCAGCTGCTCCATGCTCTGGGCCAGGCCGCAGAGCAGCGAGGCGAAGGTGAACAGCGCGGTGGCGAAGAGCATCAGCCGGCGCCGCCCGTAGAGGTCGCCGAGCTTGCCGTAGATGGGCATGGACACGGTCATGGCGACCATGTAGCCGGAGATCACCCAGGCCAGCAGGTCGAAATTGCCGAAGCCGGCGGAGATGGCCGGTAGCGAGACCGCGACTATGGTCTGGTCGAGCGCGCCGAGGAAGATCGCCAGCATCAGCCCGACGAGGATGGTGCGCACCGGCGGACGCGGTTGGCTCAAGGTATTCAAGAACTCCCCCTTGGAGGGCGGCGCGAAATTCGCGGGACAGTACGGGGAATGCGCAGTCTAACGGATTGTGGGCGCGCCGCGCCGGCGCACTGTTGCAATCCGGGAAAGGCTCTATCTCGATATGGGCAAGCTGACGCGCGGAAATCTCCTGCTACGCTTTCGCAGCGCTTTGTTCGCACCTGCCGCCCCTCGAATCGATAGACGAAAGGCCGGGCCGGCCATAGACGAAGGCTATGGAGGTCCTGATCTATAGTTTTTCTGTTTGTGACCAGGAGGAATGCATGAAAGCCAACCTGCCCTCTGAGTTGCTGTCCCTGCAGCTGCCATTGCGCATCCGCATCGGCGAGGCCCAGGCCTTCGACCTCGGCCCGGAGCCACGGGTCACCCTGATCGTCCGCGACCCCACGCTGCTCGCGGAAATCACCCGGCCGAGCCTCGACGTGCTGGGGCGCGCCTACGTCGAGAAGCGCATGGACATCGAGGGGCCGATCGGCGAGGTGATCGCCATGGGCGACGCCCTCAGCGTGGCGCTGGGCGATGACGACGCCGACGCCGACTACGTCCGCGAGAGCCACGACAAGGCCACCGACGCCGAGGCCATCCACTACCACTACGACCTCTCCAACGACTTCTACCGGCTCTGGCTGGACCCGGAGATGGTCTACTCCTGCGCCTACTACGAGACCGGCAGCGAGGACCTGGCGACCGCCCAGCTGGCCAAGCTGCGCCACCTGTGCCGCAAGCTGCGCCTGAAGCCCGGCGAGCGCCTGCTCGACGTCGGCTGCGGCTGGGGCGGGCTGGCGCGCCTGGCGGCGCGCGAGTTCGGCGCGCAGGTGTACGGCATCACCCTCAGCGAAGAGCAGCTCAAGCTCGGCCGCGAGCGGGTCAAGGCCGAGGGCCTGGAAGGCCGGGTGACGCTGGAGCTGCTGGACTACCGCGACCTGCCGCGCGACGGCCGCTTCGACAAGGTGGTCAGCGTCGGCATGTTCGAGCACGTCGGCCATGCCAACCTGGGCATCTACTTCCAGCAGTTGTACGACGCGGTGCGCCCCGGCGGCCTGGTGATGAACCACGGCATCACCTCGCGCTACACCGACGGCCGCCCGGTGGGCCGCGGCGCCGGTGACTTCATCGACCGCTACGTGTTCCCCCACGGCGAGCTGCCGCACCTGTCGCTGGCGACCATGCGCATGAGCGAAGCGGGCCTGGAGGTGGTCGACGTCGAAGGCCTGCGCCTGCACTACGCGCGCACCCTGGAGTTCTGGAGCGCCAACCTGGAAGCCAGGCTCAGCGAGGCCGCGCAACTGGTCCCGGACCAGGCCCTGCGCATCTGGCGCCTGTACCTGGCCGGCTGCGCCTACGGCTTCCAGAAGGGCTGGATCAACCTGCACCAGATCCTGGCCAGCAAGCCGCACGCCGATGGCTCCCAGGAGCTGCCGTGGAGCCGGGGGGATATCTATGCCTGAGGCAGGGCTTTGGTAGGAGCGAACAGCGCCCCCGGTTGCTTCGTGGCCTATCCGGACCCCGCTCCCTCTCCCTAACCCTCTCCCTGAAGGGAGAGGGGACCGTTCGGAGTACGCTGCTGTTTTGGCGTCAGCCGGCTTGCGCTGAGTTGCCGGCAGGGTTCAGATCTTATCTCGGCACGAACAAGCCCCCTCTCCCTTCAGGGCGGGGCGCGCAGCCGAGGGCTGGGGAGAGGGGCTCTTCGCGGTGGGCACCGATTCGCGAGCAGCCCCGCGCCGCTTCAGCGTCTGACCAACGCCAGCCAATCCTCCGGCCGCTCCGCCGCCGGTAGGCCGTTGTTCCGCGCCGCTTCGAACACGGCGCGCCAGCGTTGCGCCGAGCAGTCCTGCCGGTAGTCTACGGCCAGCGTCTCCACGCGACTCAGGGCCGCGTCGGTAGCCACGCCGGACGCCGGGTTGGTGCCCAACCGCGCCACCGCCAGCCGCGCTTCCAGGGTCTGCTCGGAGAGCTCCACGCAACGGCTGAACTGCCTGTCGCTCATGCCTGGATAAGGCGAGTCGTATTGGCGCAGCACTTCCACCAGCCGGGTCACCCCGCTGATCAGCAGCACCGCGGCGACCATCGCCACGACGATGCCGCCGGCCACCAGGGCCAGCCCCAGGTGCAGCGCCTGCATGCGCTGGCGGTGGCTGAACTGGTTCCAGACGTCCTGCCAGGTTGGGCGGGCCATGACACTCCTTGTCGGCGGATTCGGCACAATACGCAGACTCTAGCCAGCCCGCCGTCGCGTTACCAGGAGCCCCGCGTGTCCGACCTCGCCCTTCGTGAACTGCCCCTCACCCAGCCCCCCTGGCCGCTGTTGCTGCTCGCCGACCCGAGCCGCGAGCAGGTCGAGCGCTACCTGCCGCGCTCGCGCCTGCTGGCGCTGGTCGAGGGTGAGGCGGTGCGCGGGGTGCTGGCGCTGACACCGGTGGGCGACGGCGTGCTGGAGATCAGCAACCTCGCCGTCGACGAGGCCTGGCAGGGGCGCGGCCTGGGCAAGCGGCTGCTCGCCGCGGCCATCGACGCGGCGCGGGCGGCCGGGGCGTTGCGGCTGGATATCGCCACCGGCAATTCCAGCCTGGCGCAGCTCGGCCTCTACCAGCGCATGGGCTTTCGCCTGTGCGCCATCGAGCACGACTACTTCAGCCTCAACTACCCCGAACCCATCGTCGAGAACGGCATTCCCTGCCGCGACCGCCTGCGCCTGAGCCTGGTGCCCTAGTTGCCCAGCGCCTGGTACAGGGTGTCGACGTTGCTGCGGTACAGGCCCAGGTAGGTGCTCGCCGGGCCTTCGCTGGCGAGGGCGTCGGAATGCAGGGTGCCGCCGATCTTCGCCCCGCTCTCCTCGGCGATCTGCCGCATCAGCCGGGGGTCCTTGATGTTCTCGACGAACACCGCGCGGATGTGCTGCTCGCGGATCTGCCGGATCAGCGCGGCCACTTCGGTGGCCGAGGCCTCGCGCTCGGTGGAGATGCCCTGGGGCGCCAGCAGGGTCAGCCCATAGGCCTGGCCGAGGTAGCCGAAGGCGTCGTGGGAGGTGACCAGGCTGCGCCGGTCGGCGGGCAGCTTGCCGAGCGTGTCCTTGGCGTAGGCGAGCAGTGCGTGGGCCTGCTTCAGGTAGGCCTCGGCGTTGCGCCGGTAGTCGGCGGCGTTGGCCGGGTCGACCTGTTCCAGGGCCTTGGCGATGTTGCCGACGTAGATGTCGGCGTTGGCCAGGTTGTTCCAGGCGTGCGGGTCGGGGATGGTCTGGCCGTCCTCCTCCAGGCTGCGCGGGATCACTCCGTGGCTGGCCTGGATCACCCGGGCGCCGGTCTCGGTGCTCTTCACCAGGCGGTCGAGCCAGGGTTCGAAGCCCAGGCCGTTCTCCACCACCAGCTGTGCCTGGCGCACCGCGCGGGCGTCGTCCGGGGTGGTCTCGTAGGTGTGCGCGTCGCTGTCGGCGCCGACCAGGTTGGTCAGCTGGATGTGCTCGCCGCCGACCGCGCGGGTGATGTCGGCGAGGATGCTGAAGCTGGTCACCACCTTCGGCCGCTCGGCGGCGGACAGCGACAGGGGCAGGCAGAACGCGAACAGCAGGAGCAGGGCACGCATGGCGGATTTCCTTGAGTGGGAGGTCAGGGTTCGAGTGGTCATTGCGGGATGGGCAACAGGCCGCGGCGCAACAGGCCGTGCACCGGGCCGAAGAACACCGAGAGCAGGTAGAACAGGCCGGCGAGCAGGACGATCGCCGGGCCGCTGGGCAGCGACCAGGCGTAGGACGCCGCCAGGCCGAGCCACACCGCCAGCGCGCCGAGGCTGCCGGCGATCGCCAGCAGCGCCGGCAAGCGGCGGCTCCAGAAGCGCGCGGCGGCGGCCGGGAGCATCATCAGGCCGACCATCATCAGCGCGCCCAGGGCCTGGAAGCCGATCACCAGGTTGAGCACCACCAGGCCGAGGAACAGCCCGTGGGCGAACGGCCCGAGGCGGCTGACGCTGCGCAGGAACAGCGGGTCGAGGCTGTCCAGCAGCAGGCTGCGGTAGATCAGCGCGAGCACGCCCAGGCTCAGCGCGGCGACGCCGAGCATGCCCAGCAGGGTCGTGCGGTCCACCGCCAGCGCCGAGCCGAACAGCAGCTCCAGCAGGTTCAGGCGCTTGCCGGCCAGGCCCAGCAGGAGCACGCCGCTGGCCAGCGAGATGGGGTACACCGCGGCCAGGCTGGCGTCCTCGCGCAGCCCGGTGTGGCGCGTGACCCAGGCCGCCAGGCCGGCCACCGCGAGGCCGGCGCCGAGGCCGCCGAGGGTCAGCGCCGGCAGCGACAGGCCGGCCAGCCAGAAGCCAACGGCGGCGCCGGGGAGGATGCCGTGGGCGATGGCGTCGCCGATCAGGCTCATGCGCCGCAGGATCAGGAACACCCCGAGCGGCGCCGCGCTCAGCGCCAGGACCACGCCGCCGAGCAGCGCGCGGCGCATGAAGGCGAACTCGACGAAGGGTTGCCAGAGCGCGTGCAGCAGCATCACGCCACCCGCGCCAGGTTGCGGCTGGCGATCAGCGCGTGGCTGCGCCCGCGGCGGCAACCGTCGGCGGCCACGCGCAGGCAGTCGGGCACCCGTTCGCGCACGCTCGCCAGGTCGTGGCAGACCAGCAGCAGCGTGCGGCCTTCGCGGTGCCAGGCGTCGATGCGCCGCCAGAGCAGTTCCTGGCCGGCCTCGTCGAGGCAGGCGTCGGGTTCGTCGAGCAGCAGCAGCGGGCTGTCCAGCAGGCTCAGGCGGGCCAGCAGGGCGCGTTGCAGCTGGCCGCCGGAGAGCGCCGCCAGCGGCCGTTGCTCCAGGCCGTCGAGCTGCCAGTCGGCCAGCGCCTGGCGCAGTTTCTCGCGCCGCGCGGCCTGCTCCAGGCGGCTGTTCCACAGGCCGGCGCCGACCAGTTCGCCGAGGCCGATGGGGAATTGCCGGTCGATGGCCTGCTGTTGCACCAGGTAGCCGATCTCGCGGGCGCGCAGTTCGACGCGCACGCGCCCGGCCAGGGGTTTCTGCAGGCCGGCGATGACCTTCAGCAGGCTGCTCTTGCCGCAGCCGTTGGCGCCGACCACGGCGGTCAGGCTGCCGGCGCCGATGTCGAGGTTCAGCGGTGGTGTCAGCGGCAGGCGCGGCGGCCCCCACTGCAGGGCCTGGCAATGGATCATGCGGCCTCCCCGCGCCACTGGCTGCGGGCCACGGCGTCGTGGGCGTGGAGGCTCTCGGCGTGTACCACGCTGAGCTCGAAGGCGCGCAGTTCCTCGCGCTGGACCAGCGCCCGGTGCAGGCGTCGCGCGGCGTCCTCGCAGAACATCGGGTTCTGCCCGTTGGCCAGGGCGAAGGCCTGTTCGTCGGCGCGCTTCACGGCGGTCTGCACGGCGGTGCCGAGGGCCGCTTCGGCGTGGTCGAGCAGCGCGCGCAGCGGCAGTTCGGCGAGCCCTTCGCGCAGCTGCAGATGCAGGTCGGCGAAGCTGCGCTGGCTATGCGGGGTGGCGACGATGCCGGCGCTCTCGCCGAGCCAGGCGTGGACCTGCGCGTGGTCGAGCGGGCGCCCGGTGAAGTCCTCGGCGAAGCGTTGCTGGATCAGCTGGCGCGCCAGCGCCGCCGAGCACGGGCAGGTGGAGGAATAGGCCAGGCGCAGGCGCAACTCCAGGTGCAGGCCGCGCTCGTCGAGTTGCGCGCGGACCTCGCAGGGGTAGCGCTTCCAGCCACTCAGCGGGCTGACCAGCGCGGGACGTTCGAGCAAGGCGTCGAAGGCCAGGCGCAGGCTGGCGCGGCGCGACAGGCCGGCGTGGCTGGCGAGGAACTCGTCGAGCACTTCGCGCAGCAGCGCCGGGCCCAGCTCGCGGCTTTCGAGGCGGCCCAGGGCCAGGTACAGGCGTGACATGTGGATGCCGCGCGCGCGGCCGTCGTCGAGGCTGACCCCGGCGTCGGCCAGGGCGGCCAGGCGTTCGCCGTGCAGGCGCAGCGGTAGGGCGATGCCCTGCATGCCGACCCAGTCGAGGGCGAGGGTGTCGGACGCGGCCTGGCTGGCGACGTCCGGAAGGAAAGCGGTCATGGGAATGGCTGGTGGTAGTGAATGTTATAATATAACGTATTGCTTCCCGATCCTTCCTGCAAGCGCCCCGCACCATGAATCGACGCCGCCTGCTGCAAAGCCTGCTCGCCAGCGCCGCCTGGCTCCCCGCCTTCAACGTCTTCGCCGGCCCGCGCCTGCTCGCCGCGCGCAGCGAGGCCACGGCCCAGGGGCTGCGCCTGGTGCTCGACCTCAGCGGGCCGTTCCACTACCGCACCTTCACGCTGGCGGCGCCGGAGCGCCTGGTGGTCGACCTGGAGGGCGCCGAGCCGCCCGCATCACTGCTCTCCCCCGCCCCCGCCGGCCCCTTGCGCGGGCTGCGCAGCGGGCGCCTGGCGAACGGCGGCACGCGCCTGGTGCTCGACCTCGCCGAGCCGGTACAGCTCGACGCCTTCGCCCTGCCCCCGGCGGCCGGCAAGGGCCATCGCCTGGTACTCGACCTGCGCCCGCAGCGTGCGCTGGCCGTGGCGGCGCCGGCGGCCAAGGCCGTGAGCAGGGGCCGCGACATCCTTGTGGTGGTCGACGCCGGCCATGGCGGCAAGGACCCCGGCGCCCTGGGCTCGCGCGGCGAACGGGAGAAGGACGTGGCGCTGCTGGTGGCGCAGAACCTGGCGCAGCGCATCGACCGCCAGGGCGGCTTCAAGGCGCGGCTGGTGCGCAACGTCGACGTGTTCATTCCGCTGCGCCAGCGGGTGGAAGTGGCGCGGCGCTGCAACGCCGACATGTTCGTCTCGGTGCACGCCGACGCGGCGCCGCGCCGCACGGCCTCGGGCGCCTCGGTGTTCGCCCTCTCCGAGCACGGCGCCACCTCGACCCTGGCGCGCTTCATGGCCGAGCGCGAGAACGGCGCCGACCTGATCGGCGCGACCGGCAACCTGCCGCTGCAGGGCAGGGACCCGGCGCTGGCCAAGGTGATCCTCGACATGTCGCTGAGCTCGACCATCGCCTCCAGCCTGGACCTGGGCCACAGCGTGCTGCGCAGCCTCGGCGGCATCACCCGGCTGCACCAGGAGCGCGTCGACCAGGCTGGCTTCGCGGTGCTCAAGTCGCCGGACATCCCGTCGATCCTAGTGGAGACCGGCTTCATCTCCAACGACGCCGACTGCCGCCGCCTGCACGACGCGCGGCACCAGCAGGCGCTGGCCGGGGCGATCTTCGACGGCCTGCACGGCTACTTCCGCCAGCGCCCGCCGCCGGGCAGCCTGCTGGCGGCGCTGCGCGAGCAGGGCAAGGCGTAGGGCGTACAACCCTCAGGTCAGGCGGCGGATAACGTCGAACGTTATCCGCCCTACACCCAGCCCACCCTCGGCGTAGGGCGAATAACCGTTCGCGGTTATCCGCCGACTCACCGATGCCGCCATCCGCGTCGATACCAGGCCGGGGAGCCCTTTCGCGGGCCCTAGCGCAGCTGCTGGCTGCACCCGCTGACCCGCCCGCAGGTGAGCTTCGCCTGGCCGCCGCTGGAGCTGCTGAAGCGGCTGATGTGGGTCCAGCCGATGCCGCGGCTGGAGCCTATCCACACCTGGCCGTCGCTGCTCACGCCGCTGAAGAAGGTGCGCTGGCCATAGCGCGTGCCGGTCTGCGCCCAGCTCTGCCCGCTGGCGGCGTCGAAGCCGCGCAGGTAGGTGTCGTGGCCGAGGGTGGCGACGCTGTAGTGGCTGCCGTCGCGGTCCATGCACGCCAGCACGTTGGCCAGCCAGGCGCAGGCCGCCGGCGGCAGGCCGGGGAACGCCAGCGGCGGCTGGCCCTCGGCGCGCGCCAGGGGCGCCAGGAGCAGGCAGAGGATCAGGGCGGCGGCTTTCATCGGGGGCTCGCTTGGCGGGGAAGGCTATCTATCGCACGCCGCCGTCGGGCGGGAAAGCGGATTGTCGAAATGGCAATGTTATATTATAACAATTAGATTCGACAGTTCCGGAGGTCGCCATGAGCCAATCCCACGCGTTGCTCGGTTGCGAGCGAGAACTGCTGGCGCAACCCGCCAGCGCCTACATGAACGAGGCCCAGCAGGACTTCTTCCGCGCCCTGCTGCTGCGCCAGCGCGAGGAGCTGCAGGCGCGCATCGACGGCGAATTCGGCGAGCTGCGCGAAGTCGAGCGGCCCAGCGACGAGGCCGACCTGGCCAGCCGCGAGGAGCAGCGCCAGTGGCAGCTGCGCCTGCTGGAGCGCGAGAAGAAGCTGCTGGACAAGATCGACGAAGCCCTCGAGCGCCTGGCGCGCGGCGACTACGGCTGGTGCGCGGAAACCGGCGAGGCGATCGGCCTGCGCCGCCTGCTGCTGCGCCCGACCGCCAGCCTCAGCGTCGAGGCCAAGGAACGCCAGGAGCGCCGCGAGCAGCACCTGCGCGACGCCTGAACCCCCAGAAGAAAGAGACCGCCCCCGTGAACCAACGCCTTCCCGTCACCGTCCTTTCCGGCTTCCTCGGCGCCGGCAAGAGCACCCTGCTCAACCAGCTGCTGAAGAACCGCGAGCACCGCCGGGTGGCGGTGATCGTCAACGACATGAGCGAGATCAACATCGACGGCGCCGAGGTGCAGCGCGACGTCAGCCTCAACCGCGGCGAAGAGAAGCTGGTGGAGATGAGCAACGGCTGCATCTGCTGCACCCTGCGCGAGGACCTGCTGGAGGAAGTCGCGCGGCTTGCCGCCGAGGGCCGCTTCGACTACCTGCTGATCGAGTCCACCGGCATCGCCGAGCCGCTGCCGGTGGCCGAGACCTTCACCTTCCGCGACGAACAGGGCCGCAGCCTGTCCGACCTGGCGCGGCTGGACACCCTGGTGACGGTGGTCGACGGCCTCAACTTCCTGCGCGACTTCCACGGCGCCGAGAGCCTGGCCAGCCGTGGCGAAAGCCTCGGCGAGGACGACGAGCGCTCGATCGCCGACCTGCTGGTGGACCAGGTGGAGTTCGCCGACGTGATCCTGCTGAGCAAGACCGACCTGATCTCCAGCGCCGAGCGCGAGGAGCTGCTGGCGATCCTGCGTGGCCTCAACCCCGACGCCGACATTCGCCCGATGGTCATGGGCCAGGTGCCGCTGGAGTGGATTCTCGACACCGGCCGCTTCGACTTCGAGCGCGCCGCGCGGGCGCCGGGCTGGCTCAAGGAGCTGCGCGGCGAGCACGTGCCGGAAACCGAGGAGTACGGCATCGCCTCCGGCGCCTACCGCGCGCGCCGGCCGTTCCATCCGCAACGCTTCCACGAGTTCCTCGCCGCGCCCTGGAGTAATGGCCGGTTGCTGCGCTCCAAGGGCTTCTTCTGGCTGGCCAGCCGTTATCGCGAGGCGGGCAGCTGGTCCCAGGCCGGCGGCCTGATGCGCCACGGCCTGGCCGGGCGCTGGTGGCGCTTCGTGCCGCGCGAGCAGTGGCCGCAGGATGAAGACGGGTTGGGCGAGGTCATGCGCCACTGGAGCGCCGAGGCCGGTGACTGCCGCCAGGAGCTGGTGTTCATCGGCCAGGGCATCGACTTCCAGCGGCTTGAAAGCGAGCTCGACGCCTGCCTGCTGGACGACGCCGAATTCGCCGCCGGGCCCCAGGCCTGGGCGCACCTGGCCGACCCGTTCGAGGCCTGGACGGAGGACGTCTGATGCTCGCTGTGCAGTCGCTCCCGGCGCCGCGCCAGGTGTTCGGCGAGGACCCGCAGGTGCTCGCCGAGGTGCTGCGCGACGGCGTCAACCTGGCGGTCTGGCAACGCCAGCTGTACCCGGAAGTGGCGGCCTTCGCCGCCAGCCTGTTGCAGGGCGAGGCGCTCTACAGCCAGCAGGTGAGCCTGGAGCTGGACGCCGCCGGACGCGCGCCGCAGTTGCACGGTCTGTTCCCTGGTTCGCCCGACGGCCGGCTGTTCGTCAACGACCTGGCCTGGCTGGTGGAGGCCTTCGCCTGCCTGACCGGCGCGCGCCAGGTGGGCCTGCGCCTGCGCGCGCTGGAGCGGGCCATGTGCCCGCGCTTCCACGTCGATCACCTGGCGTTGCGCCTGGTCACCAGCTACGCCGGTTGCGCCAGCGAATGGCTGGAGGAAGGCGCCCTGCCCCGCTCCGCCCTGGGCGAAGCCGAGCCGCCGTGCGTGCACAGCCTGGAGGTGGGCGACGTGGGGCTGTTCAAGGGCGAGAAATGGGGCGGCAATGAGGGCGCCGGTATCGTCCACCGCTCGCCCTGCCCGGCGCCGGGCAGCCGGCGCCTGCTGCTGACCCTGGACTGGCTCTAGGCCGGACGGCGCATGTCGATGTGCGGGATGTCGTCTTCCAGGTACACCTCGCCTTCGGCGGCGAAGCCGTAGCGGCCGTAGTAGCCCTGCAGGTGCGCCTGCGCCGAGAGGTACACCGGGTGGCCCGGCCAGCGCCGCGCGGCTTCGTCCAGGGCGCGTTCCATCAGCTGGTGGCCGAGCCCCCGGCCGCGCCCGGCGGCGGCGGTGATGACGCGGCCGATGACCACCTCGCCGGCGTGCGTCGCCGGGTCGAGCAGGCGCAGGTAGGCCAGCAGCTGGCCGCCTTCGTGGGCCATGAGGTGGCAGGTGTCGCCGGCCAGGTCCTGGTTGTCGACGTCCTGGTAGGGGCAGTTCTGCTCCACTACGAACACCTCGCAGCGCAGGCGCAGGATGGCGTACAGCGTCTCCTTGCTCAGTTCGCTGTGGTGTTGGCAGCTCCAGGTCAGGTCCATGGTCGTTCGCTCCGGCAGGCTCTATGAATCGCCCATCCTCTCACGCCCGCGCGCTTCACACAGCCGCCGGCGCGCGCACCGGCGCCAGGGCGCCGAGGTGGCGGCGCAGCGCGTCGAGGGCCACGCGCACCTTGGCCGGCTGGGCGTCGCGGCGCGGGGTCACGGCGTAGATGCCGTAGCCCGGCAGGCTCCAGCCCGGCAGCAGGCGCAATAGCCGGCCCTCCTCCAATGCGTCGCGCACCTCCGGTTCCGGTTGCAGGGAAACTCCCAGGCCGTCGAGGGTGAACTGACGCACGGCGAGCATGCTGTTGGCCGCCACCCGCGGCTCCAGGCGCAGGCGGCAGCTGGTGCCGTCGGGGGCGTCGAACTGCAGCGGCTGGCCCTGGCCGCGGGTGTTCAGCGCCAGCCAGTCGACGTGCATCAGGCGTTCGGGATGCTCGATGGCGCCGCAGCGGCGCAGGTAGGCCGGGGCCACGCAGACCACGTTGTTCCAGTCGGCCAGGTGTCGCGCCACCAGGCTGGAGTCGGCCAGGTTGCCGACGCGGATGGCCAGGTCGATGCGCTGCTCGATCAGGTCGATCTGCTCGTCGTGGAAGAACAGCTGTAGACGCAGCTGGCGGTGGTTCTCCAGCAGCGGGCGCAAGGCCTCGGTGATCAACCTGCCGGAGAAGCCCACCGGCGCTGCCAGGCGCAGCTCGCCGACCGGCGCCTCGCGCCATTCGCCCAGGCGCTGCTCGGCCTCCTCGGCGATCGCCAGCATCTGCGCGCAGCTGCGGTAGAAGACTTCGCCGGCCTCGGTCAGGGTCAGCTTGCGGGTGGTGCGGTGCAGCAGCGTGACCTGGGCCTGGGCCTCCAGCTTGCGGATCTGCTGGCTGACCGCCGAAGGGCTCATGTCCAGGGCTTCGGCGGCGGCGGCCATGGAGCCGCGGGCGACCACGGTGGCGAACACCGCCATGCCTCGGAGGTTGTCCATTGTGAAGCTCCGCTTAACAGTGAAAGGCACGATAGCCGGTTTTTCCCGTGCGTTCCCGCGCCTAGCATGCGAAGCGTCGCAAAAGAGAGGATGAAACCATGCCGACTTCCCGTGCCGAGGTGGCCACTCCCGATGGCGCCCGCTACCTCAAGCGCCTGTGCAATCACTTCGCCCACAAGCTGCCGGTGGAGCTGACCGAGGACAGCGGCGTGCTGCGCTTCGACTTCGGCACCTGCCGCCTGCGCGCCGACGCCAGCGCGCTGCACATGCAGGCCGAGGCGGAAGACGCCGAAAGCCTGGCGCGCCTGCAACAGGTGGTGGTCAGCCACCTCGACCGTTTCGCCTGGAAGGAAGGCCAGCTGCCGGTGGCCTGGAGCTGAGCCCCGCCCTCCTCGCGCGACCGCCCCGGCCCTCCGCCCCGCCGCCTCAGCGCTGGCCGCTGATGATCTGCTGGATCAGCCCGCTGGCCAGTTCGATCAGCAGGTAGTCGCCGTCCACCTGCTGCCACTGGTAGCCGTAGTTCGGCGGCGGTAGCTGGCGCGCGCGCCAGTCCTCGACGTAGTAGCGGCGCTCGCGGTAGTCCGGCGGCAGGTACTGCCCGGTCTGCCAGTGACGGCGCTCGGCCTCCTGGCGGCGCATGGCGTCTTCCCATTGGCGCTGCCGCTGCTCCTGCTCGCGGCGGTTCGCCTCCTCCCACTGGCGCTGGCGCTCCTCGGCCTGGCGGCGCTGGTCTTCCTGCCACTGACGCTGGTGTTCGGCCTGCTGGCGCTGTTCTTCCTG
>NZ_JARJLT010000011.1 GCF_029335315.1 Pseudomonas citronellolis
AACCGAGCCGAACTCCCCCATCGTCCTCGACCTCGGCCGCGACGACACCCGCCTCGTCGCCCGCCTGGCCGGCGACACCCACCTGCTGCTGGAGATCGGCCAGCCCGAGCTGGACCTGGTGCTGCGCTTCCGCGGCCACGCGCTGATGCAGGCGCTGGAAGCCCTGGCGCTGTCCGGCGTGATCGACCTCACCCCGGGCATCCGCTCGCTGCAGGTGCACTACCAGCCCGAGACCCTGCCGCTGGAGCGGCTGCTGGAAACCGTCGCCGGGCTGTGGGATGAAGTCTGCGCGGCGCGCGACCTCAAGGTGCCCTCGCGGATCGTCCACCTGCCGCTGTCCTGGGACGACCCGGCGTGCCAGCTGGCCATCGAGAAATACATGACCACGGTGCGCAAGGACGCGCCCTGGTGCCCGAGCAACCTGGAGTTCATCCGCCGCATCAACGAACTGCCGGACCTGGAGGCGGTGTACCGCACGGTGTTCGAGGCCAGCTACCTGGTGATGGGCCTGGGCGACGTCTACCTCGGCGCGCCGGTGGCCACCCCGCTGGACCCGCGCCACCGCCTGGTGACCACCAAGTACAACCCGGCGCGCACCTGGACCGCCGAGAACTCGGTGGGCATCGGCGGCGCCTACCTCTGCGTGTATGGCATGGAAGGCCCCGGCGGCTACCAGTTCGTCGGCCGCACCCTGCAGATGTGGAACCGCTACCGCGAGGTCGAGGCCTTCGCCGGCAAGCCCTGGCTGCTGCGCTTCTTCGACCAGATCCGCTTCTATCCGGTGAGCGCCGACGAACTGCAGCGCATCCGCCGCGACTTCCCGCTGGGCCGCTACCCGCTGCGCATCGAGGAAAGCGAGTTGCGCCTGGCCGACTACCAGGCCTTCCTGGCCCGCGAGGCGGACAGCATCGAGGCCTTCCGCGCCCACCAGCGCGCCGCCTTCGACGCCGAACGGCAGCGCTGGATCGCCTCCGGCCAGGCGCACTTCGAAAGCGAGGAAGTCGCCCCCGAGCTGGGCGAGGACGCGCCCCTGGGCGCCGGCCAGCACGCCATCGAAAGCCACGTCGCCGGCAACCTCTGGCAGGTGCAGGTGAGCGAGGGCGCCAGCGTCAAGGCCGGCGACACCTTGGTGATCCTCGAGTCGATGAAGATGGAAATCCCCCTGACCGCCCCGCGCGACGGCGTGGTCCGCGAGGTCCGCGTGCAGCCCGGCTCGCCGGTGCGGGCGGGGCAGCGGGTGGTGGTGCTGGAGGAAGCCTGAGCCCTGAAGAGCCCCTCTCCCCAGCCCTCTCCCGCAAGCGGGAGAGGGGGCAGTCCGGCGCGAGAGGAAACGCCCGAGTCATCCTGAAAACTCATCGTTGAACATCGCGCCGGGCCACTCTTCCCCCTCTCCCTTCAGGGAGAGGGCCGGGGAGAGGGTTGCCGGCCAAGAACTGGAAGCCAGACCATGAGCCACACCTTCGACCTCCGCCTCGCCACCCTCCGCGCCGTCTACCGCGAAGGGCGCGCCACGCCGCGCCAGCTGATCGCGCAACTGCGCGACCAGGCCGCCGCGCTGAACCCGGACTACCACCTGTTCATCCACCTGCTCAGCCCGGCGGAGCTGGAGCCCTACCTCGCCGCCCTGGACGGCCGCTCGCCCGACGAGCTGCCGCTGTACGGCATCCCCTTCGCCATCAAGGACAACATCGACCTGGCCGGCATCCCCACCACCGCCGCCTGCCCGGCCTTCGCCTACACCCCGGACGCGTCGGCGACCCTGGTGCAACGGCTGGTCGAGCTGGGCGCCGTGCCCCTGGGCAAGACCAACCTCGACCAGTTCGCCACCGGCCTCAACGGCACCCGCTCGCCCTACGGCGAATGCCGCAACAGCGTGCTGGCGGACTACCCCTCCGGCGGCTCCAGCGCCGGCTCCTCGCTGGCCGTGGCGCTGGGCGTGGCCAGCTTCGCCCTGGGCACCGACACCGCCGGCTCCGGCCGCGTGCCGGCGGGGCTGAACAACCTGGTCGGGCTCAAGCCGAGCAAGGGCCTGCTGTCCAACCACGGGCTGGTGCCGGCCTGCCGCACCCTTGACTGCATCACCTTCTTCAGCGCCACGGCGGCCGAGGCCAGCGAGCTGCTCGCCCTGAGCGCCCGCCACGACCCGCTGGACGCCTACAGCCGCGCCAACCCGGCGTGGAACGACGCCAGCGCCTTCGGTGCGCCACGGCCCTTCCGCTTCGGCGTGCCGCGCCAGCAGGCCCTGGAATTCTTCGGCTGCGCGGAAGGCCCGGCGCTGTTCGCCCAGGCCGTCGAGCGACTGCGCGGCATCGGCGGCACGCCGGTGGAGATCGACTTCGCGCCCTTCCTCGAGGCCGCCCGCCTGCTCTATGAGGGCCCCTGGGTGGCGGAGCGCTACAGCGTCGCCGGGGAGCTGATCGAACGTGAGCCGCAGGCCGTGCTGCCGGTGATCCGCGCCGTGCTGGAAAAGGCCCCGGCGGCCGGCGCCGTGGAACTGTTCCGCGCGCAGTACCGCCTGCAGGAACTCAAGGCGCGCTGCGACGCCATCATGGCCGAACTGGACTGCGTGCTGACCCCGACCATCGGCCGCCCGGTGACCCTCGCCGAGCTGCACGCCGAACCGGTGCTGCGCAACGCCGAGCTGGGCTACTACACCAACTTCATGAACCTGCTGGACTACGCCGCCCTCGCCCTGCCCAGCGCCTTCATGGCCAACGGCCTGCCCTGGGGCCTGACCCTGTTCGGCCGGGCGTTCACCGACCAGTACCTGCTCGGCCTGGGCGACGCCCTGCAGCGCGCCAGCGCCCTGCCGCTGGTCGGCGGCAACCCGCTGGCCGGCCCCGCGCCCAAGGCGGCGGCGCGCAACGACCGCGCGCGCCTGGTGGTCTGCGGCGCGCACCTGGACGGCCTGGCGCTCAACTGGCAACTGCGCCAGCGCGGCGCGCGCCTGCTGCGCGCCACCCAGAGCGCGCCGGCCTACAAGCTCTACGCGCTGGCCGGCGGCCCGCCGCTGCGCCCCGGCATGCTGCGGGTGGCCGAAGGCGGCGTGGCCATCGAGGTGGAAGTCTGGGAACTGCCCAGCGCCGAGCTGGGCTCCTTCCTCACCGGCATCCCGGCGCCGCTGGGCCTGGGCAAGGTGGAACTGGCCGACGGCAGCTGGGAAACCGGCTTCATCTGCGACCCCTGGGGCCTGGCCGGCGCCGAAGACATCAGCGCCTTCGGCGGCTGGCGCGCCTGGCTCGCGAGCCGCGGCTGAGCGTCACAGTGGAGCGCCGCTGCGGGAGTCGCTAGAGTGGAAGAGTGAACGGTCCTACGAGGTGCTCCATGCCCACGCTCAGCCATCACGACGCCCAGCAGCGGGTCGACGACATCCACGCCTTCAGCCGTGAGTTGCGGCGCCTGGGCGAGGAAGGCGCGTTGAGCCTGGACGCGGCCCAGCGCGAACGCCTGCAGGCGCACCACCTGCGCCTGCTGGACGAATACCGCGAGCGCTTCGACATCGACCGCGACAGCCAGGACAGCCGGCTGTCGCTGGGCATGCGCATCGCCTCGTTCCTTGGCGCGCTGGCGCTGGCGGCCAGCCTGTTCTTCCTGTTCTACCAGTTCTGGGGCCTGTTCGGCGAAGCCGTGCAGGTGGCCATCCTCATCGGCGCCTCGGTGCTCACCCTGCTCGCCACCCTCTGGCTGCAACGCCGCGATGCTTCCGGCTACTTCGCCAAGCTCGCGGCCATGCTGGCCTTCGCCGCGCTGGTGCTGAACATCAGCATGCTCGGGCAGATCTTCAACATCACCCCGTCCGAACGCGCCCTGCTGCCCTGGGCCGCCTACGCCCTGCTGCTGGCCTACCTGTGCGACGCGCGCCTGCTGCTGGGCGCCGGGCTGCTCTGCCTGATGGGCTACATCGCGGCGCGCTGCGGCACCTGGACCGGCATCTACTGGCTGGACGTCGGCGAGCGCCCGGAGAACTTCTTCCCCGCCGCCGCGCTGGTGTTCCTGGTGCCGCTGGTGTTCGCCCAGCGCCGCTTCGATGGCTTCGCCGCGCTGTACCGGGTGTTCGGCCTGCTGGCGCTGTTCGTGCCGATGCTGGTGCTGGCCAACTGGGGCGGCGGCAGCTACCTGCCCTTCGCCCCGCACCACATCGAGGGGCTCTACCAGCTGCTGGGCTTCGTCTGCGCCGCCGCGGCGATCTGGCTGGGCGCGCGCCAGGAATGGCCGGAAGTGGTCAACACCGGGCTGGCGTTCTTCGTCATCTTCCTCTTCACCAAGTTCTACGACTGGTGGTGGGAGGTGCTGCCCAAGTACCTGTTCTTCCTCGCCCTGGGCATGGCGGCGGTGCTGATCCTGCTGTTCCTGCGCTACCTGCGCAACGCCCATGGCCTGCTGGGAGGACGCCTGTGATGACCTTCAACCGTACCCACGGCCTGCTCGCCGGGCTCGGCCTGATCCTCCTGACCAACGCCGCCGCCCTCGGCGCCGCCGCCTGGAACCGCAGCGGCGAAGCCGACAGCCGGCTGACCCTGAGCGAACGCGAACTGCAGCGCAACAGCGACTGGCACCGCGAGAACAGCGGGGTCAGCCTGCGCCTGCTGTGGCGCATCCCCGGCGACGCGCCGAACGCCGCCTGGACCCCGCGCGTGCCGCCAGACACCATGCGCGCCCTGGGCTTCCGCGTGCCGGAGAAGATCGACCGCGACAGCGCCCTGGCCTTCGACCGCCAGCAGGCCCGCGACGCCCTGCTGGTGCTGGAACTCGACGGCCCGCTGTACCAGCGCGAACTGGGCCTGGCCCGCGAGCGCCTGGAGCAGGCCGAACGGCGCCTGGCCGGCAGCCCCGGCGACGTGCACCTGAAGAGCGAGCGCGACTTCCAGCGCGACGCCCTGGACAACGAGGAGCAGCGCGCCAGCCGGCTGTTCCTCGCCGACGCCGGCACCGACCTGCAGGCCCTGCGCCAGCGCTACCCGGACCGCCAGCACTACGCCATCGTGCACGGCCAGGTGCGCCCGCTGTCGCTGTACCGCAACCGCGCCTGGGTCCTCGGCGGCAGCGCCAGCACCGAAGGCGTGCGCGCGCTCAACGTGCCGCAGCGCTGGCACGACGAACTCGAGGGCCTGGCCCCGCGCGCCGAACAGCGCGCGGCCCAGGAGCAGGCCCAGCCGTTCAGCGCCGAGGTCGCCTTCGGCCAGCGCCTGGAGCCGTGGATCGAGCAGATCCAGGCGCGCTGAACCACCACCCGTCCGCCGGCCACACCGCGGAGTGCCTTGTAGAAAAGCCTCCCGGCATGAAATCGGCAGCGCTCCATGATCGCCCAGGCATCCGAATCCCCTTGCGCCGCACCGCCGCCCGCTGCACCCTGTGCGCCCAGTGAAGCACCGACCCGCGCCATGACCGACACGCCCGACCCCACCCGCTGCCCGCTCTGCGGCCAGCGCAATAGCTGCGCCCAGGAAGACCCAAGCGCGGACGGCGCGGCCTGCTGGTGCTTCGAGACGGCCATCGACCCCGCCGCCCTGGCCCGCGTGCCGCCCGCGCAGCTCGACCGCGCCTGCCTCTGCCCGCGCTGCGCGCGGAACCTGCCGCCAGCCGACGAAAACGTCTGATGCGCCTGGACCGTATCCTCTCCAACCTGCCCCGCTTCAGCCGCCAGGACGCGCGCCTGCTGCTCGCCGCCGGGCGCCTGAAAGTCGACGGCGCGGTAATCCGCGACGGCCGCCACGAGGTGAGCGAATTCAGCCGCGTGGAGCTGGACGCCGAGGTGCTGCAGGCCGGCCGCCCGGCGCGCTACTTCATGCTGCACAAGCCCGCCGGCTGCGTCAGCGCCACCCGCGACCCGGAACATCGCACCGTACTCGACCTGTTCGACGAGCCGGACAAGCACGAGCTGCACATCGGCGGGCGGCTGGACTTCAACACCACCGGGTTGCTGCTGCTCACCAACGACGGCCAGTGGTCGCGGCGCATGACCCTGCCCGGGCGCAAGCTGCCCAAGGTTTACTACGTGGAGACCGAGCAGCCGATCGAGGCGCACTACATCGAGGTCTTCGCCCAAGGCCTGTACTTCCGCTACGAGGACCTGACCACCCTCCCCGCGCAGCTGGAAATCCTCGCCCCGCGCGCGGCGCGCCTGACCCTGCACGAAGGCCGCTACCACCAGGTGAAGCGCATGTTCGGGCACTTCCAGAACAAGGTCACCCGCCTGCACCGCGAAAGCATGGGCCAACTGGTCCTCGACCCGCGCCTGGCGCCGGGCGAATACCGCGCGCTGAGCGCTACGGAAGTTTCCTGCCTCGACTGAAGCGCACCGCTTAACGGCGGAGTTTGCAGGGCACGTCGGGCGCCGACTAAGCTGCGAGGACGCCCGCGCATCGAAGGAATACGATGAAGATCCTGTCTTTCGCCCTGCTGCTGTTCAGCCTGGTCGCCCTTCCCGTCGCGGCCACCACCAGCCACGCCTCGCCGCTCAGCGACCTGCAGGCGGCGCTGAAGAAGCTCAAGCCCGGGCAGTTCCTCTGGTACCCGGAAATTTCCCCGTTGGGCCCGGTCACCGTGGTCGTCAGCCTCACCGAACAGCGCGCCTACGTGTACCGCAACGGCATCGCCATCGGCGTGGCCACGGTAAGCACCGGCAAGCGCGGCAAGGAAACCCCCACCGGGGTCTTCACCATCCTGCAGAAGAAGGTCGAATACCACTCCGACCTCTACGACAGCGCGCCCATGCCCTACATGCAGCGCCTGACCTGGGACGGCATCGCCCTGCACGCCGGCAACCTGCCCGGCTACCCGGCGTCCCACGGCTGCATCCGCCTGCCCATGGCCTTCGCCAAGAAGCTCTACGAGGTCACCGGCTTCAGCAATACTACGGTGATCATCTCCGACGCCAAGAGCTCGCCGGTGGAGGTCTACCACCCCGGCCTGCTCGCCCCGCAGGTGACCGAGGGCAAGGCCAGCGGCCCGGCCAGCCCGGCGGTGGAGCCCTACTGGAGCGACCCGGGCGCCGGTGCCGGGCCGATTTCCGTGCTGATCAGCCGCGCCGACCGCCGCGCCTACGTCTACCGTGGCGGCACCCAGATCGGCAGCGCCCCGGTGGCCCTCGACAACCCCGGCGCGCGCACCGGCGTGGCAGCCTTCTCGCTGCTCGAACGGCCCACCCCGGAGCAGCTCGCCAGCGACATGCCGAACCTGCGCTGGAGCGCGGTGCAGGTGAGCGACCCGCAGGCCGGCCTGACCCCGTCCCAACAGCTCGGCCAGTTCAGCATGGACCCGCACTTCCTCCGCGAACTGCTCGCCGCCATGGACGTCGGCAGCACCCTGGTCATCACCGACCTGCCCTCCAGCCGCGACACCCGCAGCAACCCGGACTTCACGGTCATCACCACCAATGACCGACAGGCGGTACCGGCATCGATCAAAAAATAAGCGAGAATCCCCTCAATTTCGCGCACTTGCATGCGCAATCAAAAAGAGACCTTAGGAAGTAACAGGGGGGAACGGCGCCATGCCGTCCATATCCAACGTCTGGGGGAGACTCCGGCCGCTGCTCGCCGTGGGCGCGCTCTACGCGCTCGGCAGCAGCTTCGCCCAAGCGGCGCTGCCCACTGCCGATGAGCTACACCGCCTGGCCCCGGCCAGCAACCTGCAGGCCCTGCGCCTGGCGCTGAGCGCCTACCAGTGCGCCAATGCGGCGCAGATCGGCGGCCGCGACGAACTGCTGACCGTCATCGACTACTCCAAGCCCTCACGCGACAAGCGCCTCTGGGTGTTCGACCTGAAGCAGCGCAAGCTGCTCTTCGAGGAGTGGGTCGCCCACGGCAAGAACAGTGGCGACGACATGGCCACCTCGTTCTCCAACCGCCCCAACAGCTACCAGTCCTCCATCGGCCTGTACCAGACCGGGCAGACCTACAGTGGCAAGCACGGCCGCTCGCTGCGCCTGCTGGGCCTGGAGCCGGGCTACAACGACAACAGCGAAGAGCGCGCCATCGTCATGCACGCGGCCGCCTACGCCGACCCCAAGGTGGTCCCCGGCCTCGGCCGCCTGGGCCGCAGCCAGGGCTGCCCGGCGGTGCGCCCGCAAGTGGCGCAGAAGCTGATCGACACCCTGCAGAAAGGCAGCTACGTGTTCGCCTACTACCCGCAGCGCGACTGGCTGAGCAACTCGCAGTTCCTCGCCGGCGCCAGCTGCTCGGTGGCCAAGGCGCAGAAACTCGGCCGCGGCGCGACCCTGGCCAAGCGCTGAGCCAGCCAGGCCAGTTATGCCTGTGCTGCGGTTTTCTTTGTAGGAGCGAGCTTGCTCGCGAACGGAGCATCCCGGTAGCGACAGTGTTTCGGATTGAATC
>NZ_JARJLT010000120.1 GCF_029335315.1 Pseudomonas citronellolis
CCGCTCGATTTGACTCCAGCACTGGAGCCGCTGGCCGAGACGCCGGTGCTCGACGGCGATGGCGGATAACGCCGTAGGCGTTATGCGCCCTACACGTCTGCCCGGCTCAGAGGTGCGCGATCAGCTCTTCCAGGGCCTGTGCCTGGTCGTCGGCCAGGTCGATGATGTGGAAGCCCGCCCAGCCCAGCTGGCCGTCGGCGCCGCCGCGGCTCCACAGGCAGTCGGCGCCGAGGGTGATTTCGCCCACTTCGTGCAGCGGCGGCAGTGGCACCAGGCGGCATTCCAGCACCGAATCCGCCGCCGGTACCGCGCTGCCGCAGAGCATGAAGCCCTCGATGGACAGGTCGGCCAGGCGGCCGATGCTGCGTCCGGTGTTCAGGTCGTAGACCTCGACCTTCAGGTCCGTGCTGTGCCGGCTGTGCTGGCGGCGTTCGTCCATCGCTTTACTCCTCGGATGGGCTGCGGGGGCGCCCGGCGAAGCGCTGCAACATGCGGTAGATGGCGCCCAGGGCCCGGTCGACCAGGGGCTGCGGCTGTTCGCTGGCGAGCATGCGCACCTTGCCCTGCTCCATCTCCAGGGCCAACTGGCCGATGGGTTTGACCGCGACGCGCTGGCCCAGGTGGTCGACGAACATGTAGTTGCGCGTGGTCGGGCTGAACCACGACAGCTTCAGGCGGCGTGGCGGCGTGGTGTCGCTGAACTCGAACCAGGTGCCGAACTCGACGTTGCGCAGTTCTTCCATGAGCGCCTTGCCGTGTACGGAAAGGCCTTCCTCGGTGTGCTTCTCGGCCACCGTTTCGCCGTCGAGCATCGCGCCGAGCGGGCTCTCCGGCAGATCGGGGCGCAGGTTGGCGGCGATTTCCGGCTGCTGCGCCTGGATCGCGTGCTGGCAGGCCACCAGGTCCTGGAGCAGGCGGCGGATGCCGTCCTCGTGATAGCCGCCGAGCACTTCCAGGCCCTTGCGCAGGTCCTCGAGCAGTGCCAGGCGCAGGCCTTGCAGGCGTTCGCGGCCGTCGCTGTCCAGCGGCGTCACGCTCCAGGCCAGTTGTTCGGCGATTTCGCTGGCGCGGCGCCATTCGTCGCTGTCCTCGCCGTTGCGCAGGAGAATGAAAGTCAACGCGTCGGCCCAGCTGAGATCGAGGAAGTTGCGCACCAATTGCGGCAGTTCGCGCTCGGCGCAGGCCCGCTGGACCACTTCCAGCGCCTGTTCGCGCGCCGCCAGCAGGCGGTCGCGGCCGCGCGCCGCTTCCGTGGCGCGGCGCTCGCGCAGTTCGGCTTTCTGGCGGATGTTGGCGACGTAGGCGTTGAACTCGCCGAGCAGCTCGTCGAACAGGCGCAGGTCGCCGGCGAAGTCCTGGATCACCCGTTCGACCACCCAGTGCATCTTCGCCTGCAGGCCGCGCTCCTCGCCGTCGCCGCCGTACAGCGAGCCGGCCTGGGCCATGGCGTTGAGCAGGCGGCGGGCCGGGTGGTGGTGCTGGGTGAACAGCGCCTTGTCCAGCAGCGCCACCTTGAGGAAGGGCGTGTGCAGGTGGGAGAGGGTGGTCTTGCAACTGTCCGGCAGGCTCTCGTCGTCGAGGATGAAGTCGAAGACCATGCCGACCAGGTCGATGACGTCGGCTTCCTGGTCGGTGAGCTTGTTCTGTCCGGGACGTGCGGTCGCCGCTTCCAGCTGCTGGTGCAGGTCCTGCTTGAACTGCTGCACCGCCTGGGGCTGGCGGATGCGCTTGGCGAGGTCCTGGGCGGAGATGCGCTGCAGGCGGTTGAGCGCGTCGAGCAATTCGTCGGCGCTGTAGGTCTTGGTCGCCCCGCGGGGGGTGAAGCGGGCGATGCTGTCGGAGTGGCCGAAGCTCTCCAGGCCGCGCCGGCGGTGCTCGGCGAGCAGGGAATTGAGGCCGCCGTAGAGCGCCTGCTGGTCGCTGGGCGGGTAGGGCGGCAGCTCGCTGAAGTCCAGCGGCGGCGCCGAAGTGGCGTAGTCGGGCGCACTGGCGCCCACGCCAGGCGGCGCCGGGGTGCTGGCCGCGGCAGGCACGGGCCGGGGCGCCGGGCGGGAAGTCTGCTGCGGTCGGTACTTGAGGTTGGGCAGGATGCCGGCTTCGGTCAGGCGCTGGTTGAGCTGGTCATACAGCGGCGCCAGGTTGCGCATCACCTGTTGGTCGAAGAGCACGTACAGCACGCTCTTTATACGCAGGGCGAACTGGCTTTCGCCCAGGGTGTCGTGGAACGCCTGGGCGACGGCCTGCGGGCCGAAGGGGTTGCTGTCCTCGGCGAGCTTGCTGCCGTTGTTGAGCAGGGCCAGGCGCTGGTCGAGGGCGAACAGCGCCTGGGCGCACTGCGCCTTCACCTGGTTCACCATGTTGGTGATGAGCAGGGTTTCCTCGTATTCGTCGTTGTCGACCAGGCTCAGCTGCTCGACGTCCAGCTCTTCCAGGGGCTTGCGCGGCGGCAGGCTGCCTTGCAGGAAGTCGCCCAGGCCCTTGGCGAAGCGCTGGTGGTAGGCGCGTTCGAGGGCGGGGCGCTGGCGGCGGATTTCGCGCATGCTGTCGAAGAACAGCGCCTGAACCTGGTTGTTCTCGGCCTTCTCGGCGCATTCGAAGAGCGTGTCGTCGACATGGGTGAAGACCGCACCCAGCAATTCCGCCAGGTGGTTCATCGCCAGTTGCCGGCAGCCTTGCACCAACTCGCCGAAGCGAGGCTGGATCGCACGGCTGGCGACATTGGTAGTCGGCGGTGTGTCCTTGGAGCTCATGGGCGATCCTGTCCGTGATCTCGTCGCTGTCGAGCGCGGGTCACTCTAGTTTTATGCAGATATAGCAACGCGCCAGTCCGGCTGCAAAGAAAAAGAAGAAAAACTTTTTGGATCATAGGCTTGACAGTCACTTCGATACCCGTAAAATGGCGCGCCTCTGATACGGGAAACGGCGAAAGCCGAACTGTAGAGGGGCTTGGAAGACTCGTCGTTCCGCGATAGCTCAGTCGGTAGAGCAAATGACTGTTAATCATTGGGTCCCTGGTTCGAGTCCAGGTCGCGGAGCCAACTTCCAAACGGGGTATAGCGCAGTCCGGTAGCGCGCTTGCTTTGGGAGCAAGATGTCGGGAGTTCGAATCCCCCTACCCCGACCATATCAAGGGTCGTTAGCTCAGTTGGTAGAGCAGTTGGCTTTTAACCAATTGGTCGTAGGTTCGAATCCTACACGACCCACCATATTCCAGTCGCCCGCCAAGGCGGTCGGCACGCGAAAAGCCCGCGATCATGAGTCCGGGCTTTTTGATTTGTCCCTTTCGAGGGGTCGTTAGCTCAGTCGGTA
>NZ_JARJLT010000121.1 GCF_029335315.1 Pseudomonas citronellolis
CCGGATCAGCCCCCAGGTGCCGGCGTAGTCGCCGAACAGACGTGCCCCGCCGCGGGTGCTGGTCCAGCTCAGCGAGGCCCCCGGGTGGTCGCTGCCGCCCGGCCAGATGAACTGTTGCCAGCTCTGCACTTGGTTGAAGTACTCCAGGGCCACGCCGTCGAGGATTAAGCTGGTCTGCACGACATTGCGCACCGGCTTGGCCTGGAGCTGGAAGGTCATGCCCATGCCGCCATCGGTGTAGAGAATGTCAGCCAGTTCGCCGAGCTGGTTGATCGCCCGGAGGAACTCCGGGTTGAAGTGCAGGCCCTGGCTGTTGCCGCTGTCGGCGACCCAGCGATTGCCTTCCTTGTGCAGCACGCC
>NZ_JARJLT010000122.1 GCF_029335315.1 Pseudomonas citronellolis
CCGGCATCAGGCCGGGCCAGGGGACATCAGGAATCCTTTCAGGCGATCCGCGCCAGCAGCTCGCGGGCTTCTTCGCGTTCGCGCGAGTCGCCGACCTGCAGCACGCGCTTGAGGATGGCGTAAGCCTGGTCGAGGTCGCCGCGGTCGATGCAGGCGCGGGCCTGGTCGAGGCTGACCAGCAGTTCGTCCTTCTCGCTGGCGCTTTCGCGGGTCGGCAGGCCGAAGGCACCGGCGTGCTCGCCGTCGAGGTCGAACTCGGTCACTTCCGGCAGCTCGCGCAGGTTGCTGCGGAAATCGCGCAGCAACTCCTCGGATTCGTCCGGGGCGGCCTTGGCGGCGCCCTTGGGTGCCTCGAACGGGTCCAGGCTGCTCCAGTCGAGGTCCAGGGACAGGTCGCCGAGGTTCAGCTCGCCCTCTTCACCCTGGGCCTGCGCCGCCGGGGTTTCGGTGGCGTCGCCAAGCTCCAGGCCATCCCACTCGCCGAGGCTGTCGCTGATGGCTTCGTCAGCCGAGGACTCCAGCATGGCCGGATAGCGGGCCTTCAACTGGTCGATCTGCTTCTGGTCGGCCCCCATGCCCTGCAGCGCTTTCTCCTGTTCGTGGAACGCGGCCTGGTCGCCCAGCTCGGCCAGCACCAGCAGCAGCTTCATGCGCAGTTCCCGGCGCTGCGGCTCGGCGGCGATGGATTTGACCAGCATGTCGCGGGCCTGGCCGAAACGGCCATAGGCGATGTAGATGTTGGCGCCTTCCAGGCTGTCGCTGCTGGCCGCCGGCAGGCGCGCCAGGGACGCCTCGTTGGCGCTGGGCTGCGGCGCCGGGGTGGCGACCACTTGCGGCTTGAGCACCGGCGCCGGGCGTACCGGCGGCGCTTGCGGCGGCAGGCTGGCGGCCTGCGGCTGGACCCGTGGCGGCTCTTCGGCCTTGGGTTTGCGGCGGCTGTAGACCAGGCCGAGGAGCAGCAGCGCGGCGACCGCGGCGGCGGCCCAGGGCCACAGGCGGGTGGGCGATGCGTCCGCTTCGTCGACGCTGGCGACGCTCGGCGCGGCGACCGGCGCCGGAACGGCGGGTTGGCTGGCTTGCGCGGCAGGCGCGGCCGAGGCAACGGGCGCGGCGGGCACGACGGCCGCCGGCGCTTGCGCCGCCTGGCGCTGGGCCAGTTGCTCCTGCAGGCTCTGCACCTGCTGGTCGCGGCTTTCCAGGGCCTGCTGCAGGGTCTGCAATTGCGTCTGCAGGTTGTCCATGCGCTGGTTGAGGCGTTCGCGCTCGGCGGTCAGGTCGGCCAGCTGGTTCTCCGCCAGGGCGACCGTGGCTTCACTCACCGCCGGGGTGGCGGCCGGGCTCGCGCCATTGGCGGGCGTCGGCGCGGTGCTCGGCGCGGCGGCGACATTGCCGGCGGGCGCGGCTTGGCCGGCGGGCAGTACCAGGGTCTGGCCGATGCGCAGGCGATGCGGGTTGCCGGCGACGAAGGCCTGCGGGTTGAGCTGCTGCAGCTGGCCCATGAGTTCGTGGCGGGCGGAACCCTTGGCGCCAAGACGACCGGCGATGCTCCACAGGGTGTCACCGCTGGCCGTGGTGTAGCGCCCCTCGCCGGCGGCGATCGGCACCGCCGGGGGCTGCGCCGGACGCGGCGCCGCGGCGCGCTTGGCCGGCCGCGGGGTGGCGGCCTGGCTGTCGGCGAAGGAGCTGGAAGCGGAACTGCGCTGGGCGTAGCTGCCGGACGAGTAGCCCGGCGGGTCGATCAGCACGGTGTACTCGCGCTGCAGGCGGCCGTTGGGACGCTCCAGCTCGAGGAGGAAATTCAGGTAGGGCTCGTGGATCGGCTGGGTCGATACCACCCGGATGTAGCCGCGACCGTTGCGCACCACCGGGGTGAAGCGCAGGTTCTGCAGGAACATCGAGCGGTCGATGCCCATGCGCTCGAAGGTGGCCAGGTCGGCCAGGTGGGCGACCAGTTCGTCGCTGCTCAGGTCGCCGACCTGCAGCAGTTCGATCTCGGCGTCCAGCGGCTGGTTCAGCGCCGAGTGCAGGGTGATTTCGCCAAGGCCCAGCGCGTGCGCCTGGGAGGTCATCAGTGCCGAGAAAACGGCCATTGCCAGCGGCAATCGAGTGAGTCTAGCCATGGTCCCATCCCAGTTGTGTCCAGGTCTGCAGGCCATCCATGACCACGCGTACGCCGTCGGAAACGCTGTCCATGCAGGATAGACGCCCATCCGGGGCGTTAGCCAGCGGGTCGCACGATGGCGGCCCGTTGCTATCACGATTTAGGTGCTGCCGAGCGCCCGGTCAAGACGATTCGTCGGAAAGCCGGCGAAAGGTTGGGTGTCAGCGCTTGAACGGCTGACGGCCCCCGCAGGAGCCGTCAGAAGTTTGGCAAGTCTACTCGAAAAAGTGTGAGGAATCGCTCAGTTCTTTTCCAGGTTTGCCAGGATGCGGGAGAGGATTTTCTGACAGTTGGCGATGTCCGCCTCGTCGATGCCGGCCAGTACGTCGTTGCGCACGCTGGCGGCGATGTTCTCGATGTCGGCGATCAGCACATCGGCCTTGGGCGTCAGGCAGATGCGCTTGGCGCGGCGGTCCTCGGCCACCGCCTGGCGACGCACCAGGCCCTGGGCCTCGAGGCCGTCGAGCAGGCGCGCCAGGGTCGGGCCTTCGACGCCGACCGATTGCGCCAGTTCGCGCTGGGTGGGAATGCCGGAGTTGCGCGCCAGGTGCAACAGCACCAGCCAACGGGCCTGGGAAAGTCCCAGGTGGCTGAGGCGACGGTCGAGTTCGGCGCGCCATGCACGCGAGGCCTGGGCCAGTTGGGTGCCGAAGTAGTGCTTATCTTTATCAGTCATTGTGCAGCGGTTTTCGGGCTAATTGATTTGGCTAATTATTAGCCAGCTAATCAAGGCCGTACAATGACATTTTGTCGCAGGGGGTAACCGGCTCACCATTTGGCGTACTGGTCCTCGACGAAGCCCCACAGGTCCTCCACCGCCACCGGCGCGCGCCCGTGCGGCCGCAGCTCGCCGCGGAAGCGTCCGAAGATCTGCTTGAAGTTGCTCGCCAGCACGCCCAGGTTCAGGCGCTCGCGATGCAGGCCGTGGGCTTCGAAGCGCAGCTCGACCTGGCCGTCGTGGGAATGGATGCGCCAGGGCCCCATTTCCTGGTCGCGGTCGAATTCGAAGCGCACGCTGTCTACCTTGCACAGCTCGCCGTCGAGCCAGAAGCAGTTCTCGGTGAAGCTGGTCTCGTTGACCCCGCACGACAGGTTCAGCCCGAGCCGCCGGCCCTGCGCCTCGCCGGACAGGCAGGCCCAGTTCCAGAAGGTCTCGCGGCGCATGTAGCCGGCCGACCAGTCATGGTGGGCGAAGGCATCGAGCTGGCGCAGGTCGAAGTCGCCCAGCGCGCTGCGCACCTGGCCTTCGCAGCGCACCCCGGCGACCTTGCGCGCGTACACCCAGCCATTGACCGCCGTGGGCGTGCACAGGCTCATCGGCTGGAAAGCCGGTGCCTGTTCGTTGAAGGAGGCGTCGATCCGCGTGCCGTCGTCCAGCTCCACCAGCAGGCGCTTGCGCAGCGGCCCGGCGGCGTTCTCCAGGCGCAGCAGGTTGCGCCCCTGGCGCAGTTCGCAGGCGCCGTCGTCGGGTCGCTGCGAGAAGCGCGTGCCCAGGCCCAGCGGGCACTTGAACTGGCGTTCGAGCATGCGCCCGCTACGCGGGTGGTAGAGGTAGACGAAGCCGATCGCCACCAGGCTCAGCTCGGCCAGGGCGCAACCGCCGATCAGCTCCGGGCTGATCAGGCCGAAATACTGGAACTGGTGGAAATTCCGCCATTTGCTCAGGGCGCCGAGCTTGCGCCCCATCGGCGAGCGGTAGTCGAAGTCGCGGAAGTTGATGTCCTGCGGGGTGTCGGCGAACAGCCCGTAGTGGGGCTGGCCGTTGGCCTGGATCAGTCGCTGCATGCGGGCGCGCTCGGCTGCGGGGTCGGCGGCATCCTAGCACCGGCGTGCCAGCGCGCGCAGTCACCGGCGGCGCCAGGGCGAGGGACCGAATCGGTCAGGCCACCACCTGGTTGCGGCCGAACGCCTTGGCCTCGTACAGCGCGCGGTCCGCGTGGGCGTATATCGCCGGCAGCGCCGCCGGCATGCTCGGGTGCAGGCAGGACACGCCGATCGACAGGGTCACCTCCGCCGCCGTGCTGGAGCCTTCGTGGCTGATGCCCAGGGCCTGCACCGCCCGGCACAGGACTTCGGCGCGCTGGCGGGCCTCATCCAGGTCGGCGCCATAGAGCAGCACGGCGAACTCCTCGCCGCCCAGGCGCACGGCCATGTCCAGCGGGCGCCGGGCGCTGGCCATCAGCGCCGTGCCGATGCGCCGCAGCACCTCGTCGCCGGCCTGGTGGCCATAGCGGTCGTTGTAGGCCTTGAAGTGATCGACGTCGCAGAGCAGCAGCGCCAGCGGCGTGCCGTCGCGCTGCGCCTGGCGCCACAGGCGCTCCAGCTGGCGGTCGAAGCTGCGCCGGTTGTGCAGCCCGGTCAGCGCGTCGTGCTCGGCCATCACCCGCATCAGCCGGCTGACCAGGAAATGCTCGCGGGACTTGTACTCCAGCAGGTAGCAGCCAACCGCCCCGACCAGGTTGCCCAGCAACAGGAACACCAGGTTGTTCAGCAGCTTGGCTGGCGCCAGCCCGGCGTAGAGTTCGCAGCCCAGGTAGGCGAGGAGGATCAGCGAGGCCGAGGCCAGCGCCTCGGAGAAGCGCAGGCCGACCAGGAAGTAGGCGGCCATGCTGACCAGCAGCAGGCCCTCGTAGGGGTAGCCGAAGTCGACCTGGTGGGCGATGCCCACTACCACCGCGGCGCCGATGCCCACGGCGAGGATGCAGGCGATGCTCAGCGGCACCATCAGGCGCCCGTAGCGGCGCTGCAGGATGAGCCCGCCGCAGAGGGCCAGCAGCACCAGCACCACGCCGCGCACGGCGAGCATCGCCCAGTGCTGCGGGGCGGGGATCAGCAGCAGGTCGATGGCCGCCAGCGCCAGCCAGGCCAGCACGGCGAAGCCGAGGGCGCTGCACTTGAGGGCGAAGTTGTCTTCCAGCAGGTAGCCGCGGTACTCGTCTTCCAGCGGCGCGGCGAAGCGCAGGCCGCGAAAGCCGGTGGCGAGTTGTTCGGCATAGGGGTTGGCGCGGACGTCGTCCAGCCAGCTGTGTTGTGGCACGTTCCACCTCTTCTGTCGGAGGTCTGCGCCACACCTTAGCCGTTCGCGATCCGCGTCACAAGTTTGTCGTTTTAGCGCGTCACTTACTTGTCAGCCAGCAATTGGCCACTAGCCGTGCCGCGCCACTGCCAGCGCGCTCCGCGCGGCCTCGAGTCCAGGGTCAGCAAGTACAGCAGGGCCTCGCAGAGACCGACGAACGCCAGGCCACCGAGCAACGAGTTCAGGCCTTCCAGATATTCCAGCGAGCCCAGGACGATCAGCCCGAGCAGGCCGGCGAGCACCAGCAGAACAGCGAACAGACGCAACATGATGGTTCCTCCCTTTGCGTCCGTTCACTGTGCGCGGCGCAGCGCGCGGCGTGAATGGGGGATTTCCGAAAGCCGCCGCGACTCAGGCTTCCAGCTCGGCCTGCAGCGCCGCGCGCACGCAGTGCAGCACGCCTTGCGGCACGCGCCCTTCGAAGCGCTCGGCGAGGGCCGCCACCGGCGGCAGGTCGCCGTCCTCCTCGAGGAAGGCGTCCTGCACTTCGCCGAGCAGGTCGTCGGGCAGGTCGAGCGCCTGTTCCAGGGTCAGCTGTTGCGCGGTGATGGCCTCGGCCAGCAGGTTGTAGACGTTCTTCTCGGTGCAATCGAGCTGGCGGGCGATCTGCGCCGGGGTCATGCCGGCGCGGGCCAGGCTGACCAGTTCGTGGCTGAGGTCGACCACCGGCGCCGGCGCGGCGGGCGCCGCCTCGGATTCGGTGAGCACGTCGAGGAAGGCCTGGCCGTAGCGCTCCAGCTTGCGCGCGCCGACGCCGCTGACCTGGGCCATGGCGCTGAGCGTGGTCGGCTGGCTGCGCAGCATTTCCAGCAGGGTCGCGTCGGGGAAGATGACGTAGGGCGGCACCGAATGCTCCTGCGCCAGCTTGCGCCGCAGGGTGCGCAGGGCTTCCCACATCTCGCGCTCTTCCTGGCGCACCAGCTGGCTGGCCGAGCTGGCGCCGCCGGAGGACGAGGACTTGCTGCGCTGCGGCTTGGGATCGCGGCGCAGGGCCAGCGTCTCCTCGCCACGCAGCAGCGGGCGGCAGGCTTCGGTCAGGCGCAGGCCGTTGAAGCCGTCGACGTCCACATCGGCGAAGCCACGGGCGACCAGCTGGCGGAACAGCGTGCGCCATTCCTCCTCGCCGCGCGCCTTGCCGATGCCGAACACCGCCAGGTGCTGGTGCCCGACGCTGCGTACCTTCTCGGTCTCCTTGCCGAGGAGGATGTCCACCAGATGGCCGACGCCGTAGCGCTGGCCGCTGCGGTAGATCGCCGACAGGGCCTGGCGCGCGGGCTCGGTGGCGTCCCAGGTTTCCACCCCGTCGACGCAGATGTCGCAATGCCCGCAAGGGTTGGGCATCACCTCGTCGAAGTAGGCCAGCAGCGCCTGGCGCCGGCAGCGGGTCTCCTCGCACAGCGCCAACATGGCTTCGAGCTTGTGCCGCTCGACGCGCTTGTGGCGCTCGTCGCCCTCGGAGTTCTGCATCATCTGCCGCAGCAGCAGCACGTCCTGCAGGCCGTAGGCCATCCAGGCGTCCGCCGGCAGGCCGTCACGGCCGGCGCGGCCGGTTTCCTGGTAGTAGGCCTCCAGGCTCTTGGGCAGGTCGAGGTGGGCGACGAAACGCACGTTGGGCTTGTCGATGCCCATGCCGAAGGCGATGGTCGCCACCATGATCAGCCCTTCCTCGTTGAGGAAGCGCTTCTGGTGGAAGGCGCGCAGTTCGTTGGACAACCCGGCGTGGTAAGGCAGCGCCGGGAAGCCCTGGCTGGAGAGGAACTCGGCGACTTCCTCGACCTTCTTGCGCGACAGGCAGTAGACGATACCGGCGTCGCCGCGGCGCTCGGCGAGGAAGCCCAGCAGCTGCTTGCGTGGCTGCTCCTTGGGCACGATGCGGTAGAAGATGTTCGGCCGGTCGAAGCTGGAGAGGAACTGCTCGGCGTTCTGCAGGTGCAGGCGCTGGATCATTTCCTCGCGGGTGCGCATGTCCGCCGTGGCGGTCAGGGCGATGCGCGGCACCTGCGGGAACAGTTCGGCGAGCTGGCCCAGCTGCAGGTATTCGGGACGGAAGTCGTGACCCCACTGCGACACGCAGTGCGCCTCGTCGATGGCGAACAGGCTGACGTTCAGGCGCTGCAGGAAGTCCAGCATGCGCGGCTGCACCAGGCGTTCCGGGGCCAGGTAGAGCAGCTTGATCTCGCCGCGCTGCAGGCGCGCGGCGATGTCCCGTTGCGCCTCGGGGCTCAGCGCGGAGTTCAGCGCGGCGACCGGCACGCCCAGCTCGTCGAGGGTGGCGACCTGGTCCTCCATCAGCGCGATCAGCGGCGACACCACCACGGTCAGGCCATCGCGCAGCAGCGCCGGCACCTGGAAGCACAGCGACTTGCCGCCGCCGGTGGGCATCAGCACCAGGGCGTCGCCGCCGCCGGCCACGCGCTCGATGATGCGCGCCTGGTTGCCACGGAAGGCGTCGTAGCCGAATACGTCTTTGAGGATGCGCTGTGCCTGGTCGAGCATGGGGGACTCCGTTTCGAGCCGGGCATTATACGCAAGCTGCCCGCCGGGGGTCGGTCAGCCGTCGCGCCGGGGTCGCAAAAGTCCGTAGGAAGGCGTTCGCGCCCCGGTCCCGACGGGGCGATAGCGGCCGCGCGGCTGGCCCGCAGCCCGCGGAACGACTACAATCCAGACCCGCATCCCCGCCGAGGTAGTAACTGATGTCCTTCGCCGAACAACTGGCCCGCCTGCAAGCCTTTCTCGATGCCGATGACCTGCACGAGGAAGCCTTGGACTATGTCGCGGCCCACGGCTACCTGACCGCCCTGGCGATCTGCCCGGACCAGGTGCCCGAGCGCGAATGGATCGACGCGCTCTTCTCCGAGCCGCCGCACTACCGCAGCGAGGCGGAGCGCGAGGAGATCGAAGGCTCCCTGCTGCAGCTCAAGGCGCACATCACCCGCCAGCTGGCCAGCGACGAAGAGCTGGAGCTGCCGTGCGAACCCTACCTGGGCGCCGAGCCGGACGACTCCGACATCCGCGGCTGGTGCATCGGCTTCATGGAAGGCGTGTTCCTGCGCGAGGCCGTGTGGTTCGAGCAGGCCGAGGAAGAAGTCAGCGAGCTGCTGCTGCCGATCATGGTCGGCTCCGGGCTGTTCGACGAGCAGCCGGAATTCGACGAGATCGCCCGTGACCGCCACCTGGTGGACGACATGGTCGCGCAGATCCCCGAGCTGCTGACCAACCTGTTCCTGCTCTGCCAGGCCCCGGAAGAAAAGCCGGCGCTGCTGAAACCCCGCCAGCACTGATCCCTCCCCGTGGCGCCGCGGGAAGTCCGCCGTAGCCGTCACGCCGGAGTGCGCTACCTGTTGCTGGCCGTCGGCTGGCTCAGCGTGGCGCTCGGCGTGGCGGGGATCTTCCTGCCGCTGCTGCCGACCACGCCCTTCCTGCTGCTCGCCGCGGCCTGCTTCATGCGCAGCTCGCAGCGCTTCTACGACTGGCTGGTGCTGCACCCCCGGCTCGGCCCGTGGATCAGCGACTACCTGGAAGGCAACGGCATCCCGCTCAAGGGCAAGCTCTACACCGTCGGCCTGATGTGGGCGAGCATCGCCCTCTCCTGCTACCTGGTCCCGCACCTGTGGGCGCGCCTGTTCATGCTCAGCAGCGCGGTGCTGGTGAGCCTGTACATCCTGCTGAAGGTGAAGACCCGCCGCCTCTGACGCCGGCATCGACAGCCGGCGAACAGCGCCTAGACTTGCCACATTCCCCCTGGAGCCCTGGCGATGCAGCCATTCCGAGGAGCCCGTCGGCTGTTCGTCTGTCTGCCCCACCTCCGGGCCGGCCTGGCATTGCTCATCGCCCTGGCGGTGGCGGTCCAGGCGCAATGGGACTTCGATGCCATCCTGCGCGGCGCCGAACAGCGCTGGGGCGACCTGGGCCCGGCGCGCCAGCGCATCCGCGACTGGGGCGAGCTGCTGCAAAGCGCCCGGGGCCTGGACGAAGCCGGCAAGCTCAAGGCCGCCAACGACTTCTTCAACGCCAGCCTGGCGTTCCGCGACGACCGCAGCGTGTGGGGCCAGGAAGACTACTGGGCGACGCCCATCGAGGCGCTGTACAAGGGCGCCGGCGATTGCGAGGACTACGCCATCGCCAAGTACGTCACCCTGCGCCAGCTCGGCGTCCCCAGCGACAAGCTGCGCATCACCTACGTCAAGGCCCTGCGCCTGAACCAGGCGCACATGGTCCTCACCTGGTACGCCAACCCCAACGCCGAACCGCTGGTGCTGGACAACCTGATCCCGCAGATCCGCCCCGCTTCGCAGCGCTCGGACCTGCTCCCGGTCTACGCCTTCAACGCCGAGGGGGTCTGGTTGCCCGGCCCCGGCGGCGGCAAACGCAGCGGCAGCAGCAAGCAGCTGTCGCGCTGGCAGGACCTGTTGACCAAGATGCGCGGCGAGGGGCTGATCCTCGACGAGACGCGCTAGGAGGCATGCATGTCGCTACTCAAGCAACTCTTCCTGGCCATCTGCCTGTTCCTGGTGGTGGCCTTCGCCGGTAGCTTCGCCACCAGCCTGGAGAGTTCCCGCGAGCAGCTGATCAGCCAGTTGCGCTCCCACGCCCAGGACGCCGCCACGGCGCTGGGGCTGTCGCTGACGCCGCATGTCGACGACCCGGCGATGATCGAGCTGATGGTCAGTTCGATCTTCGACAGCGGCTACTTCGCCAGCATCCGCGTGGTGCGCATCGCCGACAACCAGGTGCTGGTGGAGCGCACGGCCGCCCCCGGCAACGGCGCGGTGCCGGGCTGGTTCGCGCGCCTGGTCAACCTCAAGGCCGAGAGCGGCGACGCGCTGATCATGCGCGGCTGGGAGCAGGCGGCGCGGGTCGAGGTGGTCAGCCATCCGCAGTTCGCCCTGGCGCGCCTGTGGGACGGCGCCCTCGGCAGCCTGGCCTGGCTGCTCGGCTGCGGGGTGGTCAGCGCGCTGCTCGGCGGCTGGCTGCTGCGCGCGCAATTGCGCCCGCTGGACCAGATGGTGCAACAGGCCCACGCCATTACCCGCCGCGAGTTCCTCACCCTGCCGCGCGAGCCGCGCACCCCGGAACTGCGCCGGGTGGTGCAGGCGATGAACCAGATGGTCGAGAAACTCAAGGCGCTGTTCGCCGAGGAGGCCTCGCGCAGCGAGAAGCTGCGCGCCGAAGCCTACCAGGACAGCCTTTCGGGGCTGGCCAACCGCCGCCTGTTCGACGCGCGCCTGGAAGCTCAGCTGACCCCCGGCGAGCAGAGCGCCGCCGGCTACCTGCTGCTGCTGCGCCTGCACGACCTCGGCGGCCTCAACCAGCGCCTGGGCGGGCAGCGCACCGACGCGCTGATCCGCGAAGTCGCCGGGCTGCTGCAGGGCGCGCTGGAACAACAGGGCAAGCCCGACTGGCTGGCCGCGCGCAGCCGCGGCGGCGAGTTCACCCTGCTCGCCCCGGGCCTGGACGCGGCCGGCGCCGAACACCTCGCCGAAAGTCTCAGCGGCCAGCTGGAAAGCCTGCACCAGACCGGCGCCAGCGACACCCGCCCGGTCGCCCACCTGGGCCTGGCGGCGTTCCATCCCGGCGAGGCCGCGGCCACCATCCTGGCCCGCGCCGACCAGGCCCTGGCCAGCGCCCAGGGCAACCCGGAGCGGCCCTGGCAGCGCCTGGAGCAGTCCACCGGCCAACCCGCCCAGGACAGCCACAGCTGGCACCAGTGGCTGGACCAGGCCCTGCAGAAGAGCCAGTTGCAGTTGTGGTTCCAGCCGGTGCGCAGCTGCGAGGGCGGCGAGCTGCTGCAACGCAAGGTGCTGGCGCGCCTTCTCGACCCGCAGGGCCAGGCGGTGGCCGCCGGCCAGTTCCTGCCCTGGGTCGAGCGCTTCGGCTGGGCCGCGCGCTTCGACCTGGCCATGCTCGAACACGCCCTCGCCCACCTCGCCCAGCACCCCGAACCGCTGGCGCTGAGCCTGTCAGCGGCCAGCGTGCGCGAACCCCAGGCGCTGCAACGCCTGCTCGAGGCGCTGAAGGCCAGCCCGCAGCAGACCGCCCTGCTGACCCTGGAAGTGGACGAACGCTACTTGCCGCCGCCGGCCGAACTGGAACGCCTCGGCCAGGCCGTGCGCGACACCGGCGCGCACCTGGGCCTGCAGCACTTCGGCGGGCGCTTCAGCCTGATCGGCAACCTCACCCGCCTGGGCCTGGCCTACCTGAAGCTGGACGGCAGCTACATCCGCGCCATCGACCAGGACCAGGACAAGCGACTGTTCATCGAGGCGGTGTTCCGCGCCACCAACAGCATCGACCTGCCGCTGATCGCCGAGATGGTGGAGAGCGAGGGAGAACTGCAGGTGCTGCGCGAGATGGGTATTCGCGGCGCGATGGGCCGGCTGATCGGCGCGCCGACGCCCTGGGGCGAGAACACCCCGCCCTAACGCGCATTATCGGTCGGGGCGCCTCGGGGCAGGCGAACGCCCCGGCACTCCCCGCAGGAGCGGGCCATGCCCGCGAATCGCGCGCATGGCGGGCTCCTACAGGTGAATCGGCTCATCCTTCTGGACGGGGCTGAAAACCCGTAGGGCGCATAACGCCTACGGCGTTATCCGCCGATGCCGTCGGTTCCGGCGTCCGAGCCGACGGCGGATAACCGCGAACGGTTATCCGCCCTACGGTTCCAGGGCAGCACGATCGTAGGAGCAACTGTCTTGCATACGC
>NZ_JARJLT010000123.1 GCF_029335315.1 Pseudomonas citronellolis
CCGGCCATGCCGGACATCCCGGTGACACGAATGGCGGCGGATATCCGGGCGCGAGGTATTGCCCCCCGTAGCAGCGGGCCACGCCCGCGAATCGCGCGCATGGCGCGCTCCTACGGGGTTGTGTCCTGTTGTCCGTGCGCCTTCGCATCGACCATCCCCACGAACGGGTCCATGCTTGAAGGCAGGAGGAACGCAGCCATGACCCTCAGCGTCTTCGACATGTTCAAGCCCGGCGTCGGCCCTTCCAGCTCGCATACCGTAGGGCCGATGCGTGCCACCCGCGAGTTCGTCGAGGGCCTGCGCGGCGCCGGGAAGCTGGCCCGCGTGGCGCGGGTGGAAGTGAACCTCTACGGTTCGCTCAGCGCCACCGGCAAGGGCCACGCCACCGACCGCGCCTGCCTGATCGGCCTGCTCGGGGTCGACCCGGCGGACGCCGACCCCGCCGCGCTGGCGCCGCTGGTGGACGCCATCTTCGCCGAACACAGCCTGGCCCTGGACGGCGAGCACGTCATCGACTTCAGCCCCGGGCGCGACCTGCTGTTCCACGCCGGCAGCCTGCCCGCCCACCCCAACGGCATGCGCCTGCGCGCCCTCGACGCCGGAGGCCACGCGCTGGCCGAGCGCACCTGCTACTCGGTGGGCGGCGGCTTCGTGGTCGACGAGGCCGACTTCAACACCGAGCGGGCGCTGCCCGACAACCCCATGCCCTACCCCTTCCACAGCGCCGAGGAACTGCTGCGGCTGTGCCACGCCAACGGCTTCCGGCGCATCAGCGAGCTGATGTGGGCCAACGAGCTGAGCCTGCGCGGCGAGGCCGAAATCCACGCCGGCCTCGCGCACATCTGGGCGGAAATGCAGGCCTGCGTGCGGCGCGGCCTGGAAACCGAAGGCACGCTGCCCGGCGGCCTCAAGGTGCGCCGCCGCGCGCCCATGCTCTTCCGCCGGCTCAACGAGGCCGGCAGCGGCAACCTGATCGCCAGCACCCTCGGCGCCATGGACTGGGTGGACCTCTGGGCGCTGGCGGTGAACGAGGAGAACGCCGCCGGCGGCCGCGTGGTCACCGCGCCCACCAACGGCGCCGCCGGCATCGTCCCGGCGGTGCTGCACTACTACGCGCGCTTCCAGCCCGACGTGCAGTCCGACGCCATCGAGCGCTACCTGCTCAGCGCCGCCGCCATCGGCATCCTGTGCAAGCTCAACGCCTCCATCTCCGGCGCCGAGGTCGGCTGCCAGGGCGAGGTCGGCTCGGCCTGCGCCATGGCCGCGGCGGGCCTGGCCGAAGTGCTCGGCGGCAGCCTGGAGCAGGTCGAGAACGCCGCCGAGATCGGCCTGGAACACAACCTCGGGCTGACCTGCGACCCGGTCGCCGGCCTCGTCCAGGTGCCCTGCATCGAGCGCAATGCCATGGCTTCGCTCAAGGCCATCAATGCCGCCCAACTGGCCCTGCGCGGCGACGGCCAGCATCTGGTCAGCCTGGACAAGGCCATCGACACCCTGCGCGACACCGGCCGCGACATGATGGACAAGTACAAGGAGACCTCGCGCGGCGGCCTGGCGGTGAACGTCATCGCCTGTTGAACAACCGTCGGCGGCCGATTGTTCGCGCTTTCGAGACAAGCTGTTGCACGATCGGAAAATATCGTTAGCTTGCTTTCTTTTTCCGTGCCGCCGGGCTAAGTTCGTCCGCGCAACGCCCATCACAAGAATCCGCCGCCACCGCCAAGCCCTTTGACCTCCGCCCGAGCGAAGCGGCGCAACGCCTGCCATGCTCAATGGCGGTTCGCCTTGGCACCGCCGGTAACCCCCACCGTGAAATTCGCCCGACGACTGGAGATTCCATGAACCTGTCGCTGCTCAGCCGTTACGCCTTCTTCGCCGCTTGCGTGCTCTTCACCCTGCTCAGCCTGCCGTTCCTCGGGCATGACTGGGTCTGGCCCTTCACCCTGCTGACCCTGGCCCTGAGCCTGCTCGGGGTCTTCGACCTGATGCAGGAGCCGCACGCGGTGCGGCGCAACTACCCGATCCTGGGCAACATCCGCTACCTGGTCGAAGGCATCCGCCCGGAAATCCGCCAGTACCTGCTCGAAGGCGACCAGGAGGCCCTGCCGTTCTCCCGCGCCCAGCGCGGCCTGGTCTACGCCCGTTCCAAGCAGGAAAGCGCCGACAAGCCGTTCGGCACCCTGATCGACGTCTACCAGGCGGGCTTCGAATTCATCGCCCACTCCATCCGCCCGGCGCCGCTGGCCGACCCCAGCACCTTCCGCGTGCTGGTCGGCGGCCCCGAGTGCAAGCAGCCCTACTCCATCTCGGTGTTCAACATCTCGGCGATGAGCTTCGGCGCGCTGAGCGCCAACGCCATCCGCGCGCTGAACAAGGGCGCGCGCATGGGCAACTTCATCCATGACACCGGCGAAGGCAGCATCAGCCCCTACCACCGCGAATACGGCGGCGACCTGACCTGGGAACTGGGCAGCGGCTACTTCGGCTGCCGCACCGACGAAGGCCGCTTCGACGCCCAGCGCTTCGCCGCCCAGGCCGCCAACCCGCAGGTGAAGATGATCGAGATCAAGCTCAGCCAGGGCGCCAAGCCGGGCCACGGCGGCATCCTGCCCAAGCACAAGGTCACCGCCGAGATCGCCTCCACCCGTGGCGTGCCCATGGGCCAGGACTGCGTGTCACCGTCCAGCCACAGCGAGTTCAGCACGCCGAAGGAGCTGCTCGACTTCATCGTGCGCCTGCGCGAGCTGTCCGGCGGCAAACCGGTGGGCTTCAAGCTGTGCATCGGCCACCCGTGGGAGTTCATGGGCATCGCCAAGGCCATGCACGAGACCGGCATCCTCCCCGACTTCATCGTGGTCGACGGCAAGGAAGGCGGCACCGGCGCGGCGCCGGTGGAGTTCGTCGACCACATGGGCCTGCCGATGCGCGAAGGCCTGCTGTTCGTGCACAACACCCTGGTCGGCCTGAACCTGCGCGACAAGATCCGCATCGGCGCCAGCGGCAAGGTGGTCAGCGCCTTCGACATCGCCAGCGTGCTGGCCATGGGCGCCGACTGGGCCAACTCGGCGCGCGGCTTCATGTTCGCCATCGGCTGCATCCAGTCGCAGAGCTGCCACACCAACAAGTGCCCCACCGGCGTGGCCACCCAGGACCCGCTGCGCCAGCGCGCCCTGGTGGTGCCGGACAAGGCCGAGCGGGTCTACAACTTCCACCGCAACACCCTCAAGGCCCTGGCCGAGATGCTCGCCGCCGCCGGCCTGCGCCACCCCGAGGAAGTCGAGGCCAAGCACCTGGTGCGCCGCGTATCGTCCACCGAAATCCGCCTGTTCGCCCACCTGCACTACTTCCTCAAGCCCGGTGAACTGCTCAGCGGCAACATCGAGGGCGAGTTCTACGAGCGCATGTGGCGCATGGCGCGCAGCGACAGCTTCGAGGCCAACGCCGCCTGAGGCGCCCCCGCCCGGCCGCGACGGCCGGGCTCAGCCCAGGCTGGCGATGGCCTGGGCCACCTGCATGTCGCTCATCGCCGAACCCGGATGCGCGCTGCGATAACAACGCAGCGCCCGCTCCAGCTGCGCGCCGTGGATGGCGCCGCCCGAAGCCACGTAGGCCAGGGCATCGTCGCGGGCCTCGCGGTAGGCCTGCAGCGGCCGGCTGGTGGATTCGCTGAGGGCGGCGGTGCCAACGCTGGTGGCGACGGTGAAGTGGTCGGAGGAATTGCCCTTGCCGTCCATGCCCCAGGCCTGCCCGGCGGCGAGCAGGAGGGCGGCGATCATTGCGCTGCGTAGTGGTTTCATGGCGTCGTCCCTGGCCAGTGGCTTATCCGATGCGTCGTCCGTTTTACCCGAAGATCGATTCGGTGTGAAAGCCGCATGTGCGGGCGCCCGGCCCCACGCATTGTCCTTGTCGCGCCACGGCCCGGAAAGATAGCATTGCGCCACCACCTGCAAGGATGCCCGACGTGCACGGACCGCTACGCCTGCTCATTCCCCTCGCCATCGCGCTCGCCGCGCTGGCGCTGCCGGCCCACGCCGGCAATGCACCCTGCTCCGGCAGCAAGGGTGGCATCGCCCGTTGCGACGGCGACTTCTTCCTCTGCAATGACGGTTCGATCAGCGGATCGAAAAAGAGCTGCTCGGCCCATTTCGGCGCTTCGGGCAGCTCTCGCAGCCAGGCGATTCTCTCGCCGCAACGGTTCAGCGACTCGTCGGGCGGCTGCACCTGTGGCTCCGGCTCGTTCTGCACCGGTCCTCGGGGCGGGGTTTATTGCCTGACGCCGAGCGGGCGCAAGAGCTACGTGCGCAAATGAATGAAGGAGCAGCGGCTTTGCTCCGGCGCGCCTGACGACACACGAAAGTCATCAAGCACGAACGAACAATTGGAATTTTGCATACCTGCAGGAAGCGAACATGAGACTCACACCCGCACTATTAATCTCGACGGCCCTCCTCTCAGCCTGCACCACCGGGAAAGTCAACGAAACGGAGAAGGCAAAGTACGATCCGACCACCACGGCGCGTATCAGGGTATTCGTCAAGCCGGAACAAACCGCGGCGATCAGCGTTGGCGGCCGGTGCGAAGACAAATCGGCCTACAAGGGCTTCGATGTGATCCCGCAGAAAAAGCTGCGGACCATGAGTGTCACCGACCTCTTCAATATCGGCTTCTGGGGACACTACTACGAGAGCATAGGCATGACGCCTTCCTGGCACTCCGGGAACCTGTCGCGCGAGGAAATGTACGGCGAATTCGTGATCCCCGCCGGCCAGCAGACCGCCGTGAACCTGTCTTTCGGCAACCCCATGCATGGCCCCAGTTGCGTGCCGCCAACCCGGGTATTCGTACCAGAGGCGGGCAAGGAATACGAAGCCTACTTCGCTGTGTTTTCCAAGCCGGGAGCGCTGGCGATCAATCTGTGTCGGGTCGTGGTCCAGGAATTGAGCCCCCGGGAGTCCGCGCCTGACGCCGAAGTCAAAGGCGGAGTCTGCGTCTCGACCAACACGACCCCCTCCACGGACTTTACTCACTGGGACCAGGCTCCCAAACCGTGAAGGTCGCCACGCTGTCCCTGATACTCCCCTTTCGCCACTTTTTACCTATAAAATATGGTTTCATATCAATTCAACATCATGGGCAATTGGCGAGGAGTGCTGGGCATGTGGTTCGCAAAGGGCGCAAGGGGATTGGCGGGGGAAGTGAGCGAGCTGTGCCGGCAGTGGCTGGCGGGGAACTGGCGTAGCCCGAGCGACTATGCCGCGCTGAGCCGCCACCAGGACCTCGCCCTCGCCCTGCGCGATATCCAGAGCCACTGGCAGGAAGACCTGGCCAGCCTCAAGCGCGAGATGGCCCAGCGCTCCCCCGTCGACGACAGCCAGGTACTGCAGCTGCAGGCCTCGCTCCGCGAGCGCGATACGCAGCGGGCCGAGTCCGAACAGGCGCTCAAGCGTGCAGAGGAATGGGCCGCCACGCTGGAGGACGAACGCGCGCGCCTGCTGGAGGAAGCGCAGGTCTGGGAGCTGACCAAGCAGACCCTGACCGAAGGCTGCTGGGACCTCAGCGTGGTCGGCGGCGACCCCGACCACCCGGACAACGTGATTCGCTGGTCGGATCAGTTCCGCTCGCTGATCGGCTACAACCGCCAGGAGTTCCCCGACGGCTGGGACAGCTACTTCGCCATCACCCAGCCCGAGGACCAGCAACGGGTCATGCACGCTTTCGGCGAGATGATGGCCGACCCCACCGGGCAGCGCGTCTACGTCGTCGAATACCGCATGCGCCACAAGACCCGTGGTGACCTCTGGTTCCGCGAGCGCGGGCGCTGCCTGCGCGACGCCAACGGCGTGCTGCTGCGGGTGACCGGGGCCACCCGCGAGATCACCGACGAGAAGGCCGCCGAGGCGCTGCGTGAACGCGAGCAGGTGAGCATCCAGAACACCTACGCGGAAATCTCGCAGATGGCCGGGGTGATCAAGGGCATCGCCGAGCAGACCAACCTGCTGGCGCTCAACGCGGCCATCGAGGCGGCGCGGGCCGGCGAACAGGGCCGGGGTTTCGCCGTGGTGGCGGACGAGGTGCGCAACCTGGCCAAGCGCACTCAGGACTCGGTACTGCACATCCAGTCGATGCTCAAGGAACGCGGCCAGGGTTGAGCCGGGCGCGCGTTTTTTCCGCGCGCGGGCTAACCACGCCGGGGTCGTCCGGGGCACACTGGGCGCAACGGGCCGCCCCCCAGGCGGCCGACCACAGCCCGAGGCGAGGACCGAACATGGCGAACCCCACTTACACCCCACCGCGCGTCTGGACCTGGGACAAGAGCAACGGCGGCGCCTTCGCCAGCATCAACCGCCCCGTCGCCGGCGCCACCCACGACCAGCCGCTGCCGCGCGGCAAGCACGCGCTGCAGCTGTACTCGCTGGCCACGCCCAACGGCGTCAAGGTGACCATCCTCCTCGAAGAACTGCTGGAACTCGGCCTGGCCGAGGCGGAGTACGACGCCTGGCCGATCAGCATCGGCCAGGGCGAGCAGTTCGGCAGCGGCTTCGTCGAGGTCAACCCGAACTCGAAGATCCCCGCCCTGCTGGATACCGGCGTCACCCCGGCGCTGCGCCTCTTCGAGTCCGGCTCGATCCTGCTGTACCTCGCCGAGAAGTTCGGGCGCTTCATTCCCACCGACATCGCCGGGCGCACCGAAACCCTGAACTGGCTGTTCTGGCAGGTCGGCAGCGCGCCCTTCCTCGGCGGCGGCTTCGGCCACTTCTACGCCTACGCGCCGGAAAAATTCGAGTACCCGATCGACCGCTACGCCATGGAGGTCAAGCGCCAGCTCGACGTGCTCGACCGCCAGCTGGCGCAGTACCGCTACATCGCCGGCAACGACTACAGCATCGCCGACATGGCGATCTGGCCCTGGTACGGCGCGCTGCTGAACAACCAGGTGTACAACGCCGCGGAATTCCTCGACGTCGAGACCTACACCCATGTCCGCCGCTGGACCGACGAGATCGCCCAGCGCCCCGCGGTGCGCCGTGGCGTGCGGGTCAACCGGACCTGGGGCGAGGAAACCGAGCAGGTGCCCGAGCGCCACTCGGCCAGTGACTTCAAGCGCTGAGGCAAGCCCGCCCGTTCATATAAATGTATGAACGACCCGGCTCGAACGTTAGGAATGGACGATAGGTAAGGCCGCACGCCGGGGCGAGAGTAACGGGAAACAACAACCCCATGGACTCTCGCCATGAAACGCTCCCTCTGGCTCCAGGAAATCGCCGACGAACTCACCCCGAGCGCGCCCCTGCAGGAGCACCTGGTCGTCGACGTCGCCATCGTCGGCGGTGGCTTCGTCGGCCTGTGGACCGCGCTGCGCCTGCTGGAGCTCCAACCGAACTGCCGCATCGCGATTCTCGAACGGGATATCTGCGGCGGCGGCGCGTCCGGGCGCAACGGCGGTTTCGTGATGTCCTGGTGGCCGAAGATCAGTTCGCTGGTGGCGCAGTGCGGCCAGGAGGAAGCGCTGCGCCTGGCGCGGGCCTCGGAGGCGAACATCGCGGAGATCGGCGAGTTCTGCGCCGAGCATGGCATCGACGCGCACTTCCGCCGCGGCGGCTGGCTCTGGACCGCCACCAGCGACGCCCAGCGCGGCTCCTGGAAAGGCGTGCAGCGCACCTGCGAGAAGCTCGGTGCCAAGGTCTTCCGCTCCCTGCCGGACCTCGAAGTGATGCGCCGCGCCGGCTCGCGCGAGCACCTGGAAGGCGTGATCGAGGACAGCAACGCCACGGTCCAGCCCGCCCGCCTCGCCCGTGGCCTGCGCCGGGTGGCGCTGGAGAAGGGCGTGCGGATCTTCGAGAACACCTCGGTGGACGACATCGAGCGCGGCCAGCCGTGCGTGCTACGCACCCCCAACGGCTCGGTCACCGCGCCGCGCGTGGTGCTCGCCACCAACGCCTGGGCGGCGCAGATTCCCGAGCTGAGCCGGGTCGTGCTGCCGGTCACCAGCACCCTGGTGGCGACCAACCCGATCCCCCGCCGCCTGGAGCAGATCGGCTGGACCGGCGGCGAGTCGATCACCGACTCGCAGCTGATGGTGGACTTCTACCGGACCACCCGGGACGGCCGCATCGTCTTCGGCAAGGGCACCGGCATGCTCAACTACGCCAGCCGCATCGACGCCAGCTTCGACGACAACCCGAAGCTGAGCGAGGAAACCGAGCAGGACTTCCGCCGCACCTACCCGGAGCTGGCCGACGAGGCCATCAGCCATACCTGGTGCGGGCCGATCGACCGCACCTACGACAGCATGCCGGTGTTCGGCCACCTCGAAGGCGCGCCGCACATCTTCTACGGCATCGGCTGGAGCGGCAACGGCGTCGGCCCGAGCCGCCTGGGCGGGCGCATCCTTGCCAGCCTGGTGCTCGGCCGCGACGACGAATGGAGCCGCTGCGGCCTGGTCGGGCGCCAGCCCAAGCGCTTCCCGCCGGAGCCGATCCGCTACTTCGGCGGCCTGCTGGTGCGCGGCGCCGTGCAGCGCAAGGAGGCGCGCGAAGCGCAGAACCGCAAGCCGGCCTGGATCGACCTGCGCCTGGCCAAATTCGCCCCCGTGGGCCTGGAAGACAAGAGCGTCTGAGCACGCCAAGGAGAACCGCATGCCCCGCCCGATCCATCTGCCCGATACCAGCCGCTTCGCCCTGCCCGCCAGCGTGCCGGCCAAGGAACCCCTCGGCACGCCCATCGCCGAAGCGGCGACTTACGCCGCCGAGGGCCCGGACGGCCTCAGCACCGGCGTGTGGGAATGCACGCCGGGGCGCTTCCGCCGCCAGGTGATGGCGCGCGAGTTCAGCCACTTCATCAGCGGCCATGGCTTCTTCATCCCAGATGACGGCGAACCGATCGAGCTGCGCGCTGGCGACGCCATCCTGTTCCCGGCGAACTGCCACGGCACCTGGGACATCCGCGAGACCCTGCGCAAGAGTTTCCTGATCATGCCTTGAGGCCGGCGCCAAGGCCGGCTATCCGCGCCGCGCGCAGGGCGATCCAGAGCACGGCGACGTCCTCGGTGGAATCCAGCGAGAGGCCGCTGATCTCCTCGATGCGGCGGATGCGGTAGACCAGGGTCTGGCGGTGCACGTTGAGCCGCTCGGCGGTCTTCTGCCAGGAACGGTTCTGCTCCAGGAACAGCTGCAGCGTGTGCAACAACTGGGCGTTGTGCTCGCCGTCGTAGTCGGCCAGCGCCCCCAGCGCGCGGCGGTAGACCAGCTGCGCCTCCTCCAGGCTCGACGGCAGCCACAGCAACTCGCCGGCGGCGCGCGCGTAGTGGGCGACCGGGTGCTGAGCCGACGCATGGGCCAACGCCAGGCGCGCCTCGCGCAGCGCTTCGCTGGTGCGGCCGGAATGCCCGAGCGGGTTGGACAGCCCGAGCGCGCAGCCGAGCGCCCGCTGCACCGTTTCGGCCGCCTCCGCCGAGGCCAGCAGCAGGATCAGCTCCTCGCCCTGCACCCGCGCCAGCAGCGCCACGCCTTGCAGGTGCAGGCGCTGCAGCCAGCGCTCGGGCGGCTCCGCCGCGCAACGGGCGACGCCGAACACCACTTCGCCCACCGCGTAGCCCATGGCGCCCAGGCGCTCATGCGCGGGGCGCTCGCTGAGGCGCTGTTGCAGCAGGTCGTCGAGCAGCTCCCAGCCCTGCCGCAGCACGCGCTCGTGCTCCACCTGCTGGCGCTCCAGCTCGATGCCCAGCACCGCCGTCACGTGGTGCAACAGGCCATAGTCGAGCAGGCCGCCGCCGCTCGCGAGAATCTTGCAGGCCGGCACCGACGGCAACGACATGACCAGCGCCTCGCCCTCCTCCGAGGCGTGGCGGGTCACCGTGGTCGCGGTGTTGCTGCGCTTGCCGAGCAACGCCCGCCAGTGCCCCGGCAACGGCGCCAGGCCGGCATGCCAGGGCTCCAGCGTGGCGGCGTCGAACAGGTAGAGCTCGGCGCGCACGTCCAGCGCCAGGCGTTGCAGGAGGAACTCCAGGCCGAGGTTGCGCAGGCCCATGCGCGCGCTTTCGTAGATGCGCGTCACCGCGCCGCGACGCTCCTGTTCCTCGCGCTTGCTGGCGTCGATGATCGCCCGGGCCACCGCCGAGAACGGCACCGACTCGTGGATCAGCAACAGCGGGAAGTCCAGGCGCTGCGCGGTGTCGTAGAGCGCGTCGAGCTTCGCCGGCGCGCGCATGTTCTCGCCCAGCATCAGCCCGGCGACGCGGGCGCCGGCGAGGCGTTCGACGTACTCGCGCTGGGCCTCGTCGCCGACCGGGATGCCCAGCCCGGTGGTCATCAGCAGCTCGCCCTCGCCCAGCCACTGCGACGGTTCGGGCAGCTCGCAGACGTGCGCCCAGCGCAGGATGCGCCCGGCATGCCCGGCGCCGCTGACCAGGCGGGTGGACAGCGCGGGGTCGTCGAGGATGTCCTGGATCGAAATCGGCATGGCGTCTCCAACGAACGGGGGTGGCGGGTCGGGCGGAGGATCGCACCGGCCCGGAATCCTGGATTCCGTACAAAGGTATGAACCACAGCGGGGCGATTTGTAAATCCGTCTGATGTCACCCGCCGCGGACGGCGCGGAGACTGGAGACCAGGCCGCGTCCCCCTCACCACGCGCCCGGCCGGTTCTTCACGCCGCCCACCATGCCTCATCGGAGCCCATAACAATGCCAAAGCCCCTGAGCAGTGCCCTCGCCGTTTCCCTCATCGCCCTCTCGACCAGCGCGCTGGCCGACCTCACCGTGGTTTCCCAGGGCGGTGCGAACAAGGACGCCCAGCAGCAAGCCTATTACGCGCCCTATACCGCGCAGACCGGCACGCGGATCATCGCCGACGAGTTCAACGGCGAGATGGCCAAGATCAAGATCCAGGTCGACACCGGCAGCGTGTCCTGGGACGTGGTGGAGCTGGAAATGCCGGAGCTGACCCGCGCCTGCGACGAAGGCCTGCTGGAGGAAGTCGGCGACGACCCGGCCATCGCCGCGATGACCCCGCAACTGATCAAGGGCGCGGTGCACAGCTGCGGCGCGGGGATTTTCGTCTGGTCCACGGTGCTGGCCTACAACGCCGACAAGCTCAAGGTCGCGCCGACCGGCTGGGCCGATTTCTGGGACGTGAAGAAGTACCCGGGCAAGCGCGGCCTGCGCAAGGGCCCGATGTACACCATGGAGTACGCGCTGATGGCCGACGGCGTGGCCAACAAGGACATCTACGCCACGCTCGCCACCAAGGAAGGCCAGGACCGCGCGTTCCGCAAGCTCGACGAGATCAAGCCGTACATCCAGTGGTGGGAGGCCGGCGCGCAGCCGCCGCAGTACCTGATGTCCGGCGACGTGGTGATGAGCGCCGTGTACAACGGGCGCATCTCCGCCGTGCAGAACGAAAGCAACCTGAAGGTGGTGTGGAACGGCGGCATCTACGACATCGAGGCCTTCACCATTCCCAAGGGCGCGAAGAACGCCGCGGAAGGCCGCAAGTTCATCCAGTTCGTGCTGCAGACCCAGCAGCAGAAGGCCTACTCCGACCACATCGCCTACGGCCCGGTGAACCTCGCCGCCGCCGCCGAGCTGACCCCGGCGCAAAGCCAGAACCTGCCCAGCGCACCGCAGAACCTGGAGAAGCAGCTGGCGATGGACGCGGGCTTCTGGGCCGACCACGGCGAGCAGCTGCAGCAACGCTTCAACGCCTGGGCGGCGCGCTGAGCCCCGCGCGAGCGGTTATTCGCCGTCGTCCACCGGCATCGGCGTTCCGGGCAACGGCGGATAACCGCGAACGGTTATTCGCCCTACGCACAGGTCGGCGCGTGCGGAGGTTCAAACCCGTAGGGCGCATAACGCCTGTGGCGTTATCCGCCGTCCGTCCTGAACTCCGGCGCCGCCACGAACCCTGGAAAGTACCCGCTTCGATACCAAGTCGATAACAACTGACGCTCAAAAAACCGCCGCGCCGGCCGTCACTTCGGACGTCCATCCTTACGCGGAAAATTCCCCATGACCAGCATCACCGCCGCCACTACCAGCAGCATGAGCATCCGCTACACCACGACCTCCAGCTCGTCGAGCGCCACTACCTCGACCAGTGACGACAGCATCACCACCGCCGACGCCACGAGCACCTCGCAAACCAGCGCCAGCGGTTCGACCAAGAGCGCCGGCGGCGCGGGTGGTGCCGGTGGCGCGGGCGGGGCCAGCGGCAGCAGCTCCAGCAGCAGCACCGACAGCACCCTGGAAAAGCTCAAGCAGGCCATGGAGCAGGCGCAGAAGGAGCTGCAGGAAGCCGAGCAGCAGCTGGCCAAGGCCAGCCAGGGCGGCGGCAACGACAGCGAAGAGGCGCAGCAGGCCCGCCAGATCCAGCAGCAGGCCGCCCAGGCGCAGGTGTCCAGCGCCTCCGCCGCGGTGGCGGCAGCTACCGCCGCCTACTCCGAGGCGCTGACCGAGTCCGGCAGCAGCACCAGCGGCACCTCGGTCAGCACTACAGCCTGAGCCGTCGCCGGGGACTCGCACCCCGGCGCCATCACTCCCGCGCGGCGGCCACCGCCTCGAAGATCGCGCCTTCGATGCCGAGCACCTCGCCGGTGTCGGAGTAGATGCCCACGCCCTTCTCCCAGACGTCCTTGATGCACCCGTCGGCGCAGCGGATGCGGTAGGCCAGCTCGTAGGGCTCGCGGCGCAGCAGGGCCTGCTGCACCTCGGACCACACGTACTCGGCGTACTCCTCGAGGATCAGTGTGCTGTAGCTGTGCTCGTAGGTGTCGGTGAGGTAGTCCGCCGGGTAGCCGGTGAGTTGCAGGCAGCCGGCGCTGACGAATTCCATGGTCCACTGGCGGTTGTTGCGGCCGCGATAGATCAGCCCCGGCAGGCCGTCGAGCAGGCTGGCGGCGCCGCGTCGGCTGGCTTCCAGGCGCGCGTCGCGCTGGCGCCGGCTGGTGGCGTCGCTGAGCGACAGGTAGACGCCCTCGGCGTCGCCGGCCAGGTGCAGGTCGAACCAGCGCAGGCGCCCGCCCGGGTCGATGAAGCGCAGGCACTGGCGCGCGCCACTCGGCTCGGCGCGGGCCAGTTGCAGCGCCGCCGTCCAGTGGGCCAGGTCTTCCCGGTGCAGGTAGGCGGCCAGCTCGGCGCCGACGCTGCCCTCGCCCATCAGCCCGCGCCAGGCGCGGTTGGCCCGGCGGATGCGGCCGCCGGCGTCCAGGCGCAGCAGCGCCACCGGGTAGCGGTCGTCTTCCGGGGCCGCGGCGCTCATTGCAGGCGCCCGCCACGGTGGACCCAGGCGGCCAGTTCCAGGCGCGAGCCCAGGTTGAACTTGCGCAGCAGGTTCTTCACGTAGATTTTCACCGTGCCGTCGCTGATCCCCAGCTCGCGGGCGATGCGCTTGTTGCTCAGGCCCTCGGCGATCAGCGCCAGGGTCTGCGCCTCGCGCTCGGTGAGGTCGTCGGGCGCCGCTGGGGTGGCCGGCGCCGGCGCGGCGAGCAGCGCCACCAGGCTGTCGTCCAGCTGCACCGAGCCACGGCTGCAGCCGCGCACGTAGGCCAGCAGCGCCTCCGGCTCGGTGTCCTTGAGCAGGTAGCCCTCGGCGCCCAGGCGCAGCGCGGCCACCAGCTCGCCACGGTCGGCCGAGGCGGTCAGCACTATGACCTGGCTGTCGAGTTCCAGCTGGCGCAGCTCGTCGAGCACCTGCAGGCCGCCGAGGCCGGGCATGTGCAGGTCCAGCAGGATCAGCTGCGGGCTCAGCTGGCAGGCCAGGGTGATGCCCTCGCGGCCGCCGGACGCCTGGCCGACCACGGTGAACTCGCCGCTTTCGCCGAACAGCTCGGCGAGGCCGCGGCGGAACAGCGGGTGGTCATCGATCAACAGCAGCGTGGTGTTGTCCATCGGCGCCCTCCTCGCGAGTGCCGCTTACCCCCGGCAGCCGCAGGGCGACCCGCGCGCCCCGTGGCTGGATGCTTTCCACGCGCAGCGCGGCGCCGATGGCCAGGGCCCGCTCGCGCATGATCGACAGGCCGAAATGGCCGCTTTCGCCGCTGGGGCGCAGGCCGATGCCGTCGTCTTCCACGTTCACCCACAGCTCGCCGTCGCGCAGGCGCAGGTCGATGCGCGCGGTGCGCGCGTGGGAATGGCGGACGATGTTGGCCAGCGCCTCGCGGACGATCTGCAACACCTGTAGGGCCTGCTCGTCGTCGAGCAGGTCGTCGGCCAGGCGGTTGTCCAGTTCGAAGACGATGGTGCTGCGCCGGCCAAATTCTTCCACCGAGTCCAGCAGCGACTGGCGCAGGCTGCGGCCGTCGAGGCTGAGGCGGGCGTTGCCGATCAGCTCGCGGACCTGGCGCTGCACGCCTTGCAGGCCATGGCGCAGTTCCTCGAGCAATGGCGCGGCCTGTTGCGGGCGTTGCAGCTGGCCTTGCAGGCGGCTCGCCTGGAACGCCAGGAAGCCCAGCTGCTGCGCCACCGAGTCGTGCAGCTCGCGGGCCAGCAGGGTGTCCTGGCCGTGGCGCTCCAGGCGCTGCCGCGCGCGCTGGCGAGCCACCCCCTGGACGCTCGCGGCGAGCAGCGGCAGCCACTCGCGCAGCGGCGCGCAGGCCTCGGCCGAGCGGCCGTCGATCGCCAGCGCGGCGTGCCCGCCCGGCTCCAGCGGCCACAGTTCGCGCGCCACGCCACGCGCCCGGCACGGCGCGCATTGCGTGGGGCGCAGCGCCGGCAGGTCGCGCAACGGGCAGTCCGCTTCGGCGCAGAAGCTCGCCGGCCGCTGCAAGGGTTCCGGCAGGCCGGCCTCGTCCAGCAGCAGGCAGGGCAGCGCGCGCGGGTGCGCCGCCTCCAGCTCGCCCAACAGGCGCGCCAGCGGCGCCCAGCTGCCCGGCTCGTCGAGCAGGCCGCGCAACAGCTCGGCCTCGGCGCGACGCGGCGCGGCCACGGCGGCGCCCGACACCCAGCGTCGTCGCCATCCGCCCAGCCAGCCCGCCGGCCCTGCGCCCATGCCCCGTTCCTCTTCGACCAGTGCCTGGAGCCAGCAACTTTCATGCCCCGTCGCCCCTCCGGCGGCGCCCTACCCCTTTGGAGATACCCCCTCCTGCGGATTGAGCGGTTATTCGTCTGGGGAAATTATTTTCCTCAACGAGAAACACGAAACGCCACCGCCGCCGAGCACCGCGAAGCGCACCAACACAAGGCCACCTTGGCCCCGGCGCCTCAGGAACGGGCAGCGGCGGCCAGAGCCCAGCGAGGAAACCATGACCGATTCCGCCAGCGCCCCGCCGTTGCCCAGCCTGCCCCGCTACGACGCCCCGCCACGCCTGGCCGGCGGCCAGCCGCTGCTGGTCGCGCAGGTGGCCGACGCCGCCCTCACCAGCGAGCTGGCCGAGCGTCTGGGCGTTGCCGTGCAGACCCTGGAAGTGCTGGACGCCGCCGCCCACCCCGGTCCGGCCGCATTGCAGCGCGCCCTGCTGGAACGCCTGGGCCGCGCCAGCGTCGGCCTGCAGCTGTACCTCAGCGGCGACGAAGCCTTCCTCTGGCCGCTGCACGCCCTGGCACGCAACGCCGGCCTGGCGGCCGACGAAATCCACCTGCTGCGCCACGGCGAAGGCCGCCGCGCGGTGTACTGCGTGCACTGCGCCAGCCTGCAGGCGGGCGGCACCGGCGATGTCCACGACTGCCAGCGCTGCGGCGTGCGCCTGGAAGTACGCCGGCATTTCTCCCGGCGCCTGGGCGCCTACCTGGGGGTCTGCGCCGACGCCGACCGGCCTTACGCGGAGGGTCGCGCATGAGCGCCTTGTTCGATGTGCGGGTGGCCGCGTCGCGCCTGCTCACCCCGGTGATCCGCGAGTTCCGCTTCGAAACCCTCGGCGCCCCGCTGCCGGGCTTCTCCGCCGGCAGCCATGTGCAGCTGTGCCTGCCCAACGGCCTGCGCAACGCCTATTCGCTGCTGGGCGACCCCGGCGTACCCGGCGACTACCGCATCGCCGTGCGCCGCCAGGAAAGCTCACGCGGCGGCTCGCGCTACCTGCACGAACACCTGCAAGTCGGCGACCACCTGCGCCTGAGCGCCCCGGCCAACCTGTTCGCCCTCCACGGCGAGGCGCGCCGGCACATCCTGGTGGCCGGCGGCATCGGCATCACCCCGTTCCTCGCCCACTGCCGCGAACTGCTGCGCCGGGGCGCCGAGTTCGAACTGCACTACGCCTACCGCGCCGGGCTCAGCGACGCCTACCTGGACGAGCTGCGCGCGCTGCTCGGCGCGCGCCTCCACGAATACGACGGCGCGCTCCGCCCACTGGACCTGCAGCAGGTACTGCGCAACCGCCCGCTGGGCAGCCACGTCTACGCCTGCGGCCCGCAGCGCCTGCTGTTGTCGCTGCGCGAGCAGGCCGCGGCGCTGGGCTGGAGCGACGCGCGGGTGCACTGGGAAGCCTTCGCCGCGCCCGAGCCGGGCCAGCCGTTCCGCGTCGAGCTGGCGCGCAGCGGCCGGCAACTGGCGGTGGGCGCCGAGCAGAGCCTGCTCGAAGCCCTCGAAGGCGCCGGCCTGGAGGTGCCCAACCTGTGCCGCGGCGGGGTCTGCGGCCAGTGCCAGACGCGCTACCTCAAGGGCGAAGTGGAACACCGCGACCACTACCTCGATCAGCCGCAACGCGCCGAGCACCTGATGCCCTGCGTGTCGCGCGGCTGCGGCTCGATCCTGCTCGACCTCTAGGAGAACCACGCATGAGCCCGACCCTCAAGCCGGTGGAGCGCTACCGCGAATCCTTCAGCTTCGCCAACAGCCCGGAGGCGATCCGGCGCTTCCCGTTCCCCTTCCCGGAGGACCGGTACCAGTACTCGGTGAACATCGAGCCGGCGGTGCCGCGTGACCCCGGCTCGGTCTTCGAGCACCTGTTCGACATCGACGAGCACTACCGCTCCGAAGTCGCCGAACGCGCCCTGGTACTGGAGCGCGACCCCACGCGCTGCCTGGTGATGCCGCACATGGCCCCCGCCGCCTGGGACACCCTGGAGCTGCTGATGGAGCACCTGGCCTGCGACTACCCGGAATACTTCCAGCTGCGCCGCGACGGCGACCGCTGGGAGTGGCGCAACCTGGCCCTGGGCATCCACCAGCGCTTCACCTACGGCGACGCCAGCACCCTGCCCTGCGAGCCGCTGGAGTACATCACCCGCCAGGTGCAGGGCGACTTCGCGCTGCTCGACCAGCGCGACGCCGACCTGTTCATGGACGCCGGCATGGTCACCGGGCCGGCCGACTGGTCGCTGGCCTTCGACGCCGGCATGAGCTTCAAGCAGTGGCACTCGCCGGTGCCCATGGCGCACCAGATGGGCGTGTTCGAGCGCGCCCTGAAGTACCTGCTGAACCTCCAGGTCGGCCAGCCGGTGCGCCGGCTGAACTGGACCATGACCATCAACCCGCGCCTGGACACCTCGCCCGAGACCTACCACGAGTGGGGCGCCGACCGCGGCACCGTCACCGCGCAGAACGCCGGCACCCTGGTGCACCTGCGCGTCGAGCTGCAGACCATGGTGCGCCTGCCGCGCAGCAACGCGGTGCTGTTCAGCATCCGCACCTACCTGATCGGCATGGCCGAGCTGGCCACCCAACCGCACTGGGCGCAACGCATGCACCGCGTGCTGCGCGACCTACCCGAACCGATCGCCGACTACAAGGGCATCAGCCGCTACCGCGCGGCCCTGCTCGAGTGGCTGCGGCCGTTCGATCCGCACGCCTGAACACCCCCACTACAAGAGGATTCCCCACATGGCCAACTCCTGGCGCATCAGCGCCCTGCGCGAACGACACCTGGCGCTCGGCTCGCAACTCGAAGACTGGAACGGCATGGGCACCGCCTGGACCTACGCCACCGACCTCGCCGACCACCACGAGGCGATCCGCACCCGCGCGGGGCTGATGGACGTGTCCGGGCTGAAGAAGGTCCACTACGTCGGCCCCCACGCGGAGAGCCTGCTGGACTGGGCCACCACCCGCGACATTTCCAAGCTCTACCCGGGCAAGTCGGTGTACGCCTGCATGCTCGACGAGGACGGCAAGTTCGCCGACGACTGCATCGTCTACCGCACCGGCCCCAACGCCTTCATGGTGGTGCACGGCGCAGGCGTCGGCCACGAGATGCTGATCCGCTCGGCCCAGGGCCGGCAGGTCGCGGTGCTGTTCGACGACGACCTGCACGACCTGTCGCTGCAGGGCCCGCGCGCGGTGGACTTCCTCGCCGAACACGTGCCGGGCATTCGCGAGCTGCCGTACTTCCACCATATGCAGGGCAAGCTGTTCGAGCGCCCGGTGATGATCTCGCGCACCGGCTACACCGGCGAGCGCGGCTACGAAATCTTCTGCAAGGCCGCCGACGCCCCGGCGATCTGGGACGGCATCCTGGCCAAGGGCGAAGGCCTGGGCATCATCCCCTGCGCCTTCACCGCCCTGGACTGGCTGCGGGTGGAGAGCTACCTGCTGTTCTACCCCTACGACAACTCGCAGATGTACCCCTTCGCCGACGAGAAGGCCGGCGACAGCCTCTGGGAGCTGGGCCTGGACTTCACCGTGTCGCCCGGCAAGCAGGACTTCCGTGGCGCCGGCGAGCACTACCGGCTCAAGGGCCAGGAGCGCTTCCGCATCTTCGGCGTGCTGCTCGACGGCGAGCAGGCCGCCCAGGCCGGCGACACCCTGTGGCACGCCGGCCAGGAGGTGGGCCTCATCACCTGCGCCATGTACTCGCGGCTGACCGGACGCTCCATTGCCATCGCCCGCATGAGTACCGACTGCGCCGAACAGGGCGTGCCGCTGCAAGTGCGCGGCAGCCTGCAGGTGAACGCCATCGCCCACACCCTGCCCTTCGACGACCCCGAGAAGAAGAAGCGCACCGCCAAGGGCTGAACCGCGCCCGCCCGGTTCGCCGGGCGGCTTTCCACCAGGCCGCGAGACCACCAATGGACACCCACTACATCCTCACCATCGACTGCCCGGCGCGTTCCGGGATAGTCGCCGCCGTCAGCACCTACCTGGCCGGGCGGCAGTGCTACATCAGCGAGCTGTCGCAATTCGACGACGAGATCACCGGGCGCTTCTTCATGCGCGCCGTGTTCCGCTTCGACACCGGCGTGAAGGCCAACGTGCAGGCCCTGCGCGACGGCTTCGAGGACATCGCCGTGCCCTTCGCCATGCACTGGCAGCTGTTCGACGGCGAGCGGCCGCTGCGCGTGCTGCTGATGGTCAGCAAGTTCGACCACTGCCTCACCGACCTGCTCTACCGCCACGCCAAGGGCGAGCTGGACATGCAGATCACCGCCATCGTCTCCAACCACCTCGACCTGCGGCCGATGGCCGAGCGCGAGGGCATTCGCTTCGTCTACCTGCCGGTGACCAAGGACACCAAGGCCCGGCAGGAAGCCGAGCTGCTGAAGATCGTCGCCGAGACCGGCACCGAGCTGGTGGTGCTCGCGCGCTACATGCAGATCCTCTCGGACGACCTGTGCAAACAGCTCTCCGGCAAGGCCATCAACATCCACCACTCGTTCCTGCCCGGCTTCAAGGGCGCCAAGCCTTATCACCAGGCCTACGAGCGCGGCGTGAAGCTGATCGGCGCCACCGCGCACTACGTCACCAGCGACCTCGACGAGGGCCCGATCATCGAGCAGGAAGTGCAGCGCGTGGACCACGCCTACAGCCCCGAGGCGCTGGTCGCCATCGGCCGCGACACCGAGACCGTGGCCCTGTCGCGGGCGCTCAAGTACCACCTCGAACACCGCGTGTTCATCAACCGCGACAAGACCGTGATCTTCCCCTGACCCCCATTCAAAGGAGCACCGGACATGCAGCAACGAGTCGCCATCATCGGCGCCGGCCCCAGCGGCCTGGCGCAACTGCGCGCGTTCCAGTCGGCGAAGGAGCAAGGCGCCGAGATCCCCGAGCTGGTCTGCTTCGAAAAGCAGGCCGACTGGGGCGGCATGTGGAACTACAGCTGGCGCACCGGCCTGGACGAGCACGGCGAGCCGGTGCACGGCAGCATGTACCGCTACCTGTGGTCGAACGGGCCGAAGGAATGCCTGGAGTTCGCCGACTACAGCTTCGACGAGCACTTCGGCCGGCCGATGGGCTCCTACCCGCCGCGCGAAGTGCTCTGGGACTACATCAAGGGCCGCGTGGTGAAGGCCGGCGTGCGCCCCTACATCCGCTTCAACACCACGGTGCGCGGGGTGACCTGGGACGAAGCCAGCGGCACCTTCGAAGTCACCGCCCACAGCTACGACGACGACCGCACCTACAGCGAAACCTTCGACTACGTGGTGGTCGCCAGCGGCCACTTCTCCACCCCCAACGTGCCCTACTTCAAGGGCTTCGAGAGCTTCGCCGGGCGCGTGCTGCACGCCCACGATTTCCGTGACGCCCTGGAGTTCAAGGGCAAGGACGTGCTCATCGTCGGCGGCAGCTACTCGGCCGAGGACATCGGCTCGCAGTGCTTCAAGTACGGCGCGCGTTCCATCACCAGCTGCTACCGCAGCGCGCCCATGGCCTACAAGTGGCCGGAGAACTGGGAGGAGAAACCGCTGCTGACCCACGTCCAGGGCAGCACCGCGTTCTTCGCCGACGGCAGCAGCCGGCACGTCGACGCCATCATCCTGTGCACCGGCTACAAGCATCACTTCCCGTTCCTGCCCGAGGAACTGCGCCTGAAGACCACCAACCGCCTGTGGCCGCTGAACCTCTACAAGGGCGTGTTCTGGGAGCAGAACCCGCGGCTGGTGTACCTGGGCATGCAGGACCAGTGGTACAGCTTCAACATGTTCGACGCCCAGGCCTGGTACGCCCGCGACGTGATCCTCGGGCGCATCGCCCTGCCCGAGCCCGCGGTGATGCGCGCCGAGGACCTGGCCTGGCGCCAGGAAGAGGAAACCCTGGAAACCGCCCAGCAGATGTTCGAGTTCCAGGGCGAGTACATCCGCCAGTTGATCGCCGCCACCGACTACCCGAGCTTCGACATCGCCGCGGTGAACGAAACCTTCCTGCGCTGGAAGAAGGACAAGTACGAAAGCATCATGGGCTACCGCGACAAGTGCCACCGCTCGCTGATCACCGGCACCCTGGCCACGCCGCACCACACGCCCTGGCTGGAGGCGCTGGACGACTCGCTGGAGGCCTACCTCGCCGAGCGCCCTGCGGACCCGCTGCGC
>NZ_JARJLT010000124.1 GCF_029335315.1 Pseudomonas citronellolis
CCGGCCTCGGGGCCATTGCCCCAGCCCGACGTCCCCGCAGTTTCCCCCGATCGCCACGAAACCCTGATGGCACTAGGCCTGCGCCCGCACCAGGAAATTTGTTTCAAATTGTGGCGCGAGCTTTGCGACTGCCCCTTCGCCAACACCCGAAACCACCGTGGCCTCGCCGCCGCGGCTCGCTACGTCGACCGACTCGCTCGCGAAGCGAAGGAAGCCCAGCATGAAGAACCTCTCCTCCCGGGTTCCCGCGCGCCGTCTCCGGAACCTCTCCTGCACCCTGCTCCTGGCCGCCACCGCGCCGGCGCTGCACGCCTCGCCACTGGACGACTTCGGCCAGCCGCCGGACAACGACGTTTCCTATTTCCGCGACGTGCCCAACGACGCCGACGCCGCCGCCGAACTGGCCAACACCCCGGAGGCCAACCACGGCGCCTTCGACCTGCCCGACGGCGTCGAGGGCGACCGCAACACGCCACGCGCCGAGAACATCCTGCCGCCGGCGCAGCAGACCTCGTTCAACTACCCCACCAACGGCAGGCCCAGCCCGCTGTTCGGCGCCCAGCCGTTCACCCAGCAATTGCTGCTGTTCGAGGAGTTCGGCCCGGTCAAGCTCGACCCGACAGTGCCGCCGGCGCCCATGGGCTTCCCGCTGCCGGCCCTGGGCAACACCCCCGAGCAGGACCCGCTGAGCATCGCCCGCAGCGGCCCGTCCGGCGCCGCCCTGGACGCGTTCCTCAAGCAGCCGGGGCTGACCCCCTACCCCACCCAGTTCGCCAACGTACTCGACCGCAACCCGTGGAAGCGGCCGATCGAGGACTTCCTCAACCGCCAGCCGATCGGTTCGCCCGCCGAGGGCCGGCCGCCGGGCAAGGGCTGGTCGCACCAGCGCTGGAACGAGTTCTACCCGCAGGCCGCCTACCAGACCGTGCAGGCCGGCGCGCGCGGCAACGGCGGCGTGCGCGACGCCTGGCAGATGCACCACTACGCGGCCGGCGAGTTCGGCCCCGGCGGGCTCTACCACAACACCACCGGCATGCCCGGCTTCGACGGCACCACCAAGGGCATCGCGATCCGCTTCCACCCGCAGATGCCGGTGCAGGACCACAACTCGGTGTGGACCTTCGACGGCACCCTGCCGCCCAAGCTGCTCATGGTGCGCTACGGCCAGCCGTTGCTGATGCGCCACTACAACGCCCTGCCGATCGACCCGGCAGCCAACCACGGCTTCGGCCTGCACACCATCAGCACCCACGAGCACAACGGCCACACCCCCGCCGAGAGCGACGGCTACACCGCCGCGTTCTTCTTCCCAGGGCAGTACTACGACTACCGCTGGCCGCTGCAACTGGCCGGCTACGACACCATCAACACCCGCGCCGAAGCCCCCCGCGCGGCCTTCCCCTGCGCACCCGGCGAGACCCTCTTCGTCAACGACGCCCAGCCCGGCCTGAAGACCTGCCAGAACGGCCGCATCAACATCCGCGGCGACTGGCGGGAAACCATGAGCACCCACTGGTTCCACGACCACATGCTCGATTTCACCGCGCAGAACGTCTACAAGGGCAACGCCGCGATGATGAACTACTACAGCGCCCTGGACCGCGGCAACGAGGCCATCGACGACGGCGTCAACCTGCGCCTGCCCAGCGGCAGCGCGCTGGCCTGGGGCAACCGCGACTACGACGTGAACCTGGTGGTGGCGGACAAGGCCTGGGATCAGAGCGGCCAGCTGTGGTTCAACCCGTTCAACACCGACGGCTTCCTCGGCGACCAGACCCTGGTGAACTGGCAGTACCGGCCGTACCTCAACGTGCGCGCGCGCAACTACCGCCTGCGCATCCTCAACGGTTCGGTGTCGCGCTACCTGAAGCTCGCCGTGGTCCGCGAAATCAAGGGCAAGGGCGGCGAGTTCCAGGGCCCCTCCGGCTCCAACCTGACCTACGCGCGGGTGCCCTTCCACATGGTCGCCAACGACGGCAACCTGATGGAGCACGCCGTGCCCTTCGACGGCAGCATGGACCTCAACGGCGACGGCGACCGCAGCGACAACAACGCCATCCTGCCGACCCAGGGCATCGCCGAGCGCTACGACATCCTCATCAACTTCTCGCGCAACGGCATCAAACCCGGCGACAAGCTGTACCTGGTCAACCTCAAGGAACACGACACCGGCAAGGGCACCAAGCGCGACATACCGCTGGCCGAGGTGCTCTCGGAGAAATACAAGGCGGTCATCAAGCAGACCAGCAAGGGCCCTCAGTGGGACAAGGGCGACCCGGGCGTGGGCATGCTCATGCAGTTCGTCGTGCAGCCCTACGGCGGCCAGGACCAGAGCCTCGATCCGGTGGCCTACGAACCGGCCAGACCGGGCAAGCCGGCGGGCAAGAAGATGATTCCGCTGGTGCTCGACCGCGACAACCCGGCCGACAAGGCGAAGATCGCCCAGGCGCGCCACCGCACCTTCGTCTTCGGCCGCTCCGACGGCACCGACGCCGCGCCCTGGACCATCAAGACCGACGGCGGCCTGGGCATCAGCATGAACCCGCTGCGCGTGTCCTCGGCGCCGCGCCTGGCCAACGGCCCGACCGACGCCGGCTTCAGCGGCGACGGCACCCTGGAAGTGTGGAAGATCCAGAACGGCGGCAACGGCTGGAGCCACCCGGTGCACGTGCACTTCGAGGAAGGCATCGTCCTCAGCCGGGGCGGCAAGGCGCCGCCGGAATGGGAAAAGTGGGCGCGCAAGGACGTCTACCGCATCGGCGAAGACGCCGACAGCCAGCAGGAAGTGCAGATGGCCATCCACTTCCGCGAGTTCGCCGGCACCTACATGGAGCACTGCCACAACACCCAGCACGAGGACAACTCGATGCTGCTGCGCTGGGACATCGAGTTCCCCGGCCAATTCCAGCTGATGCCCACGCCGCTGCCGACCTGGGATGGCGTGGACTACGTCGGCTCCGTCGCCCTGCCGACCTTCCGCGACGGCGACCAGAGCAACCGCGGGCAATGACCATGCGCACCCTCACCCTGCAACTGGGCGCCTGGCTCCTCGCCTTCGCCGCCGCCTGCTCCACGGCGGCGGCCGAGGGCGACAGCCCCTGGGGCCGCGACTACTTCCCGAACACCGAACTGGTCGACCAGGACGGCCAGCACCTGCGCTTCTACGACGACCTGATCGCCGGCAAGGTGGTGGCCATCAACTTCATCTTCACCGGCTGCTCGGCCACCTGCCCGGCGGAAACCGCGCGCCTGCGCCAGGTGCAGAAGCTGCTCGGCGAGCGGGTCGGCAAGGAGCTGTTCTTCTACTCCATCAGCATCGACCCGGCAGCCGACACCCCCGAGGTGCTCAAGGCCTATGCCGAGCGTTTCCACGTCGGCCCCGGCTGGCGCTTCCTCACCGGCGACTTCGCCGCCATCACCGAGCTGCGCCAGCGCCTGGGCCTGCTCGACATCCGCGTCGACCCGCAGAACAAGAGCGAGCACAGCCTCAGCCTGATCATCGGCAACCAGGCCACCGGGCAATGGATGAAGGTCTCGCCGTTCGAGAACCCCTACATCCTCGCCGACCGCCTGGGCAATTCCCTGCAGAACTGGAAGGTCGCCAGCGCGACGCACAACAGCTACGCCGACGCCCCGCAGCTGCGCACGCCCTCGCCGGGCGAGCAGTTGTTCCGCACCCGCTGCTCGGCCTGCCACTCCCTGGGCGCCGACGCCAACGCCATGCGCCAGGCCATCGGCCCCGACCTCGCCGGCGTCACCCGGCGCCGCGAGCGCGCCTGGCTCGAACGCTGGCTGCGCGAGCCGGACCGCATGCTGGCCGAGCAGGACCCGACCGCCACAGCGCTGTACCGGCAGTTCAACCAGATCGGCATGCCCAACCTGGGGCTCGGCGAGGTGGAAGTGCAGGCCCTGCTCGGCTACCTCGCCGACCCGAGCGCCGACGCGACGCCACGGGCCGGATCGGCGCCGCCGTTGCAGCAGGCCAGCCAATGAATGTCGTCCGCCCCGACGACCGGTCGGCGCGATCGGTTCGCTGGCGTGTTCCGCAATTACTGGCCGGCGCCTGGAAGCCGGCCGGTGGAACAAGAGCATGTGAGCCCCGCATCGGGCCTCGTGTCCCCAAGCCAATGGAGAGACTCCCATGAAGCTCAAGAAATGCCTGTTGGTCATTGCCGTTGCCGGCACGCTGGTAGCGGCGCATTCCTGGCTGCCCGACGAACTTTCCCCGCTGTCCAGCG
>NZ_JARJLT010000125.1 GCF_029335315.1 Pseudomonas citronellolis
CCGGCGCAGCGCGTCGATGGCGCCGGCGTCCAGGCCCAGCACGTCGCCGAGGACCTGCTCGGTGTGCTGGCCCAGGGTGGGCGGGGCGTTGCGGTACTGCACCGGGGTCTCCGACAGGCGGATCGGGCTGGCCACCTGCGGCACGCTGCCGGCCAGCGGGTGCGGCAGCTCGACGCGCAGGCCGCGGGCGATCACCTGCGGGTCGGCGAATACCTGCGCCAGGTCGTTGATCGGCCCGCAAGGCACGCCGGCCTGCTCCAGCGCGGCGATCCACTCGGCGGTGGTGCGCATCACCGTGGCCTGGCGGATCAGCGGGATCAGCACCTCGCGGTGGGCGACCCGCGCCTTGTTGCTGGCGAAGCGCGCGTCGTCGGCCCATTCCGGGTGCCCGGCCAGTTCGCAGAACTTGCGGAACTGCCCGTCGTTGCCGACGGTGAGGATCATGTCGCCGTCGGCGGTGGGGAAGTCCTGGTAGGGCACGATGTTCGGGTGGGCGTTGCCCAGCCGGCGCGGCGGGATGCCGGTGGTCAGGTAGTTCAGGGTCTGGTTGGCCAGGCAGGCCACCTGTACGTCGAGCAGGGCCATGTCGATGTGCTGGCCGATGCCGCTGACGTCGCGGTGGGCGAGGGCGGCGAGGATCGCGGTGGAGGAGTACAGGCCGGTGAGGATGTCGGTCAGCGCCACGCCGACCTTGACCGGGCCCGCGCCTTCTTCGGCGTCGGAGCGGCCGGTGATGCTCATCAGGCCGCCCAGGCCCTGGATCATGAAGTCGTAGCCGGCGCGCTTGGCGTAGGGGCCGGTCTGGCCGAAGCCGGTGATGGAGCAGTAGATGATGCGTGGGTTGAGCTGCTTCAGCGACTCGTAGTCGAGCCCGTAGCTCTTCAGCCCGCCGACCTTGAAGTTCTCCAGCACGATGTCGGCCTTGGCCGCCAGTTCGCGCACCAGGCGCTGGCCTTCGGGCTGGGTGAAGTCGACGGTGAGGGATTTCTTGTTGCGGTTGGCCGACAGGTAGTAGGCGGCCTCGCTGGTGTCCCGGCCTTCGGCGTCCTTGAGGAACGGCGGGCCCCAGGCGCGGGTGTCGTCGCCGCTGCCGGGACGTTCGATCTTGATCACTTCGGCGCCGAGGTCGGCGAGGATCTGCCCGGCCCAGGGGCCGGCCAGTACGCGGGAAAGGTCGAGCACGCGGATGTGCGAGAGGGCGCCGGACATGGGGGACTCCTGGCTGCGGACCACGGACTGGAAGCTGCCGGCGGCGGGGCCGCCGGCAGTGCTTGGCATCAGAAGAAGGCCTGGATGCCGGTCTGCGCGCGGCCGAGGATCAGCGCGTGGACGTCGTGGGTGCCCTCGTAGGTGTTCACCACTTCGAGGTTGACCAGGTGGCGGGCCACGCCGAACTCGTCGGAGATGCCGTTGCCGCCGAGCATGTCGCGGGCCATGCGGGCGATGTCCAGGGCCTTGCCGCAGCTGTTGCGCTTCATGATCGAGGTGATTTCCACCGCGGCGGTGCCTTCGTCCTTCATCCGGCCCAGGCGCAGGCAGCCTTGCAGGGCGAGGGTGATCTCGGTCTGCATGTCGGCCAGTTTCTTCTGGATCAGCTGGTTGGCGGCCAGCGGGCGGCCGAACTGTTTGCGGTCCAGGGTGTACTGGCGAGCGGTGTGCCAGCAGGCTTCGGCGGCGCCCAGGGCGCCCCAGGAGATGCCGTAGCGAGCAGAGTTCAGGCAGGTGAACGGGCCGCGCAGGCCGCGCACTTCGGGGAAGGCGTTCTCTTCGGGGACGAACACGTTGTCCATCACGATCTCGCCGGTGATGGAGGCGCGCAGGCCGACCTTGCCGTGGATCGCCGGGGCGCTCAGGCCTTCCCAGCCTTTTTCGAGGACGAAGCCGCGGATCTGCCCTTCGTCGTCCTTGGCCCAGACCACGAAGACGTCGGCGATCGGGCTGTTGGTGATCCACATCTTGGCGCCGGACAGGCGGTAGCCGCCGTCGACTTTCTTGGCGCGGGTGATCATCGAACCCGGGTCGGAGCCGTGGTTCGGCTCGGTCAGGCCGAAGCAGCCGATGTATTCGCCGCTGGCCAGTTTCGGCAGGTACTTCTGCTTGGTGGCTTCATTGCCGAATTCGTTGATCGGCACCATGACCAGGGACGACTGCACGCTCATCATCGAGCGGTAGCCGGAGTCGACGCGCTCGACTTCGCGGGCGATCAGGCCGTAGCACACGTAGTTCAGGCCGCTGCCGCCGTACTCCACGGGAATGGTCGCGCCGAGCAGGCCGGTCTCGCCCATCTCGCGGAAGATCGCCGGGTCGGTCTTCTCGTGGCGGAAGGCTTCCAGCACGCGCGGGGCCAGCTTGTCCTGGGCGAACTGCTGGGCGCTGTCGCGAACCATGCGCTCTTCTTCGGTGAGTTGCTGATCCAGCAGCAGCGGGTCTTCCCAGTTGAAGCTTGCTTTGGTGGCCATCGGGTTACCTCGGGGCAGTGACGGGATGTCCGCTCCAGTTTAGGCGGACGCAGTGCGGTCGATCCTAGTCAGCCGCCGACCGGTGCGGCAACCGACTAATTCGCACGCTGTTGTGCTAATTTCTCACTCCGTAACGCTCCAGACGCTGTAAAACGGGCGTTTGAATCGCGTATTCCGTGGCCCTTCCCGATCACGAGATTCCCAAGAGGCATTCGATGCGGCGCAAGATCCCCACCACCGCGGCGCTGGTCAGCTTCGAATCGGCCGCCCGCCATGAAAGCTTCACCAAGGCCGCCGAGGAGCTGTCGCTGACCCAGAGCGCCATCTGCCGGCAGATCGCCGGGCTCGAGGAGTTCCTCGGCGTCGAGCTGTTCCGCCGCTCGCGGCGCGGGGTAAAGCTGACCGAGGCGGGCCTGGGCTACAGCCGGCGCATCGCCGTGCGTCTGGATGCGGTGGAGCGCGACACCCTGGCGGTGATGGGCCAGCAGGGCGGCGGCAGCATCGAGCTGGCGGTGGTGCCGACCTTCGCCACCCAGTGGCTGCTGCCGCGCCTGAAGGCCTTCAAGGGGTTGTACCCGGAGGTCACGGTGAACCTGACCAACCGCACCCGGCCGTTCCTCTTCGCCGACACCGACTTCGACTGCGCGCTGTACTTCGGCGAAGGCGCCTGGTCGGGTACGGCGAAGCACTTCCTGATGCGCGAGAACCCGGTGCCGGTGTGCAGCCCCGAACTGCTGGAGGGCCGCGCCAGCCTGAGCGCCGAGGAGATCGCCGGGCTGCCGCTGATGCAGCAGACCACCCGGCCCTACGCCTGGCGCCAGTGGTTCGGCTCCCTCGGCATGAGCGTCGCCCACGACATGGGCGGCACTCGCTACGAGCTGTTCTCCATGCTCGCCCAGGCGGCCATGCTCGGCATGGGCGTGGCGCTGATCCCGCCGATGCTGATCCAGCGCGAGCTGGCCGAGGGCCGGCTGATCGTCGCGATGCAGCATGCCTATTTGAGTGAAAACGCCTATTACCTGATGATTCCCGAGCGCAAGGTGGAATCCGTCATCGTCCGCGCCTTCCGCGACTGGCTGCTGGAGCAGGCGCGGCTGTACCGCGACGAGGCCGGCCTGGGCTGATCCGAGGCAGGACGCGGCGCGGCGATTCGCGCGACAATTGCGCAGCCGGCGGGGCCTAGCCCGTCATCGCGCTCACGAGGCGCAACCAGCAAGGAGTTCTCATGAATTTCCACACCCGTAAATGGGTCAAACCCGAAGACCTGAACCCCAACGGCAGCCTGTTCGGCGGCAGCCTGTTGAAGTGGATCGACGAAGAGGCGGCCATCTACGCCATCGTCCAGCTGGGCAACCAGCGCGTGGTCACCAAGTTCATCTCCGAGATCAACTTCGTCAGCTCGGCGCGTACCGGCGACATCATCGAGATGGGTATCACCGCCTCCGAATTCGGCCGCACCTCGATCACCCTGACCTGCCACGTGCGCAACAAGATCACCCGCAAGAGCATCCTCACCATCGACAAGATGGTCTTCGTCAACATGGGCCCGGATGGCCTGCCGGCGCCCCACGGCAAGACCGAGATCACCTACATCAAGGACCAGTTCAAGGACGACGACGGCGTCGAGGTCTGACCCCGGCGCCTGCCTCCGGGCCCGCAGCCAGGCGCGAAGGCTTTGCATTCGCGCCCATTCGTGTGAGCCTGTGCCCGCCCACGGCGGGTGCGGGCCAACGCAGCCTCCCCGCCGAACCACCAGAAAAATACCGGGGAGACACCATGCAAGCGCCCATCGCATCCACGCTGCGCCGCCTCGTCGCGGCCACTTGCTGCGCCCTCCTGCTGGGCGGCGCCGCCCAGGCCGCCGAGCCCAAGGCCGGCCTCAAGCCGGAAGCCGGCACCTTCAAGATGGGCATGCAGCCCTGGCTGGGCTACGGCCAGTGGTACGTCGCCGAGCAGGCCGGCGCCTTCAAGGCCAACGGCCTGGACCAGGTCGAGCTGGTCAACTTCACCGAAGACAAGGACATGAACGCCGCCCTGGCCAGCGGCCAGATCGACGGCGGCAACCTCGCCACCCATACCGCCATGGCCATGGTCGCCGCCGGCCTGCCGGTGAAGATCGTCCTGCTGCTGGACCAGAGCACCAGCGCCGACGCGCTGATCGTCGACCCGTCGATCAAGACCCTGACCGACCTCAAGGGCAAGCAGGTCGCCTTTGAGGAAGGCACCACCAGCGACATCCTCCTGCACAGCGCGCTGCGCAAGGCCGGCCTGACCCTCGCCGACGTGCAGCCGGTGCCGATGCCGGCGGCCAACGCCGGTTCCGCGCTGATCGCCGGCCAGGTGCCGGCGGCGGTGACCTACGAGCCCTACCTGAGCGCCGCCAAGCAGCAGAACCCGAAGGTCAGCCTGCTGTACAAGGGCTCCGACGACCCGGGCATCATCAGCGACGTCTTCGTGGTCCGCGACGAAGTGCTCAAGCAGCGCCCCGGCCAGGTGCTGGCCCTGCTGAAGAGCTGGGAAGCCGGCCTCAAGCACTTCCAGGCGCACCCCGAGGAAGGCCGCGCGGCCATCGCCAAGGGCGTCGGCGCCGAGCCGGCGGAACTGGCGAGCGCCTTCGACGGCGTGCGCTTCTATTCCCTGGGCGAGAACAAGGCCGAGCTCAAGGGCGCCTTCGTCAAGGAATCCTTCGAGCACATCCAGAAGGCCGCCAGCGAAGCCGGCATCATCCAGCAGCCGGTGACCCCGAAGCAGGCCGTCGACGCGCGTTTCGTCG
>NZ_JARJLT010000126.1 GCF_029335315.1 Pseudomonas citronellolis
CCGGGCGCAAGGGCCGGGCGCCCCCTCGGCGTCGACAGAGGTCACGACGGCGGCGCGACCTCCGCGCTGTCGGCAAGTTGCCATTACGCGGATATTTCATCTCGCTGTCATGAGACGTACACATTCGCGGCATTAAATCATCACGTCTTCTAACCAACCGGGGTGTTCCCGGTCTTCCTCCCATATTGAGGTATTGACGTGATGCTGCTCAGCAAAACCCGCTTGTCCGTCCTGCTGGCTTCCATGGCTCTGACCGGCCTGGCCCACGCCACTGATGTCACCGGCGCCGGCTCCAGCTTCGTATACCCGGTTCTGTCGAAGTGGTCCCAGGAATACAGCAAGTCGTCCAGCAATCGCATCAACTACCAGTCGATCGGCTCCGGCGGCGGCATCGCCCAGATCAAGGCGGCCACCGTCGACTTCGGCGCTTCCGACGCCCCGCTGTCCGCCGACGACCTGAAAGCGGCCGGCCTGGGCCAGTTCCCCAGCGTCATCGGCGGCATCGTGCCGGTGGTCAACCTGGACGGCGTCGAGCCGGGCAAACTGCACCTGGACGGTGAAGTGCTGGCGAAGATCTTCCTCGGCAGCATCACCGACTGGAACGACCCGGCCATCGTCGCGCTGAACCCGGAACTGAAACTGCCGGCCACCAAGATCACCGTGGTTCGCCGTTCCGACGGTTCGGGCACCTCCTACAACTTCACCAACTACCTGGCCAAGGCCAGCAGCGAGTGGAAGGACAAGGTCGGCTTCGGCACCACCGTACCCTGGCCGGTAGGCATGGGCGGCAAGGGCAACGAAGGCGTCTCCGCCTACGTCAAGCAGATCAAGAACTCGATCGGCTACGTCGAATACGCCTACGCCCTGCAGAACAAGATGTCCTACGCCTCGCTGAAGAACGCCGCCGGCAAGTTCGTCCAGCCCAGCGCCAAGAGCTTCCAGGCCGCCGCCGACACCGCCGACTGGGCCAACGCCAAGGACTTCAACCTGCTGATGACCAACGCCCCGGGCGACAACGCGTGGCCGATCACCGCCACCACCTGGATCATCATGTACAAGCAACCGAAGAACGCGGAACAGGCCCAGGCCGCCTTCCACTTCTTCAAGTGGTCCCTGGAGAACGGCCAGCAGCAGGCCTCCGCCCTGGACTACGTGGCGCTGCCGGAGTCCCTGGTCAAGCGCATCGAAGGCTACTGGAAGTCGGACTTCGCCCGCTGATCGGGTGAATGACCAGGACCGCCGCCCGGAAAACCCGTGCGGCGGTTCGCTTGCTTGGATGAACCGATGTCTACCGAATCCTCCCCGACCATCGCCATGCCCAACGTGAAAGCCGCCGAAGCCGAAGACCGCGCCCTGCGCGACCAGCGCCACGACCGCTGGTTCCGCCACGCCATGTTCGGCTCCGCGCTGCTGGTGCTGCTGCTGCTCGCCGGCGTCGCCGGCTCCACCCTGTGGGGTGGCAGCCTGGCCTTCTCGCATTTCGGCCTGGACTTCCTCACCAGCACCGAATGGGACGCGGTGAACAACCGCTTCGGCGCCCTGGTGCCGATCTACGGGACCCTGGTCACCTCCTTCCTGGCGCTGCTGATCGCCGTACCGGTCAGCTTCGGCATCGCCATCTTCCTCACCGAGCTGGCGCCGCCGTGGCTGCGCATGCCGGTGGCCGCGGCCGTCGAGCTGCTGGCCGGCATCCCGTCGATCATCTACGGCATGTGGGGGCTGTTCGTCTTCGGCCCGTTCATGGCCCAGCACATCGCGCCCTGGATCAACGACTACCTCGGCGCGCTGCCGCTGATCGGCGGCCTGTTCCAGGGCCCGCCGCTGGGTATCGGCATGCTCAGCGCCGGCATCGTCCTGGCAATCATGATCATCCCCTTCATCACCTCGGTGATGAACGAAGTGTTCAACAGCGTGCCGACCACCCTGAAGGAATCGGCCTACGCGCTGGGCAACACCACCTGGGAAGTGGTCTGGGACATCGTCCTGCCGTACACCCGCTCGGCGGTGGTCGGCGGCATCTTCCTCGGCCTCGGTCGCGCCCTGGGCGAGACCATGGCGGTGACCTTCGTGCTCGGCAACTCGCAGCACTTCTCCGCCTCGCTGCTGATGCCCAGCTCGTCCATCGCCTCGGTGATCGCCAACGAGTTCAACGAGGCCTACACCGATCTGCACCGTTCCGCGCTGATCGCCCTGGGCTTCCTGCTCTTCGTCGTCACCTTCGTCGTCCTCGCCGCCGCACGCCTGATGCTGCTGCGCCTCGCCAAGAAGGAGGGCAAGTGAGATGGCCAACGAAAGCCTGTATCGCGCCCGTGATCTGAAGAACCGCGCCGCCATGCTGCTCAGCTGCGGCGCGACCCTGTTCGGCCTGATGTGGCTGGCGTGGATCCTGCTGACCACCATCAGCCACGGCATCGAGGCGCTGAACCTCGACCTGTTCACCAAGATGACCCCGCCGCCGGGGGCCGAGGGTGGCCTGGCCAACGCCTTCTACGGCAGCGCGCTGATGAGCGCGCTGGCGCTGCTGATCGGCACCCCGATCGGCCTGATGGCCGGCATCTGGCTGGCCGAGTACGCCCGCCACACCCGCATGGGCACCGTGGTGCGCTTCATCAACGACATCCTGCTGTCGGCGCCGTCGATCGTGCTGGGCCTGTTCGTCTACACCAGCGTGATCCTGCCGCTGAACTACCTGACCGACCACCGCGTGGGCTTCTCCGCCATCGCCGGCGCCCTGGCCCTGGCCCTGCTGGTGATCCCGGTGGTGGTGCGGACCACCGACGAGATGCTCCAGCTGCAGCCGACCACCATGCGCGAAGCTGCGCTGGCGCTGGGCGTGCCGCAATGGAAGCTGACCCTGCAGATCGTCCTGCGCGCCGCGCGCGCCGGGGTGATCACCGGCATCCTGCTGGCCCTGGCACGCATCACCGGCGAAACCGCGCCGCTGCTGTTCACCGCCTTCGGCAACCAGTTCTGGAGCAGCGACCTGCTCAAACCCATGGCCAGCGTACCCGTGGTGGTCTTCCAGTACGCCATGAGCCCGTTCAGCGACTGGAACGCCCTGGCCTGGGCCGGCGCCCTGGTACTGACCCTGTTCGTGCTGCTGCTCAGCCTGACTTCCCGTCTCATTCTTTTGCGCAATAGGGCATCCTGATGACTGCCATGACCTCCCCGATCACCGCCGAACGCACCAAGATTCGCGTTCGCGACCTGGAATTCTTCTACGGCGAGCACCGTTCGCTGAAGTCCATCAACATGGACATCCCGGAGAAGTGCATCACCGCCATCATCGGCCCGTCCGGTTGCGGCAAGTCGACCCTGCTGCGCACCCTGAACCGCATCTACTCGCTGTATCCCAAGCAGGAAGCGCGTGGCGAGGTGCTGCTCAACGGCGAGAACATCCTCGCCCCGGGCTACTCCATGAACCGTCTGCGCAGCCAGGTGGGCATGGTGTTCCAGAAGCCGGTGCCGTTCCCGATGACCATCTACGAGAACATCGCCTACGCCGTGCGCCACCACGAGAAGGTCAACCGTCGCGAGATGGACGACCGCGTCGAACAGGCCCTGCGCGGCGCGGCCCTGTGGGACGAGGTGAAGGACAAGCTGAACAACAGCGCCACCGGCCTTTCCGGCGGCCAGCAGCAGCGCCTGTGCATCGCCCGCACCATCGCGCTGAAGCCGCAGGTACTGCTGCTCGACGAACCGACCTCGGCGCTGGACCCGATCTCCACCGGGCGCATCGAGCAGCTCATCACCGAGCTGAAGCAGGAGTTCACCGTGGTCATCGTCACCCACAACATGCAGCAGGCGGCCCGTTGCTCGGACTACACCGCCTTCATGTTCCTCGGCGACCTGATCGAGTTCGGCGACACCGACACCCTGTTCACCAAGCCGGCCATGGAGCAGACCGAGGACTACATCACCGGCCGCT
>NZ_JARJLT010000127.1 GCF_029335315.1 Pseudomonas citronellolis
CCGGGGCCGTTGGGCGTGGAAATGTTGCCGCAGGTGCCGGTGGGTACCAGCTTGAAGGCGTTGCCCTGGTAGTCCTCGGTACTGGTGCCGGCGCAGGTCGTGCCCGCGCCGGCATAGCAGTCGTTTTGCCCCTTCAGCGCGGTGCCGAAACAGGGTTCGACCTTGCCGGACTTGACCTGTGCCGTGTGCTCGGCCTGGATCTTCTTCTGCGCGTCGGTGAACTCCTGGGCACTGGCGGGAGCCGCGGCAAGCGCGCCCAGGGCCGTTGCGAAGGCGCCGATCATGAGAGCGGATAGCGTGCTGTCGGACATAGTGGATCTCCACGTTCGAAGGGGACGGGACTCGCGACGGTCGGCGATCGCAGCGGCCAGGCCCGGAAGCCGGGGGCAACCCCGCACGGGGATCGCTTGCCGTCGGGACCCAGGCTAGGCGCCGGCCCCTCGGCTGGATTGCACGATGTTGCTGCGCTTGGTCGCGGCTTGCGAATCGACTGGACACGCCGCTCAACTGCGATCGAATCGACGAGGGATGCAGATCGGGTTTCTGACCTGGAAGCGGACTCGCGCCGAGGTGGCGACGACTGGGTGCGAATCGATAGTGAGGGGGATAAACGAACTGCGGTTAGCACAGAGGCAACGTCTATCGTCTATGCAATTTAACATAATATACATTATGCGAAGTTGCGGATAACGCCATGGGGGTGCGTGTGCTGCAGATTGCGTCTGTTGAAATGCCGCTTCCAACCTCAAGCCGGCTTCTGCCCATGGCATCCTCGATTCTGTGGTTTGGCCTGTTCCCATGGCCAGCCCCCCCAGGTTTCGATTTCCTTGTTTCCTTGTTTCCTTGTTTCCTTGTTTCCGATCTTCTTCGTTCATTCTCCTGCACGCGGCGTTCTACATTCGTTTCGTCGCTGCTGCGTTCGCAACGCGCCCATGGTCCTCCTGCATGCATCGAGACGGATCGATCCGCACGGCAATCGCCTGGTGTCCGATCGCCGCGGCGCTACGTGAAATCTGCCTGGACGCCTGTGGCTGAGACCGTCACTTTTCACGTACGGCCATGGTGAATTCGACATTACCTGCGGCTCCTGGCTATTGCAGTTGGTCGTCGACGCGGATGACCCAGCTCGCGTCGAGCTGGAGGCCTGGCATGGCAGCGAAGCCTGGCTGGATTCTGAACCAGGCGCTTTTATCCGGCTTGGTGCCTGGCCCTTGGGGCCTTGCCTGGCGCAGGTTGAAATGCCTGAAAAGGCCCTCGACCCGAACGCTTGAACCTGTCTAGAATGGCCGTCACCGCCTGCCTCTGGCGGGCCGTTTCCCCCTCCCGGGGAAATTCCTTTGCGCGCAAGTAATATCCGATAACAGCCAGACCCGGATATTGCCGATGGCGCGATTCTCCACGTCGTTTCCTCCATTCTTCACCTGCCGATGCCGCAATCGCCACAGCCGCTCTTCGAGACCTTCGCGCGTTTCCACGAACTGAATTTCCTGCAGCTGACCGAAGAGCTTCCGGCGGTACGCGATTACCTGCACGCGTTCGACGAGGACCTGCGCGCCGTCGAGGGCTACTTCGCCGTGCGCGGCTTTCTCAAGTCCTATGCCGGTAACGAGGCCACTTACACCTCCTACCGCACCCACGTCGAGCGCCTGTTGCTGTGGGCGCTGCTGGTCGAGGGCAAGCCCCTGCTGGAGCTGCGTCGGCGCGACGCCGAGGCGTTCATGGAGTTCTGCCTCAACCCGCCCGCCGACTGGGTCGGCCCGGTGGTCAAGGCGCGTTTTCAGCGCCTTGGCGGGCGTCGCAAGCTGGAGTCCGACGGCTATCAGGTGAACCCCGCCTGGCGACCTTTCAGCAGCACCCTGGCCAAGCGTGAACGCAAGCTCGCCGCCGAGGCCATGAGCGCCCTGCCCGCGCGGCCTTACCGCATGGCCCAGGGCTCGGTGGCCCAGGTGTTCGCGGTGTGCGGCAGCTTCTTCCAGCACGCCATGGACGAAGGCCTGACCGAGGTGAACCCGTTCCGCGCGGTGAAACAGAAGTCGGTCTACAAGCAGCGCAATACGCTGGATGTGGCCTCGCGCTCGCTGACCCAGTTGCAGTGGAACTACGTCATCGAGACCGCCGAGCTGATGGCCGGCGAAGACCCGCTGCACGAGCGCGAGCTGTTCATCCTGGCCACGCTGTTCGCCATGTACCTGCGGGTTTCCGACCTGGTCGGCCGCGACAACTGGACGCCAACGATGGGCGACTTCCGTCGCGATAGCACCGGCAACTGGTGGTTCCACGTGGTCGGCAAGGGCAACAAGGCGGCGCGCATCAGCGTACGCGACGACTACGTGCAGACTTACCTGGTGCGCTACCGCCGCCACCTGGGGTTGCCTCCCCTGCCCTCGCCCCGCGAAGCCACGCCGCTGATCGGCACCCTCAAGGGCCGCGGCGGGCTTTCCGACCGCCATGTGCGCCTGCTGCTGCAAGGGGTGTTCGACCGTTCGCTGCAACGCATGGCCGGTGAAGGCTGGAGCGACGACGAGATCGACCAGTTGCGTTCGGTCTCCCTGCATTGGCTGCGGCACACCTCGGCCACCTTCGACGCGCCGCTGCGCGACATGAAGGACCTGCAGGCCGACCTGCGCCACAACAGCCTCAGCACCACCCAGAACACCTACTACAACTCGCTGGACGAGCAGCGCGCGCACTCGATCAAGGGCTTGAAGATCAAGCGCTGATTCAGCGCACCACGTGCAGGTAATGCAGGTGGCGCTCGTACTGGTCGAGGATGTCGCCGATCACGTCGTCGCGGCTCCAGCCCATGATGTCGTAGTCCTGGCCGCCCTCGCGCAGGTGCACTTCGGCGCGGAAGTACTTGCGCGCCTCGCTGGCGTCCTCGGTGTCGCGCATCACGAAACTGGGCGTGGTGAAGGCGCGCGGGCGCACTTCATAGAGGAAACGGCCCTCGCCCGCGTGGTCCAGCTGCAGCGTCACGCGGCCGTCGTCGCGCTCCAGCACGGCCACCTCGTAGCCCTGCTTGCGCAGCTCGGTCGCCACTTCTTCGCAGGCCGGTTTCGCCACCTCGGCGATGAAGCGGGTGACGTGGGCGCGGCGCGGGCGCAGGGCGATGTTGCGCAGCCGCCGTTGCCAGCCGCCTTCGGCGTGCGGCGCATGGCGTGGCGCGGGCAGCGCCTGGTAGCGCAGGTCGCGGCGGGTGGCGTCCAGGTGCAGGGCGCGGAACAGCCCCCAGATCGACGCCAGGAGGATGACCGCGAACGGCAGCGCGCTGGCGATGGTCGCCGTCTGCAGCGCCTTCAGGCCGTTGGCCAGGAGCAGCGCGATGGCCACCACGCCGATGCTCACCGACCAGAAGATGCGCTGCCACAACGGCGAATGGTCGTGCCCGGACGAGGCCAGCATGTCCACCACCAGGGCGCCGGAGTCGGCCGAGGTGACGAAGAACACCACCACCATCAGCACCGCCACCAGCGACACCACGCTGGACAGCGGGAAGTGCTCGAGGAAGGCGAACAGCGCCAGGGAACTGTCCTGGCTGACCACGCTGGCGAGGTCAGTCACGCCTTCGTTGAGGATCATGTGCAGCGCCGAATCGCCGAACACCGTCATCCACAACAGGGTGAATCCGGCCGGTACGAAGAGTACGCCGCAGACGAACTGGCGGATCGTCCGCCCGCGCGAGATGCGCGCGATGAACAGCCCGACGAAGGGCGACCAGGACAGCCACCAGCCCCAGTACAGCAAGGTCCAGCCGCCGATCCAGTCGGTGGGCTGGTAGGCGTAGAGGTTGAAGGTCTTGTTGACGATTTCCGAGAGGTAGGCGCCGGTGTTCTGCACGTAGGTCTGCAACAGGAACACCGTCGGCCCGAGCAGCAGCACGAACAGCAGCAGGATCACCGCCAGGCCGAGGTTCAGCTCGGAGAGGATGCGGATGCCCTTGTCCAGGCCGCTGGCCACCGAGAGCGTGGCCAGGCCGCAGGTCACGGCGATCAGGATGACCTGCACCGTGGTGTTCACCGGCAGGCCGAACACATGGTGGAAGCCGCTGTTGATCTGCAGCACGCCATAGCCCAGCGAGGTGGCCACGCCGAACACGGTACCGAGAATGGCGAAGACGTCCACCGCGTGGCCGATGGGCCCGTAGATGCGCTCGCCAATCAGCGGGTACAGCGCCGAGCGCAGGGTCAGCGGCAGGCCCTTGCGGAAACTGAAGTAGGCCAGGATCAGTCCGACGATGGCGTAGATCGCCCAGGCATGCAGGCCCCAGTGGAAGAAGGTGATCTTCATCGCCTCGCGGGCGGCGGCCACGCTGCCGGCCTCGCCCACCGGCGGGCTGGTGAAGTGCATCACCGGCTCGGCAACGCCGAAGAACATCAGGCCGATGCCCATGCCGGCGGAGAACAGCATGGCGAACCAACTGCTGTTGCGGTATTCCGGCTCGCTGTGGTCGGGGCCGAGCTTGATGTCGCCGTAGCGGCTGATGGCGAGGAACACCACGCTGATCAGCACCAGCGCCACGGCGAGGATGTAGAACCAGCTGGCGTTGACCACGATCCATTTCTGGATGCGTTCGAACAGGCCCTGGGCCTGTTCCTGGAAGATCACGGCGTACAGCACCAGTAGCGCGATGAGCAGCGCGCTGCTGTAGAAGACCGGCGGGTTGAGGGTGCTCCTTGGTTTCTCGGGAGTGGGCATCGGGAAAGGTTGCTCCTGTGTAGCGCAGGCGCGGGGCGCCTCGAACGCGGGATTCGCCCTTTAGGGTAGCGCAACTGCGCCTCGAAAAATTTCGAGGGCAGGCCTTGCTATGCTTTTCGCCCCCTTGCCCGGCCATTGGCCGGGCGTCCCTGGGCGCTGTCGGCAAAAGAGCATGCACCCGCCGGTTTGCGCCACAGTGAATCCCCACTAGATTCAAGTACATGGTCCCTCGCCGGCGTGCTCGGCGCAGAACAAGGAAAGAACGATGTTGAACTACGTGGCCCTGGGCATCCTTATCGCGGTCGCCCTGATTCTCTTCTACGGCATCATCGCCATCCACGACATTCCCTACGAGATCGCCAAGGAGCGCAACCACCCGCACCAGGACTCCATCCACGTGGCCGGCTGGGTGAGCCTGTTCACCCTGCACGTGCTCTGGCCGTTCCTGTGGATCTGGGCGACGCTGTACCGCGAGGACCGCGGCTGGGGCATGGGCAACCCGAACGCGCCGGCCACCGAGCGCGAGCTGGCGGAGCTGAAGAACGAGCTGCTGGAGCTCAAGCGCACCCTCGCCCACCCCGATGCGCACGGCGAAGGGAGCAACTGAGATGGAGACGTTGCTGCTGCTGACCTACGCCGCCATCTGCATTGTCGTGTTCAAGCTGTTCCGCATTCCGAAGACCAAGTGGACGGTGCCCACCGCCGCCCTCGGCGGCGTAGTGCTGGTCGGCTGCCTGGTGTTCTTCATGAACTACAACCACCCCTACTCCGAGGTGATGCGCAGCTACTTCATCAGCACGCCGATCTCGCCGAACGTCAGTGGCCAGGTGATCGACGTGCCGGTGCAGCGCGACCACCCGGTGAAGAAAGGCGACGTACTGTTCCGCATGGACCCGACACCCTTCGAAAGCAAGGTGAAGTCGCTGGAGGCCCAGCTGGTTTCGGCCAAGGCCGACGTCTACCGCGCCTCCACCCTGGTCGAGCGCAACGTCGGCAACCGCCGCGACCTGGACCAGGCCACCGCGCGGGTCAACGATATCGAAGCGCAGCTGATCGGCGCCCGCTACAACCTCGACAGCACGACGGTGCGCGCCCCCGCCGACGGTATCGTCACCCAACTGATCCTGCGCCCCGGCATGCGCGCGACGCGCTTCGCCACCCGCCCGTCGATGGTCCTGGTGCCTAACGAGGACTACTACTATGTCGCCTGGATGCGCCAGAACAGCCAGTTGCGCCTGAACGCCGGCGACTACGCCGAGGTCGCTTTCGACGGGATTCCGGGGCAGGTCTTCGCCGCCAAGGTCCGTCGCGTGCTGGCGGTGATCGGCGAGGGCCAAGTGCAACCCGGCGGCAACCTGGTCAGCTTCAGCACCGAACTGCCGCCTGGGCGCGTGCCGGTGGTGCTGGACATCACCGATCCGGCCTTCGACCAGTACCGCAGCGTGCTGCCCGGCGGCTCCTTCGGCCAGGCCGCGGTCTACAGCGAGCACGCCCACGAGCTGGCGGTGATGCGCAAGATCCTGCTGCGCATGGCGTCCTGGCTCAACTACATCTATCCGTTCCACTAGGCCGCGCGGCCGGCTGTCCAGGCACGGAAGACGAGCTCT
>NZ_JARJLT010000128.1 GCF_029335315.1 Pseudomonas citronellolis
CCGGTGGTCAGCTGAACATGTCGCCGTCGTCGTCGAAGAAGCTGGAGTCGTCGGCGAAGCCGCCGTCGTCGTAGCGGGTGTCGGTGAAGCCGTTGTCGGCGTAGTTGTCACCGCCGGCGAAGGACTGGCCGGCGTCGTCGAAGCCCGACGGCTGCTGGTCGAAGCGCTCGGCAGGCACCTGTTCCTGGATCACCTCGACGATTTCCTGCGGCTGCGAATGGTGGAACATGTTGGTCAGCAGGTCCGCCACCACCATGCCGCCGGCCACGCCCGCCGCGGTCTGCAGCGCGCCACGGAGGAAGCCGCCACCCTGCGCCGGGGCGGCCTGGGGCGCCGCCGGGCGGAAGTCGTTGGGGTTGTTGGCGTAGGCCGGGGCGCCGCCGGGTTGCGAGAAGCGCGTCTGGCCCCAACCGTCCGGGCGCTGCTGCGCCTGCGCTTGCGGCTCCGGCTCGCGCTGGCCGCCACCGAACAGGCCGGCGAGGAAGCCGCCGCTGCTCGGGCGGTTCTGCTGCTGGGCGGCGGCCTGGCTTTCCAGTTCCTTGATGCGCTGGTCCAGACGCTTGATCGCCGCCTCCTGGATCAGCATCGCCTGCGCCATGTAGTAGGGCGCGGCCGGTTGGCGCACGAGGTACTGGTTGATCTGCGCCTCGGCCTGGGCGTCGCGCGGGGCGGATTGCCGCTCGGCTTCCTGCAGGCGGGTGAACAGGCCATCGATCAGGACTTGCTCTTCGGATTTCATCTGGGGCCTCGAGTGAGCACCGGGGGGGAGGAATGCATCACAAGATTGGATCGCCCCGGGAAAAAACAAGTTCCGAATCATGAAATCTTCGCCACGGAAGGCCGGGGGGAGTCTGGTCTGTGCGATCGGGCTTGGGTTAGAGTCGGACGCAACCTGGTCTTCTAGACGAACCGATGAATCCCATCTCGATCCTGCGCGACACCTGGTACTTCTTCAGCCGCCACGTCGGCACCCTGCTGCCGCTGTGCCTGCCCTGGATCGTGCTCGAGACCCTGACCCAGCAACAACTGAGCATGGCCGCCAACTCCCAGCAGTTCGCGCCCTGGGGCATGGCCGCCGGTCTGGTCTTCTACCCCATCTACAGCGCCAGCCTGCTGCTCTACCTGATCGATTTCGGCGAGGGCCGCCAGCGCGGCATCGGCGAGCTGTGGCGCGCCGCCCTGCGCCTGTGGCCGGCCTTCGCCCTGCTCTCGGCGCTGAGCTCGCTGCTGATCGTCATCGGCCTGTCGCTGATGGTGATCCCGGGCATCTACGTGATGATCAAGCTGGCCTTCGCCGAGGTGCTGCTGGTCAAGCGCGGCCTGCGTCCGATCGACGCCATGCGCGAAAGCTTCCGCCTCACCGGTGGGCACTTCTTCCTGCTGCTCAGCACCCTGCTGGTGATACTCGCGCCGACCTGGGCGCTGCAGGGCTGGATCGAGGACCTGCGCGACGGCTCGCTCGGCTACAGCCTGGCGCTCAGCGCCATCAGCGGCTTCTTCCAGCTGCTGCTGACGGTGGTCGCCTACCGCATCTACATCCTCGGCCCGGAGCGCGAGGAAGCCTGAGGCACATCCCGGCGCGGACGACTAACCTTGTCCCTCCCATCCGCGCCAGGAGCCTGCCATGAGCGAGATCGACGACCTCCCGCCCAGCTGCATTTCCCACGTGTCCATCGGCACCAACGACTACGAGCGCGCTCGCGCCTTCTATGACGCGGTGCTGACCACCCTCGGCTGCCGGCGGATCATGGAACACCCCGGCGCCGTCGCCTACGGCCGCGAGTTCCCGGAGTTCTGGGTGCAGAAGCCGCTCGACGGCCAGCCCGCCAGCGTCGGCAACGGCACGCACGTCGGCTTCATCGCCCCGAGCCGGGAAGCGGTGGACGCCTTCCACGCCGCCGCCCTCGCCGCTGGTGGCCGCGACGAAGGCGCCCCGGGCGGACGCCCCGACTATGGCGACCCCTACTACGGCTGCTTCGTGCGCGCCCCGGACGGGCACAAGGTCGAGGCGACCTTCTGGGACCTCGGCAAGGCCATGCCGCACACCCACTGAGGGACGCTCAGCGCTGGCCAGGCTTCAACCCGGACATGCGCGGCACCAGCAGGCGTTCGAACAGGCGCGGGAAGTAGCGGGCCAGCAGGCGCGCCCGCCAGTTCACGTTGGACAGCACCAGCAGGCGCTTGCGCCGCAGCGCGCCCTGGTAGATGGCCTCGGCGACATCGCGCGGCGACGCCACCTCGCTGCCCAGCACCACGGCGGGCTGGCGGATCACCGAGCCGTCGCCGACCAGGGCGTTCTTGCGCAGGTCGGTGGCGGTGAAACCCGGGCAGGCCAGGGTGATGGCCACGCCGCTGCCGTCCAGTTCCATGCGCAGGGTGTCGAAGAGCCCATGCAGGGCGTGCTTGCTGGCGTTGTAGGCACTGCGATAGAGCAGCGGGGCGAAGCCGGTCAGCGAACTCAGTACGATGATCTGCCCCTGGCGCGCCACCAGGCTGGGCAGCGCCGCCTGGGTGCAGTGCAGGGCGCCGTAGAAGTTCACCGCCATCACCCGCTGGAACACCTTCAGGTCGGTCTCGGCGAACAGGCTGCGATGGGTGATGCCGGCGTTGTTGATCAGCACGTCGATGCCGCCGAAACGCTCGGTGGCGATGGCCACGGCGCGGTTCACCTCCCCGGCGTCGGCGATGTCGCAGCGCAGCCCCAGGGCCTCGACGTTCAGGTGCTGGCCCAGGTGCTGGACGAGGCTGTCCAATGCCGCCTGGTCGAGATCGAGGATGACCGGCCTGGCCCCGGCCTGGGCGAAGCGCAGCACCAGCGCCCGGCCGATACCCGAGCAGCCGCCGGTAACCAGCACCGTCTTGTGCAGGTAGACCTTGCTGGAAAACACCTTGCGCGGCATCGGCGGGGCCCTCGAACAGGCGCGGCTGCAACGCTGGGGCAGTCGTTCGTCACTCCAGCATAGTCGCTGCTCCTCCCCGTCGGGCGCCGGGCCGCGCGCGAGGCGTGCACGGTCGACACGGCTGGACGGGCGGACTGGACAAGGTCGGTTGGCCGACTCATGCTCAATGGCGACACCAACACAAGAACGATAAAAACGATAAAGGTGCAGCGCAGCGATGCTCAAGAAACTCCTATTCCCGTTGGCCTCGTCGCTGCTTCCGGCGTCCCTGGCCCATGCCACCGGCCCCCAGCCCCTGGCGGTCGGTTATTACGAGTTCCCGCCGTACATCTACACGGACGATGACGGCAGCACCCAGGGCGAAGGCGCCGACCTCATACGCAAATTGCTGCGCCAGGCCGGCTATCGAGCGGAGCTCCGTGCGCTGCCCAGCGCACGCCTGTACCAGGGCCTGCAGGACGGCAGCGTGCAACTCTGGGCTGGCGCGCCGGGCAAGCCCGAGCTGGCCGAAAGCACCCTGGAATGCGAGCACGAACTCGGCCACGTCACCCTCAACCTCTATCGCCTGGCCACGCAACCGGCCCCGCGCCTGCCCCAGGACCTGACCGGCAGGCGGGTGATCCTCATCAGCGGCTACAGCTACTGGCGACCGGCGACGCAGTTGCTCGACGACCCCAGGCTCAACCTGGAGATCCATCGCACCAGCACCCACGGCGCCGCGCTGCAGATGCTCCTGCGCGACCGCGGCGACTACCTGCTCGACTACCAGGCGCCGGTGGAACAGGCCCGCAGCGCCGTGGGCCTTCCGGCCCTGGCCCACGACACCCTGTACCGGCTGCCGCTCAAACTGATCGTCTCCCGCCGCGCCCCCGGCGCCGAACAACTACGCGAACGCCTGGACCAGGCCTTCGAACAGTTGAGCGCGAAAGGGGAAAGGGTAGAGCTGAACTGAAGGGGCGCTGCACTCCTGGCCTATCCGGCTAGCACCCCGCCCCGTAGGAGCGGACTCCGTCCGCGATAACCGGTCGCCCCCACACGCCATCGGCTGCCCCAGCGTAGG
>NZ_JARJLT010000129.1 GCF_029335315.1 Pseudomonas citronellolis
CCGTCACCTAGTTCGCGGGGGAAGCGGAGGGAGGGTGACGGCCTTGATACTTCAAAACCAGGTGGGCAACACCTGATGGTTAGTAAGTTAGCAAACAATTCGCAGGCTAATGATGAATGCGCTCGATAGTGCATATGGCCCGAAGCGATAGCGGGCCTTCGCGCCGCCGACTTTCTACACTGGAGGGCGAACCCATGGCTGAAGGAACCCTCGCATGCACAGGATCATTCGACGGCTGGGAGCCGCGCTGCTCGCGCTCGGCCTGCTGGGCCAGGGCGCGCAGGCCGCCGAGGAGCGCCCGCCGATCCACTTCGGCGAGCTGACCTGGGAAAGCGGCAGCCTGATCACCGAGGTGCTGCGGCTGATCGTCGAGCGGGGCTACGGCTACCCGACCGACACCTTGCCGGGCAGCACCGTGAGCCTGGAGACGGCGCTGGCGCACAACGATATCCAGGTCATCGGCGAAGAGTGGACCGGGCGCAGCCCGGTCTGGATCAAGGCCGAGGCGCAGGGCAAGGTGTTCGGCCTGGGCGACCTGGTCAAGCACGCCGACGAGGGCTGGTGGGTGCCGGACTACGTGGTCCATGGCGACCCGGCGCGGGGCATCGCCGCCAGCGCGCCGCAGCTGCGCTCGGTGGGCGACCTGGCGCGCTACCGCGAGGTGTTCCGCGACCCGGAGGCGCCGGACAAGGGGCGCTTCCTCAACAGCCCCAGCGGCTGGACCTCGGAGGGCGTCAACTCGCAGAAACTCAAGGCCTACGGCCTGGAAGACAGCTACGTGAACTTCCGCAGCGGCTCGGGCGCAGCCATGGACGCGGAGATCGCCTCGGCTATCCACCGGGGCAAGCCGGTGCTGTTCTACTACTGGTCGCCGACCCCGCTGATGGGCCGCTACAAGCTGCTGCGCCTTGAGGAGCCGCCGTTCGACGCCGAAGCCTGGAAGACCCTGGCCGACCCCGCCAACCCCCATCCGCGCGGCAGCCGCTCGCTGCCGGCGCGGCTGTCGGTGGGCGTCTCGGCGCCGTTCAAGGCGCAGTACCCGGAGCTGGTGGCGTTGTTCGAGAAGGTCGACATCCCCATCGCAACGCTCAATGCCGCCCTGGCGACAATGAACGAAACCCGCCAGGCCCCGCGCGACGCGGCTCGCGCCTTGCTTAAGGCCAACCCGCAGATGTGGCGCGAATGGTTGCCGGCGGAGCGCAGGGAAAAGGTCGAGGCGGGGTTGTGAGGTTTCAGCCGCATTCGCGGAACGACACGGAGGCCCGCGTAGGGCGGATAACCGTTCGCGGTTATCCGCCGAGGGTGCATCGGGGTGGAGGGTGGCGGCGGATAACGTGGAACGTTATTCGCCCTGCGTTTTGCGGGTAGCGTCGAGGGGCGGGAACCGCGGGCCCGCCCACGGGTTTTCAGTAGGTGAAGAAGCCCTGGCCGCTCTTGCGGCCCAGGCGGCCGGCCGCGACCATTTCCTTGAGCAGCGGCGCGGGGCGGTACTTGGAGTCGTCGAAGCCGTCGTAGAGCACCTGCATGATGGCCAGCAGGGTGTCCAGGCCGATCAGGTCGGCCAGGGCCAGCGGGCCGATCGGGTGGTTGCAGCCCAGTTGCATGCCGGCGTCGATGTCGGCGGCGCTGGCCAGGCCTTCCTGCAGCACGAAGATCGCCTCGTTGATCATCGGCACCAGGATGCGGTTCACCGCGAAGCCCGGGGCGTTCTTCACGCTGACCGCGGTCTTGCCCACCAGGGCGGCGAAGGCCATGGCCTTGGCGTGGGTGGCGTCGGCGGTCTGCAGGCCACGGATGACTTCCAGCAGGCCCATCACCGGCACCGGGTTGAAGAAGTGCAGGCCGATGAAGCGCTGCGGGTTGCGCACCACCACCGCCAGTTGGGTGATGGAGATCGACGAGGTGTTGCTGGCGATCACGCAGTCGGGGCCGACCAGCTCGTCGACCTGGCGCAGGATGCGCAGCTTCAGCTCGAGGTTCTCGGTGGCGGCCTCGATCACCAGGTCGGCGTCCTTCAGTGCGGCATAGTCGGTGCCGCCCTCGATGCGCGCGCGGATGCCGGGCTTGTCGGCGGCGGCCAGCCTGTCCTTCTTGATCAGCCGTTCGAGGTTGCCGTCGATGGTCTTCAGGCCGCGTTCGACGGCGGCGTCGGAGACGTCGACCATCGCCACCCGCAGGCCGGCGGCGGCGCACACCTGGGCGATGCCGTTGCCCATGGTGCCGGCGCCGATCACGCCGATCTTGCGGATGTCGAGGGGGGAGTCTTGGGTGCTCATGTCTTGTTCAGTCCTCTCTGGAGTCGAAGCGGGCGGCCCGTGGGCGCCGGCGGCGACGATAGCGCA
>NZ_JARJLT010000012.1 GCF_029335315.1 Pseudomonas citronellolis
AACGGGGCGCTCCGGTGCGCGCGGATGTCCCTCTGGAAACCCGTAGGGCGCATAACGCCTACGGCGTTATCCGCCGTTGACGTCGGCTCCGGCGCTCGAGCGGACGGCGTATAACCGCGAACGGTTATACGCCCTACGACTCTACACGCCCCTCCACCGTAGGAGCGCGCCATGCGCGCGATCGCGGGCGTGGCCCGCTCCTACGGGGGCGGTGAAACTGAACGGGGCCTGTACCAACCTGTCGCGCCACCCTCCCCGCCTCCTCCCGCTTGACTCATGTCAGCCGCACCGCGGACGTCTACGCTCACGCTTTGCGCAGCCATTCGGAAGGCCCCGCCCGGTCCCGCCGAACACCCCTCCCCCTACTGTTCGCGAGGACCACCGTGAAGACGCCCGCCCTGCCCCTGTTGCTCGCCGCCCTGCTGGTCGGCTGCGGACCCTCGCCGTCCGCGCCGGTGGACACCGTGCGCCCGGTGAAGCTGTTCACCGTGCCCGCCGCCGAGGCCGAGGGCGTGCGCCAGTTCCCCGGCCAACTGGTGGCCTCCGACGAGGTCGAGCTGTCGTTCCGCCTCGCCGGGCACCTCAAGACCCTGGATGTGAAGCAGGGCCAGCGCGTGGAGCGCGGCCAGCTGATCGCCACCCTGGACGACACCGACCTGCGCCTGCGCCTGCGCGATCGCCAGGCCACCTTCGACCTGGCCCGCGCCCAGTACCAGCGCCTGGCCACCCTCAGCGAGCGGCAACTGGTGGCGCGCGCCCAGCTGGACCAGCAGAAGGCCCAGCTCGATTCCGCCGAGGCCGCGCTCAAGCTGGCCCGCCAGGAACTCGGCTACGCCCGCCTGGAGGCGCCCTTCGGCGGGGTGATCGCGCAGTTGCCGGCGCAGAACCACCAGATGCTGCAGCCCAAGCAGCCGGTGGCGATCCTGCAGTCCGCCGACACCTACGACGTGCAGTTCCAGCTGCCGGAAAGCCTGCTCGAACGGGTCGACGGCGCCAGCCTGCGCAGCGACTACCAGCCCCTGGTGCGCCTGGCGCGGGTGCCCGGCCGCGAGCTCCCGGCGCGCTACAAGGAGCACAGCACCCGCCCCGACCCGGCCACCCTCAGCTACACCGTGACCCTGACCATCGAGCGTCCGCAGGACGCCACCCTGCTACCGGGCATGAGCGCCACCATCGAAGTCGACTTCAGCCAGCTCGGCCGCGCCGCCGCGCCGGTGCTGCGGGTGCCGGTGGAAGCGGTGTTCAGCGCCGACGACGGCGCGCCCGGGCACAGCCAGGTGTGGGTGGTCAGCGGTGACGACGCCAACCTGCGCGTGGCGCGCCGCGAAGTGCGCCTGGGCCAGCCCGGCCGCGACGGCATCCAGGTGCTCGACGGCCTGCAGCCGGGCGAGCGCATCGTCGCCGCCGGCACCGCCGAGCTGCGCGACGGCCAGCACGTGCGCGCCTGGCAACGCGAGCGGGGGCTGTAATGGATATCAGCGGCTACTTCGTGCGCAACCCGGTCAGCAGTTGGGTGGTGATCCTGCTGCTGGCCCTCGGCGGCCTTTACGCGGTGCTCGAGATCGGCCGCCTGGAAGACCCCGCCTTCACCGTGAAGACCGCGGTGGTCGCCACCCGCTATGCCGGCGCCTCGCCGCAGCAGGTCGAGGAAGAGGTCACCTACCCGCTGGAGAACGCCATCCAGCAGCTGCCCTACATCGACAAGCTGACCTCCATCTCCAGCGCCGGGCTCTCGCAGATCACCGTCAACGTCAAGTCGCAGTACCGCGCCGGCGAGCTGCCGCAGATCTGGGACGAGCTGCGGCGCAAGGTCAACGACCTGGCCCCGCAGTTGCCGGCGGGGGTCTCGCCGCCGCAGGTGAACGACGACTTCGGCGACGTCTACGGCATCCTCCTGTCGCTCTCCGGCAAGGGCTACAGCTACCAGGAACTGCGCGACTACGCCGACTACCTGCGCCGCGAGCTGGTGCTGGTGGACGGGGTGAGCAAGGTGGTGGTCTCCGGGCTGCAACCCGAGCAGGTGCAGGTGGAGCTGTCGCGGGAGAAGATGACCGCCCTGGGCGTGCCGCTGGCGCGCCTGGCGGACCTGCTCAACCGCCAGAACCTGGTGTCCGACGCCGGCAGCCTGCGGGTGGGCAGCGAGCGCATCCGCCTGCACCCCACCGGTGAGTTCGCCGACGTCGGCGAGCTGGAGCGCCTGCTGGTCAGCGCGCCGGGCAGCGCTCAGCTGATCCGCCTGGGCGACATCGCCACGGTGCGCCGCGGCTTCAGCGACACCCCCAGCCAGCTGTGGCGCGCCGACGGCGAGCCGGCCCTGGCGCTGGGCATCGCCTTCGCGCCCAAGGTCAACGTGGTCAAGGTCGGCGACGCCGTGCACCTGCGCCTCGACCAGCTGGAAAGCGAGCGCCCGGCCGGCATGCGGATCACCCCCTTCTACGACCAGGCGGTGGAGGTGCACGGCGCGGTCAACGGCTTCCTGCTCAGCTTCGTCACCGCCCTGGCCATCGTCATCGGCACCCTGCTGGTGTTCATGGGCCTGCGCAGCGGCCTGGTGATCGCCGGGGTGCTGGCGCTCAACGTGCTCGGCAGCCTGCTGCTGATGTACCTGCTGGGCATCGAGCTGCAGCGCATCAGCCTGGGCGCGCTGATCATTTCCCTGTGCATGCTGGTGGACAACGCCATCGTCGTGGTCGAGGGCGTGCTGGTGGGCCGCCTGCGCGGCCAGGGCATCGACCAGGCGATCCGCCACATCGTCCGCCTCACCGCCCTGCCGCTGCTGGGCGCCACGGTGATCGCGGTGCTGGCCTTCGCGCCCATCGGGCTGTCCTCGGACTCCACCGGCGAGTACTGCCGCTCGCTGTTCGACGTGCTGCTGGTATCACTGCTGCTCAGCTGGGTCACCGCCATGACCCTCACCCCGCTGTTCGCCCGCTGGGCCTTCGCGCGCATGCCGGCGGCCAGCGGCGACGCCGCCGCCGAGCCGCACCAGGGCTGGCTGTACCGCGCCTACCGGCGCCTGCTGGAGGCCTGCCTGCGCCAGCGCGCGCTGACCCTGGGGGTGCTCGCGCTGCTGGCGGCGTCGCTGGCGGGCTTCTCGCAGGTGCGCCAGAACTTCTTCCCGCCGGCCAACACGCCGATGTTCTTCGTCGACCTGTGGCTGCCCCAGGGCACCGCCATCGAGCACACCCGCGACCTGGCCGCTGAGATCGACCGCCACATCGTCGGCCTGCCCGGCGTCGAGCGGGTGGTCACCAGCATCGGCCAGGGCGCGCCGCGCTTCATCCTCACCTACTCCGGCGAGCGCCAGTACGGCAACTACGCCCAGGTGCTGGTGCGCACCCAGAACCGCGGGCAGATCCCGGCGTTGCTCGGCGAGCTGCAGGGCTACCTGGAGAACCACTACCCGCAGGTGCAGGTGGGCCTGCGCCGGCTGATGTTCGGCCCGTCCAACGGCAGCGCCATCGAGGTCCGCCTGACCGGCGCCGACCCGCAGGCGCTGCGCCGGCTGGGCGCGCAGGTGGGCGACATCCTCGCCGCCGATCCGGTGGCGGTGGGCGTCAGCCACGACTGGCAGGCCCGCGCGCTGGTGGTGCGCCCGCAGTTCAACGAGGCCCGCGCCCGCGAGCTGGGCATCGACAAGGGCGACCTCGACGGCCTGCTGCGCATGAGCTTCAGCGGCATGACCGTGGGCCTGTACCGCGACGGCACCCAGCAGCTGCCGATCGTGGTGCGCACCCCGGACGAGCAACGCCTGGACGCCGGGCAGATCAACGACCTGCAGCTGTGGAGCGCGGTGAGCCAGCGCTACATCCCCATCGAGCAGGTGGTCGGCGGCTTCGACAGCACCTGGGAAGACCCGCTGATCATGCGCCTGGACCGCAAGCGCACGCTGACGGTGAAGGCCGACGTCGCCGCGCAGAGCGGCGAGACCTCGGCGCAGCTGCTGCAGCGGGTGCGCCCGGCGATCGAGGCGCTGGCGTTGCCGCCGGGCTACTCCCTGGAATGGGGCGGCGACCTGGAAAGCTCCAGCGACGCCCGCAACGGCGTGCTCGGCAGCCTGCCGATGGCCTTCCTGGCGATGTTCGTGATCACCGTGCTGATGTTCGCCTCGCCGCGCAAGGCGCTGCTGATCTGGCTGACGGTGCCGCTGGCGATGATCGGCGTGACCCTCGGCTTCCTGCTCACCGGCATCCCCTTCGGCTTCATGGCGCTGCTCGGGCTGCTCAGCCTGTCGGGCATGCTGGTGCGCAACGGCATCGTCCTGCTGGAGGAAGTCGACAGCCTCGGCGCAGCCGGCCAGGCGCCGCGCGAGGCGCTGGTCAACGCCGCCTGCGGGCGCCTGCGGCCGATCTGCCTGACCGCCCTGACCACCATCCTCGGCCTGGCGCCGCTGCTGTTCGACGCCTTCTTCGAGAGCATGTCGGTGGTGATCATGTTCGGCCTCGGCTTCGCCACCCTGCTGACCCTGGTGGTGCTGCCGGTGCTCTACGCCAGCGCCTACCGCCTGGAGGCGCCGGCCCAGGCCTAGACCGATGGCAAGATATGTGGGGTGACTGGCATTGCCGCCACCCCACGGCGGGCGCACACTCGCGGCAAGCCCCGAGAAACGCCCCGAGGAACGCCCGCCATGCGCCGCATCGCCAGCCTGATCTACCCCGACGTGATGAGCCTGGACGTCACCGGCCCGCTGCAGGTGTTCGCCTCGGCCAACGTCGAGCGCCAGCGCCAGGGCCTGCCCGCGCCCTACGAACTGCTGGTGCTGGGCGAGCGCGAAGGCCCGGTGGCGACTTCCGCCGGCCTGCGCATCTGCGCCGACGCCGCCTGGGCCGACACCGACGCCGCCAGCCTCGACACCCTGCTGGTGCCTGGCGGCCTGGGCGTGGAGGCGCAATGCGCCAACCCGGCGCTGGTGGCCTGGCTGCGCGCCGCCGAAGGCCAGGTGCGGCGCCTCGGCTCGGTGTGCTCCGGCGCCCTGCTGCTGGCCGCCGCCGGCGCCCTCGACGGGCGCCGCGCCACCACCCACTGGGCCGACGTCGAGACCCTGCGCGACTGCCACCCGGCGGTGCTGGTCGACGGCGACCGCCTGCACACCTACGACCCCAGCCGCCGCGACGGCGACGACCACGTGTTCACCTCCGCCGGGGTCACCGCCGGCATCGACCTGGCCCTGGCCCTGGTCGAGGCCGACCTCGGCCGCCCGCTGGCGCTGGCCGTGGCCCGGCGCCTGGTGATGTTCCTCA
>NZ_JARJLT010000130.1 GCF_029335315.1 Pseudomonas citronellolis
CCGTCACTCAGCCGCGCCACCCCGCCTCGCGCAGCGCCTTCAGCAGCGTCTCGCCATCCAGCGCCGGCGCCACCACGCCCGACGCGGCGCGCATCTCGCGCCCGGCCAGCAGCACGTTGACGATCGCCTCCTCCACCGCCTCCGCCGCCGCCGCGAACAACGGCGAGATGTGGTCGTTGTTGAGCATCTGCAGCGGCGTGCTCTGCGGCAGGTCCTTGCGCGCGTAGTCGGCCGGCGGCAGGTCGGCGTTGCCGGTGGCGAAGGCCAGGAAGATGTCGCCGCTGGAGTCCTCGGTGCCGCCGCCGGTGCGGGCGATGCCGATCGACGCGCGCTGCGCCAGGCGCTGGCACTGGTGCGGCAGCAACGGCGCGTCGGTGGCGATGATCACCACGATCGAGCCCATCCCCGGCGTGCCCCGCTCGTCGAACGGCGACGGGATGTCGCCGAGCAGGCGCCCCACCGGGTAGCCGTCGACGCGCAGTTCGCGGCGCTGGCCGTGGTTGGCCTGCACCAGGGCGCCGACCGTCCAGCCGCCCTCCTCCGCCGGCAGGCGCCGCGACGCGGTGCCGATGCCACCCTTGAACTCGTGGCAGATCATCCCGGTGCCGCCGCCCACCGCACCTTCCTGCACCGGGCCGGACTCGGCGCGGGCCAGCGCCTCGCGGACCTGCGCCGGGCCGACGTGCTGGCCCCAGATATCGTTGAGCAGGCCGTCGAAGGTTTCCATCACCACCGGCATGCACCAGTAGATCGCCGGGTCGGCCGCCGCGTCGCGCTCGGCGGCGATCAGCGCGTCGCGCACCACGCCGACGCTGTGGGTGTTGGTGATGGCGATCGGCGTGGTCAACAGGCCGGCCTCGCGGATCCATTCCAGGCCGGTGGCGTCGCCGTTGCCGTTGAGCACGTGGCAGCCGGCGAAGCAGGGCTGCTGGCGGGCGCTGCCGGCGCGCGGCTGGATCAGCGTGACGCCGGTGCGGACGGGGCTCTCCCGACCCTCGTCGAGCAGCGTGGCGTGACCGACCCGAACACCGGGTACATCGGTGATCGCGTTGAATTCACCGGGCGTACCCAGCCCCAGGGTGATGCCGAGTTGACGAGCGCGCATACAGACTCCTGTGGTCATTTCAGAGTTTCTGGAAGGCCGGGCTGAGCTTGCCGTAGGTGCTGTAGAGAATCACCGATACGGCCAGTATCCCGATAATGATCATGACGTCCCGCGTCGACGCGGCGAGCAGGCTGGTGAGCAGCAGGTAGCCGGCGCCGGTCGCCGCCAGCAGGGCCGGCAGCGGCCACAGCGGCATGCGGTACGGGTGCTCGCGGTCGCGCCGCAGCACGCGGCTGAACAGCGCGCAGAGGGCCACCGCCAGGTACACCATCACCAGCAGCAGCACGGTGAAGGAAGTCAGGTCGGCCAGGTTCGAGCTGAAGCTCAGCGCGGCGGACGGCACGGCGAGGAACAGCGTGGCCAGCCACGGCGACTCCCAGCGCGGGTGGATGCGGGTGAAGGCGCGGTTCAGGGCTGGCGTCCACAGCGCGTCGCGGCCGCTGCTGAAGATCACCCGGCCGGACTGGATGACGATGGCGACGATGGCGTTGAACACCGAGAGGAAGATGCCGGCGCTGACCAGCCGCGACAGCGTGGCGTTGCCATGGGCGGTGAGCAGGTAGCCGATCGGATCGGGGCTGGCGAGCATGTCCTGCAGCGACGGCGCGCCGAGCAGCAGCGCGGTGATCGGCACCAGCTCGATGACCACCACCAGCGCCAGCGACCAGAGCACCGCGCGATGCACGCTGCGGCCGCCGTCCTTCATGTCCTCGGCCAGCACCACGGCGGCACCGAAGCCGTTGTAGGAGAACAGCGCGGTACCCACGGCGGCGACCACCAGGGCGAAGGGCACGGCCCCGAGCACGCCGTGGTCGACGATCTGCGGGTGGCTCAGCACGCTCAGCGGCTGGCTGACGTGGCCGAAGCCCAGCGCCACTATCACCAGCAGCGCGGCCACTTCGCAGATCAGGAACATCCCGGTGACCCAGGCGTTGACGCGGATGTTGAGGATGCCCAGCCCATAGCTCGCGGCGACTATGGCCAGGGCCACGGTCTGGGTGTCGAACTGCGTGCCCAGCGCGCCGTTGAGGTAGGTGGCCGCGCCGGTGGCCAGCACCGGCGGGATGAACAGCAGCGAGACCAGCACCGTGAGGAAGGTGGCGTAGCCGGCCATGCAGCCGAACACCCGCTTGGCGTACACGTACTCGCCGCCGGCCGAACTGTGCGCGCGGCCCAGTTCGGCGTAGCACCAGGCGAACATCAGTGCCAGCGCGGCGGCCAGGACGAAGGCCAGGAAGGCACCGCTGCCGGCCTGCTGGATGGCGAAGGGCGCGATGACGAAGACCGAACTGGCCGGGGTGACCGCCGAGACGGTGATGGCGACCACGTCGAGCATGCCCAGGCTGGGCTTGAGCGCGCCCTCGGGCGCCGCGGAAGAGCTCATGTCGTTTTCCTCGAATTGTTATTGGGGGTTGAGGCAGGAACGAAGACCCTTGTGGCGCCCTCTGCACGGGGCGCTGCATGGCTCGCAATCTAGGCCCGGCGGGGGCCGCGGCCAATCACCATTTGGGGTTACGCCCCTTGACGACGGGGTATGAAAAAGGGGAAACCGGATCACCTTTCACGGGGAGCACCGGGATGCACAAGCTGTTTCGCGAAGTCGGCATGCACGCCAACCTCGGCCGCACCATCGAGCAGATCGGCCAGCCGCGCTTCTGGAAGCAGCTGATCCTGCTGCTGCACCAGTGGCTGCCGTTCGACAACGCCCTGGCCGCCTGCTACCCCGCCAGCGGTACCCCGGTGGCGCTGGAGGAATACGACGCCGCCCCGCAGGCCGGGCCGGCGGCGATGCCCCTCTACCTCAGCGGCCTGTACCAGCTCGACCCCTTCTACCAGGCCTGCCGCGAGGGCCTGCCCAGCGGCCTGTACCGCCTGGAGGAAATCGCCCCGGACCAGTTCCGCCAGAGCGAGTACTACCTCAACTACTTCCACGACAACGTGCTGGAGGACGAGGTGCAGTTCATCCTGCAGCTGCCCGGCCAAGGCGCGCTGTCGCTGGGCATGCGCAAGCCGTTCGACGCCGAGCAGTGCGGGCTGCTGGCGACGCTCTGCCCGTGGGTGCTGGCGCTGATGCAGCAGCACTGGGAAAGGCGCAGCCAGCGCCTGCTGCCGGCCGCCCCGGAAGGCGTGGCGACCCAGGTGCGCGACGCCCTCAGCCAGTTCGGCGCCGGGGTGTTGTCCGAGCGCGAGCTGGAGATCGCCCGGCTGATCCTCCGCGGTTACTCCTCCAAGGCCATGGCCGAGCGCCTGGCGATCTCTCCGGAAACCATCAAGGTGCATCGCCGCCACCTCTACACCAAGCTCGACATTTCCTCGCAGCCGGAGCTGTTCTCGCTGTTCCTCCAGGCCCTCGGCCACGACCCGGAGAACCCCTGAGCGTGGCCCGCCCATCAGCGCGCTGAATGGGCGGGCATCGCGCCTTCCAGCGGCTCAATAGCGTGCCCCGAGGGACAGCAGCCTGTCCCGCCGGGACACTGGCGGGCCGGGCCGGCGCTCCTAGACTGAAGGCCGTCCACCCATCACAAGCACAAGAGGACAGCCCGATGAATGCCCGCGCCACCTTCACCCACATGGAAGACGGCAGCGCCGCCGACTGGTCGATCATCGCCCAGGACTTCGCCGGTTACGCCGCGCTTCTGCCCGACCGCATCCTCGCCCACCTGCGCCTGCTCGACGGCGACTTCGGTGGTTTCCCGGTGGATCGCCTGACCCACTCGCTGCAGACCGCCACCCTGGCCCACCGCGACGGCCGCGACGACGAGTACGTGGTCTGCGCGCTGCTCCACGACATCGGCGACACCCTGGGTTCCTACAACCACGCCGACATCGCCGCGGCCATCCTCAAGCCCTTCGTCAGCCCGGCGAATCACTGGATGGTCGAGAAGCACGCGATCTTCCAGGGCTACTACTTCTTCCACCACCTGGGCCTGGACCGGCACCTGCGCGAGCAGTTCAAGGACCACCCGCAGTTCGAGCAGACCATCGAGTTCTGCGCGCGTTACGACGCCGCCGCCTTCGACCCGGACGCCGAAACCCTGCCGCTGGAGTACTTCGAGCCGATGCTGCGGCGGGTCTTCGCCCAGCCGAAGCAGTCCATCTACATGGCCAAGT
>NZ_JARJLT010000131.1 GCF_029335315.1 Pseudomonas citronellolis
CCGTCACTCCCGCGAACGCGGGAGCCCAGCGCCTTTGGCGGAGGGCGCACCCTGCGAAGTCCTGGCGTCAGTCTTTCCCGCGATGAAGACAGCTGCTCCTGCGAAGCACCGTGCAAATGAAAAGCCCCGCCTGAGCGGGGCTTTTCGTAAGCGCGACGGAATCAGAGGCGCAGGCCGCCGTCCAGCTCCAGCACGCGACCGGTGTAGTAGTCGTTCTCGAGGATGTAGGCCACCGAGTGGGCGATCTCGTCCGGGCGACCGAGGCGCTTGAGCGGGATGCCGGAGGTCATCTTCTCCAGGGCCTCGGGCTTCATGCTGGCGACCATGTCGGTCTCGATGAAGCCCGGCGCTACGCCGGCCACGCGGATGCCGTAGCGCGCCAGTTCCTTGGCCCAGACCACGGTGTCGGCGGCGACCCCGGCCTTGGCCGCCGAGTAGTTGGCCTGGCCCATGTTGCCGGCGCGGGAGATGCTGGAGATGTTGACGATCGCGCCTTGGTTGTCGAGTTCGATCATCTTCGCCGCCACTTCGCGGGTGCAGAGGAACACGCCGGTCAGGTTGACGTCGATCACCGACTGCCACTGGGCCAGGCTCATCTTGCTCAGCTGGCCGTCCTTGACCTTGATGGTCAGGCCGTCGCGAAGGATGCCGGCGTTGTTCACCAGGCCGTTGATGGCGCCGAAGTCGCTGGCGACCTGGGCCACCATGTGAGTAACCTGTTCTTCGTTGGCCACGTTGCACAGGTAGGCGCGGGCGTCGCCGCCAGCGGCCTTGCAGGCCTCGACGGCGGCGTCGAGTTTCTCCTGGTTGAGGTCGACCAGCGCCAGTTTCGCGCCCTTGGCGGCGAGGAACTCGCCCATGGCGCGGCCCAGGCCCTGGCCGCCGCCGGTGATGATGATGACCTTGTCTTGCAATTGCATGGTTTGAATCCCCACGGCAATGTCTGTAGGTGGCCTCGCCGGCAACGGTGAACGAATTGTCAGTGCCCGTCCGTTTGCGACGGATTCTTAGCGAGGAGTCATAAGGTGAGCGTGAAAGCTGCCAAGAATGCCCGAGAAATGCTGCTCAAGGAATACCGCGGCGTGCTCTCCACCCAGTCGAAGAAATGGCCGGGGTTCCCCTTCGGCTCGGTGGTCCCCTATTGCCTGGACGAGCAGGGCCGGCCGCTGATCCTGATCAGCCGGATCGCCCAGCACACCCACAACCTGCAGGCCGACGCCAAATGCTCGCTGCTGATCGGCGAGCGCGGCGCCGCCGACATCCAGGCCGCCGGTCGCCTGACCCTGCTGGCCGAGGCCCGGCAGTTGCAAGACGTCGAGCAGATCGACGCCGCGGCCAGTCGCTACTACCGCTATTTCCCGGCCTCGCAGGACTACCACAAGGCCCATGACTTCGATTTCTGGGTGCTGCAACCGGTGCAGTGGCGCTATATCGGCGGTTTCGGCGACATCCACTGGCTGGGCGCCGACAGCGTGCCGCTGGCCAACCCCTTCGCCGGCGCGGTGGAGACGGGGATGGTCGAGCACATGAACCGCGACCACCTCGACGCCATCGTCCACTACCTGGCGCTGGCCGGGCTGCCGCCGGCGGAAGCGCCGGAGCTGGCGGGGATTGATACAGAAGGTTTCCACCTGCGCGCCGGCGCGACCCTGCACTGGCTGCCGTTCCCCGCGCCCTGCGGCGATTCCGGCGCGGTGCGCCAGGCCCTGGTGCAACTGGCCAGGGCCGAGGTCTGGCCGGGCAACGAGGTGATCCAGGCTTGAAATAGCCAGGCGTCGGCGCCAACTACTTGAGTTATCCGGGCCGACGCCCCGCCAAGGACCCCTGAAATGCGAGTTTCCCTGTTTTTCCTCCTGCTCTTTCCGCTGATCGAACTGGCCGTGCTGATCAAGGTCGGCAGCGTCATCGGCGTGGGCTGGACCCTGCTCCTGCTGATCGCCGGCGCCTTCCTCGGCGCCGCGCTGCTGCGCGTGGCCGGGCTGGCGACGCTGTGGCGCGCCCGCGAGCGCCTGGCCCAGGGCGAACTGCCCGAGAAGGAGATGCTCGAAGGCCTGGTGATCGCCGTTGGCGGCGCGCTGCTGATGCTGCCTGGCTTCATCAGCGACATCATCGGCCTGTTCTGCCTGTTGCCGTTCACCCGCCGCCTGCTGCTGGGCGGCGTGCAACGGCGCATGCGTGAGCAGGAAGAGCGCCGCCGCGCCTTCGCCGGCGACCCGGCGGCGCAATCCCGTGGACCCAGCGGGCCGAACGTGATCGAAGGCGAGTTCGAGCGCCGCGAGAACGACCGCCTGCGCTGAAATTTTTTTCATCCCGGCCTTGAAATGCTCTGCGCCGACCTCATGTAGCAGGCACCGCAAGGTCCCTGTCGCTTGGACAGGCTGTCTTACGCGGCCCGCCTGCCGGGCCGCAAACCGGCGAAGCCGGATTCAACAAAACCCGCCGGACATCGAACCGGCCGTTGGAAACCATTGTTTGGGAGAGTTACGACTATGAAGCTTCGTCCTCTGCATGACCGCGTCGTCATCCGTCGCAGCGAGGAAGAAACCAAGACCGCTGGCGGCATCGTGCTGCCGGGTTCCGCCGCCGAGAAACCGAACCGTGGCGAAGTCGTCGCCGTCGGCACCGGTCGCGTGCTGGACAACGGCGAAGTTCGCGCCCTGGCAGTGAAGGTGGGTGACAAGGTGGTGTTCGGCCCGTACTCGGGCAGCAACGCCATCAAGGTCGACGGCGAAGAACTGCTGGTGATGGGCGAGTCCGAGATCCTCGCCGTCCTGGAAGACTGATTCAGTCCGCACCCTCCCCACCGAATTCGATTTAGAGGAAAGAGAACATGGCTGCCAAAGAAGTTAAGTTCGGCGATTCCGCTCGCAAGAAAATGCTGGTCGGCGTGAACGTGCTGGCCGACGCCGTCAAGGCCACCCTCGGCCCGAAAGGCCGTAACGTCATCCTGGACAAGAGCTTCGGTGCTCCGACCATCACCAAGGACGGCGTTTCCGTCGCCAAGGAAATCGAACTCAAAGACAAGTTCGAGAACATGGGCGCCCAGCTGGTGAAAGACGTTGCCTCCAAGGCCAACGACGCTGCCGGCGACGGCACCACCACCGCCACCGTTCTGGCCCAGGCCATCGTCAACGAAGGCCTGAAGGCCGTCGCTGCCGGCATGAACCCGATGGACCTGAAGCGCGGCATCGACAAGGCCACCGTGGCCATCGTCGCTCAGCTGAAAGACCTGGCCAAGCCGTGCGCCGACACCAAGGCCATCGCTCAGGTCGGCACCATCTCCGCCAACTCCGACGACTCCATCGGCAACATCATTGCCGAAGCCATGGAAAAAGTCGGTAAAGAAGGCGTGATCACCGTCGAAGAAGGCTCGGGCCTGGAAAACGAACTGTCCGTCGTAGAAGGCATGCAGTTCGACCGTGGCTACCTGTCCCCCTACTTCATCAACAAGCCGGACACCATGGTGGCCGAGCTCGACGGCCCGCTGCTGCTGCTGGTCGACAAGAAGATCTCCAACATCCGCGAAATGCTGCCGGTGCTGGAAGCCGTTGCCAAAGCCGGCCGTCCGCTGCTGATCGTGGCTGAAGACGTCGAAGGCGAAGCCCTGGCTACCCTGGTCGTCAACAACATGCGTGGCATCGTCAAGGTCGCGGCCGTCAAGGCTCCGGGCTTCGGCGACCGCCGCAAGGCCATGCTGCAGGACATCGCCATCCTGACCGGCGGTACCGTCATCTCCGAAGAAGTCGGTCTGAGCCTGGAAGGCGCCACCCTGGAGCACCTGGGTAACGCCAAGCGCGTGGTCCTGAGCAAAGAAAGCACCACCATCATCGATGGCGCCGGCGCTCAAGCCGACATCGAAGCCCGCGTCCTGCAGATCCGCAAGCAGGTCGAAGAGACTTCCTCCGACTACGACCGTGAGAAGCTGCAAGAGCGTCTGGCCAAGCTGGCCGGCGGTGTTGCCGTGATCAAGGTTGGCGCTGCCACCGAAGTCGAGATGAAAGAGAAGAAAGCCCGCGTCGAAGACGCCCTGCACGCTACCCGCGCTGCTGTGGAAGAAGGCGTGGTGCCTGGCGGCGGCGTTGCCCTGGTACGTGCCCTGCAGGCCATCGAAGGCCTGAAAGGCGACAACGAAGACCAGAACGTCGGTATCGCCCTGCTGCGTCGCGCTGTCGAAGCTCCGCTGCGTCAGATCGTTGCCAACTCCGGCGACGAGCCGAGCGTAGTGGTCGACAAGGTCAAGCAAGGTTCGGGCAACTTCGGCTACAACGCTGCTACCGGCGTGTACGGCGACATGATCGAGATGGGTATCCTCGATCCGGCCAAAGTCACCCGTTCGGCGCTGCAAGCTGCTGCTTCCATCGGCGGCCTGATGGTCACCACCGAGGCCATGGTTGCCGAAGTGGCTGACGACAAAGCTGCTCCGGCCATGCCGGACATGGGCGGCATGGGTGGCATGGGCGGCATGATGTAAGAGCCTGTTTACGATCTCGCGAGCTAGAGCAGAACAAGGCGCAACGACCAACGGGAGTAACAGCCGAAGGCTGGCCCGAAGGGCGAGCGCAGCGAGTCAAAACAGGCGAGGGACGGACCGGGCTCGCGTTCGAGTTTAGTCCGCTAAATGAGCATCGCTCGCCTGTTTTTAACGCAGTTATGCCGACGCGCAGCAGATCGTAGATAGGTTCTTAGCCACCCGGCCCCAGGCTGAGAAAAAGCCCCGCTTCGGCGGGGCTTTTTCGTTTTCGCTCCCGGCGCTTTGTGCCAAGATGTTCCGCGCAGGAGATGGCATTCCTCCTTCTAACCGCCCCTGTGGCTGATGATGCCTACGCATTTACCTGGATCAGGCGCGTAGGCGCTCGCCTGCGCCCTGTCCGCTACCCCTCAAGGACAGGAACATGTGGAAACCCGTTCTCGCCATTGCCCTCGGCGCCGCCGTCGGCGCGCTGCTGCGCTGGTACCTCGGCCTCAAGCTGAACAGCCTGCTGCCCACCATCCCCCCCGGCACCCTCGCCGCCAACCTGATCGGCGGCTACATCATCGGCCTCGCTGTCGCCTACTTCGCCACCGCGCAGGGCATCGCCCCGGAATGGCGCCTGCTGATCATTACCGGTTTCTGCGGTGGCCTGACCACCTTCTCGACCTTCTCCGCGGAGGTCGTCACGCTGCTGCAGGAAGGTCGCCTGGCCTGGGCCATGGGCGCCATCGCGGTGCACGTCAGCGGTTCCCTGGCGATGACCCTGCTCGGTCTGCTGACCGGCAACTGGCTGCTCGGCAAATGAGCCGCAGGCGCCGGCTGGCGTAGGCCGCCGCCTGACCGAACGAATGTGAAAAAAACGTCAAAGACGCTTAAGTTCCAATTAAGCGAGCTAGGCTAGATTGCCCTTCAAGGAGAGGAACATGCGGATTCTGTTGGTAGAAGACAATCGGGACATCCTGGCCAATATGGCGGACTACCTGGGACTCAAGGGTTACACCGTGGATTGCGCGCAGGACGGCTTGTCCGGCCTGCACCTGGCGGCCACGGCGCACTACGACCTGATAGTGCTGGATGTGATGCTGCCGGGCCTGGACGGTTTCACCCTGTGCCGGCGCCTGCGCGAAGACGCGCGGCGTGACACCCCGGTAATCATGCTGACCGCCCGCGACCAGTTGGATGACCGTCTGCAGGGCTTCCGCTCCGGTGCCGACGACTACCTGCTCAAGCCCTTCGCCCTGTCCGAACTGGCCGCCCGTATCGAAGCGGTGCTGCGTCGGACCCAGGGTGGCGGTCGCCGCGAACTGCAGGTGGCGGACCTGAGCTACAACCTCGACACCCTGGAAGTGAACCGCGCCGGCAAGGCGCTGAAGCTCAACCCGATCGGCCTGAAGCTGCTGGCCGTGCTGATGCAGAAGAGCCCGCACGTGGTCCGCCGCGACGTGCTCGAGGAAGCCGTCTGGGGCGACGATTGCCCGGACAGCGACAGCCTGCGCAGCCACGTCCACCAGTTGCGCCAGGTGATCGACAAGCCGTTCGCCATGTCGCTGCTGCACACCGTCCATGGTGTCGGCTACCGCCTGGCGGAGGAAACGAATGGAGTATAAGCAGAGCCTTTCCCGTCGGATTGTCTTTGCTTTCGTGTTCATGACCGCCCTGGTGGGTGGTCTGTTTTCGCTGAGCATCGTCGGCGTGGTGCACGTGGTCGAGGAGCGCCTGATCTCACGGGATCTGGGCGGCGAACTGGACCGGATCATCAACGAGGACCTGCACAGCGGTCGCGGGCCGCGGCTGGACCCGGGGATGCGTTTCTATATCAGCGACGGTATCGGCGTGTACGCCATGCCGCCGGCGCTGCAGAGGCTGGACGAAGGCTTCCACGAGGTATTCGACGGCGAACTGTCGTTCCACGCGCTGGTGCGTGACGACGAAGGGCGACGTTACGTGCTGTTGCAGGATCAGAGCGATTTCGAGGCGCGCGAGCAGGTACTGTACGCCGCCGTGGTGACCGGCTATGTGCTCAGCCTGGCGTTGGCCGGCCTGCTCGGCTGGTTGCTGTCGCGCAAGGTGATGGAGCCGGTGGCGCGCCTGGCGCGCCAGGTTCGCCATCGCGATCAGTTGCTGGACCTGGCCCCACCGCTGGCGCCGGACTACGCCAACGACGAGGTCGGCGAACTGGCGGCGGCGTTCGATTATGCGATTGGTCAGGTCCATGAGGTGCTGAACCGGGAGAAGTTGTTCACCAGCGATGTCAGCCACGAGTTGCGTACGCCGCTGATGGTCATCGCCACCAGTTGCGAGCTGCTCGCCGAGGAGCCGGGGTTGAGCGCGCGGTCGCGGACCCAGCTGGCGCGTATCGGCGCCGCCAGCGAAGAGATGCGTGACCTGGTGCAGACGTTCCTGATGTTGGCGCGCTCGCGCACCAAGGAACTCGACATTGCGCCGCGGGCGGGCCTGCGACGCATCGCCGACGACCTGGTCGGGCAATGGCGCGGGCCCATAGAAGCGAAGGGATTGACGCTGATCTACGAGAGTGGAGCAGCACCAGACGGACAGTTCAACGCCGCCTTCCTGCGCTCGGTGATGAGCAATCTGTTACGTAACGCTACTCATTACACGGATTCCGGACACATCCGCTTGCAATTGTCCGCCAGCGGATTTGTCGTCGAGGACAGCGGCGAAGGGATACCCGAGGAACAGCGCGAGCGCATGTTCCAACCCTTCGTGCGTGGCCCTCAGCAACGCGGCGAAGGCCTTGGACTGGGCCTTTCGCTGGTGCGCCGGATCTGCACGGCGGAAGGCTGGGATGTCAGCCTGACGCCAGCCTACCCGCATGGATGCCGTTTCGAGGTTCGCCTGCTGGCCGGCCATTGACGCAATTTTCACTCGGGTTTGACCACCCTCATACAGGTCGGCCCTTAGCTTCCGTATAAAAATCGAACAGGTACCCCACCATGAGCGACAAGCCCGTCGACCTCGAGTTTTCCCAGAAGTACGATCGCGCCCACGCCGAGCGCTACCTGCGCAAGCACCAGGCCGGACTGTCGCGGAAACTTTCCCACTGGCGCGATGTCCAGATCGCCCGCCAGGCGCTCAAGCTTGCCGGCCAGCCGAACCTGGTGCTGGACCTGCCGTGCGGCGCCGGGCGTTTCTGGCCGATGCTGGCGGAGAAGGACAACCGGGTGATCATCGGCGCGGACAATTCCGCCGACATGATCGCGGTGGCCTGCGCCGGTCAACCGGAAGAGGTTGTCAAACGGGTTCGACCTTTGCAGACTTCGGCGTTCGCCATCGATCTGCCGGACAACGCCGTCGATAGCATCTTCAGCATGCGCCTGATGCACCACATCGGAGAGTCGGGCGATCGCATGACGATGCTTCGCGAGTTCCATCGGGTGACGCGCGACAGCGTGGTCCTGTCGCTCTGGGTGGACGGCAACTTCAAGGCATGGAAGCGCCGGCGCGCCGAGGCGACGCGGCGGAAACACCAGTACCAGAACCGCTTCGTGATTCCCGCCGAAACCATCGAGGCGGAGTTCCGCCAGGCCGGTTTCAAGGTGCAGGACCATATCGATTTCGTCCCGCTGGTCCACATGTGGCGGGTCTACATTTTGCGTAAGGAGTGACGATGAGCGCTGATCTGGCAGCTCTGCAGCAAATTTCCGGTGAGGACGCCATCGATCGCTGGTTGCAGATTCCCGGCAAATGGGTGGAAGAGCCGAATCGGCGTCGGGGCGGCGAGAGCGGTGTGCAGCGCGTGCTCACCGACGATGGCCGCCTGCTCTATCGCAAGCAGCAAGTGGGGCACATCTACCGTGACCTGCTGCACCCCTTCGGTTACCCGACCGCGATCCGCGAGCGCGACGCCCTGCAGGCCGCCGCGCGCCTCGGGGTCAAGGTGCCGACCCTGGTCTACGCCGGTTGCCGCAAGCTCGACGGTGAATGGCAGGCGCTGCTGGTCACCGAATCCCTCGACGGCTATTCCAGCCTGGAAGACCTGTACGCCCGTGGCGACCACGAGCGCTGGGGCGAGGCGTTGCACCAGCGTGTCCTGCAGCAGTATGGGCGGACCCTGGCCAAGCTCAACCTCGGTCGCTGGCAGCATGGCTGCCTGTATACCAAGCACGTCTTCGTCAAGGTCGAAGGCGAGCAGATCGATGTAGCCCTGATCGACCTGGAGAAAGCCCGCCAGCGTTTCAGTGCGAAGCGTGCGGCGCGCCATGACCTGCGCCAGGTGAAACGCCGTTCGTCGTGGACGGAAGCGCAGTGGCAGGCCTTTGTCTATGGTTACGAAGCGGCGTTTGGCAGCGCCATCAAAGGGTTGCAGACATGAAACTAGAAATCACGCGAAGTTTGCTCCTGGTCGGCGCCTTGGGCGTGGCGACCTGGGCGGCGGCGGCCTGGCATGAGCCTGGCCCCACGGTGGTCGACTCCAAGGGCTTGCAGGACATCTGTCACGTGCCGCCTAACGTGCAGGCCAAGCAAGCGGCGCGTCCGGATCACGACCTGCTGCTGTTCCTCTTCGGCATGTCCCAGGGGGGCGCCAGCGCGCCGCGCTGATCCGGTAGTTTCCCGAAAACCCCGCTACGGCGGGGTTTTTTCTGCGCGCGTCGCCGGCAGGCCGGTAGACTGCAGGCTGATGACAAGCGAGAGGCGAGCATGGCTGGGTCCGCGTTTTCCCCGTTCGGCGTGCAGAACCTGCTGGATACCGACTTCTACAAGCTGAGCATGATGCAGGCGGTGCTGCACAACTACCCGAACGCCGAGGTGGAGTGGGAGTTCCGCTGCCGCAACGGCGAGGACCTGCGGCCTTACCTGGAGGGCATCCGCGAGCGCATCGAGGCCCTGGCCTGCCTGAGCTTCAGCGCCGAGGAGCTGGCTTTCCTCGAACGCATTCCGTTCTTCAAGCCCGACTTCATCCGTTTCCTCGGACTGTTCCGTTTCAACAGGCGCTACGTGCAGACCGGCATCGAGAACGGCGAGTTCTTCCTGCGCCTGAAAGGCCCCTGGTTGCACGTGATCCTCTTCGAGGTACCGGTGCTGGCGAGCGTCAGCGAGGCGCGCAACCTGCAGCGCCACCCGCAGGTGAGCCTGGAGCTGGTGCGCGCGCGCCTGCACGAGAAGTTCGACTGGCTGCGCGGCGAAGCCAGCGCGGAGGAGCTGGCGGGCTTCAAGATGGCCGATTTCGGCACCCGCCGGCGCTTTTCCTACGCCGTGCAGGAGTGCGTGGTCGCCGAGCTGAAGGCCGGTTTTCCCGGGCGTTTCGTCGGCACCAGCAACGTGCACCTGGCGCAGAAGCTCGACCTCAAGCCGCTCGGCACCATGGCCCATGAGTGGCTGATGGCGCACCAGCAGCTCGGCCCGCGGCTGATCGACAGCCAGGCCGCCGCGCTGGACGCCTGGGTTCGCGAGTACCGCGGCCAGCTCGGTATCGCGCTGACCGACGTGATCACCATGGATGCCTTCCTGCGAGACTTCGACCTGTACTTCGCCAAGCTCTTCGACGGCCTGCGCCATGATTCCGGCGAGCCGCTGCAGTGGGCGGAGAAGGCCATCGCCCACTACGAGCAGCTCGGCATCGACCCGCGCAGCAAGACCCTGGTGTTCTCCGATGGTCTCGACCTGCCGCGCGCGCTGCACATCTACCGTTCGCTGCGCGGACGGATCGACGTCAGCTTCGGTATCGGCACCCATTTCACCTGCGACATTCCCGGCGTCGAGCCGATGAACATCGTGCTGAAGATGACCGCCTGCAATGGCCAGCCGGTGGCGAAGATCTCCGACACCCCGGGCAAGATGCAGTGCAACGACGAGAACTTCGGCCGCTACCTCAAGCACGTCTTCCGGGTCGACGCGAGCCACGGCTGAAAAGCGCTGCGGCGGCGTTGCGCTTCGCCGCGCGACGCGCCAGTCTTGCCGGGTGACCTTCCGTTCAGCAGGGGAGCAAGGATGTCAGCGAGCAACGAACTCATCATCGGTGCCGGCCCCGATGGCCAGCCCGTCGGCCAGCCGTGGAAGCTGGCCAACCGCCACGGCCTGATCGCCGGCGCCACCGGCACCGGCAAGACCGTGACCCTCCAGCACCTCGCCGAAAGCTTCAGCGACGCCGGCGTCGCAGTGTTCGCCGCCGACATCAAGGGCGACCTCTGTGGCCTGGGCGCGGCGGGCAACCCCCAGGGTAAGGTGGCCGAGCGCATCGCCGCGATGCCCTGGCTGGGCTACCAGGCCAAGGCCTACCCGGTGAGCCTGTGGGACGTCGCCGGCAAGACCGGCCACCCGCTGCGCACCACCCTGAGCGAAATGGGCCCGCTGCTGCTGGGCAACCTGCTGGAGCTGACCGACAGCCAGCAGGCCGCGCTCTATGCGGCCTTCAAGGTCGCCGACCAGCAGGGCCTGCTGCTGCTCGACATGAAGGACCTGAAGGCGTTGCTGGGGTATCTCCGGGATCACCCGGAGGTGCTCGGCGACGATCGCGCCCTGTTCACCGGCGCTTCCGCCCAGGCGCTGTTGCGGCGCCTGGCGACCCTGGAGCAACAAGGCGCCGAGGCCTTCTTCGGCGAGCCGGCGCTGCAACTGGAGGACATCCTGCGCCTGGACGCCGATGGCCGTGGGCGTATTCACCTGCTCGACGCCAGCAAGCTGGTGCACGAGGCGCCCAAGGTCTACGCCACCTTCCTGCTGTGGATGCTTTCCGAGCTGTTCGAGCAGCTCCCGGAGCGCGGCGACGCCGACAAGCCGGTGCTGGCGCTGTTCTTCGACGAGGCGCACCTGTTGTTCAACGGCACGCCCAAGGCCCTGCACGATCGCCTGGAGCAGGTCGTGCGGCTGATCCGCTCCAAGGGCGTGGGGGTGTATTTCGTCACCCAGTCGCCCAGCGACCTGCCGGACGACGTGCTGGCCCAGCTCGGCCTGCGCATCCAGCACGGCCTGCGCGCCTTCACCGCGAAGGAGCAGAAGTCCCTGCGCGCGGTGGCCGACGGCTTCCGTCCGAACCCGGCGTTCGACTCCCTGCAAGTGCTCACCGAACTGGGTATCGGCGAGGCGCTGGTGGGCACCCTGGAGGAGAAGGGCACGCCGTCCATGGTCCAGCGCGTGGCCATCGCCCCGCCGCAGTCGCGCATCGGCCCGCTGAGCGACGCCGAGCGCGCCGAACTCATCCGCACCTCGCCGCTGGCGGGGCGCTACGACAAGCCGATCGACCGCGAGTCGGCCTACGAACGCCTGACCGGGCGTACCGACGCCAAGATGGCGCCCAGCCAGACCAAGGCCGACACCGGCAGCAGCCTGGGCGGCATGGCCGGGGAAATCCTCGGCAGCCTGGCCAGCCAGACCATGAAGACGGTGGTGCGCCAGGCGGCCAACCAGATCGGCCGCGAGCTGGTGCGCGGGCTGATGGGTTCGTTGCTGGGAGGCAAGCGGCGCTAGTAGAGCGTTCGCACCCTTGTAGGAGCGCGCCTTGCGCGCGATTCGCGGGCAGGGCCCGCTCCTACAGGTTACGGTGGGTGAGTGTAAGAAAAAGGCGCCTGCAGGCGCCTTTTTCTTGGTCGGCGGATCAGATGCGGAAGCTGTCCACCAGCTGGCGCAGGCGGCCGGCCTGGTTCTCCAGGTCGGCGCAGGCGCGCAGGGTGGCCTTGAGGTTTTCCACGCCTTCCTGGTTGAGGGTGTTGATCTCGGTGATGTCCATATTCAGCGAGTCGACCACGGCGGTCTGTTCCTCGGTGGCGGTGGCCACCGACTGGTTCATCGCGTCGATCTCGCTGATCCGCCCGGTCACGCTGGCCAGGCGCTGACCGGCGCGGTTGGCGATCTCCACGCTTTCCAGGCTGAAGCGTTGGCTCTCGCCCATGGTGGTGACCGCTTCGCGGGCGCCGACCTGGAGTTCCTCGATCATCCCCTGGA